>NZ_JAMYMZ010000031.1:0-63263 GCF_040318825.1 Mesorhizobium sp. M1006
TTTTGCTCAGCGCCAATCCGGCATGAAGCGCTGTGGCGAGCGTAACCGGGTCGCCCTGGCCGAAGACGTGCATGTAGAGTGTCATCGGCTCCGCGCGCAGCAAGTGGTTGTGTACCGCAGTGATCTCGATCCCGCTTTCTTCAAGCTTCTCCATGACCGGGCTCACCTCGTCCTGCGTCAGAACGATGTCGCCCATAACCATTGCCTGATCTCCCATGGGTTCGAACGCAATCCAGCCTCCAAGCGCAAATCCGGGTTTCAGGGCCACGCCGTCGAGCGAAACCTTCAGGTCCGTTCGCGGCAGCCCGACCCGGTAGACGCCATCAGGCGTCTCGGTTCCGGATTTGCCGAGCGCCTTAGCGATTGTTTGCCAATCGGGTGCCGCCGATGCCGGTTGGAGCAGCGCCGACATCGCGATCAGCATTGCTCCGGTCACGAGTTTTGCATGCATGGGATTTCTCCTTGTGATCTGCCCCCATTGCCCAATTCGTCATGCGGCCGCCGGCTTGATGGCGGGTGGCCAGCTATGCGTTTCCGCCTTGCGGCCCGAAGCCCACGCGTAGAGCGCGTCATAGATGACGAAGCCGTGCTTCAGCACCTCGTGGTCGTCGGGCGTCAGGTCCCGCAGACCCATGGAGATCGCCAGCAACCCTGCCGACTGTGGCGTGAGATCGTGCCGGTCCGTGTCGGCGCCGCGTACGATCGCGGCAATGGTTACGATCGCCGGGTCGCGCTCGAGCCCATTTTTGGAAACGAAGGTGTCGAAACTGCAGCCGTCGCCGACATGGGTGAATTCGACGCCGGGCACGTCGTAAGGCGTCGCACCCGTTTCCTGGGCGACGCGGATCACCTGATCGGGCGGCACGAAGAGGAACTCAGGTTCCTTGTCGATGAAGCGCGCAATCAGCCAGGGGCAGGCAATGCGGTCGATGACCGGACGTTCGCGGGTAACCCATTTCATGGCGCAATCCTTTCGTTGACTATCAGAGGGACAGTGCGCGCGCCGATCGCATGCCAGGCGGCAATGCCGCCCGAAAGCGCACTTGCGTCGACGCCGCGACGGCGCAGTTCGGCGACGGCGTCGCCGCTGACCTGGAAGCCGTAGAGGCAATAGACGATGACTGGCCTGTCCTTCGGCAGTTCATCCGCCCAATCGACGATCTTCTCGGGCGCGCGGAGCTTGGCCCCCGGCAGCATGTCGCCGCGCTTTGCCAGATCCTCGGCAAGGCAGACGTCCAGCACCACGAGATCTTCTCCTTGATCGAGGCGCGCCCGCAGTTCCTCCGGCGCAATCGCTGGAACCGCGTCGTCCGATGCCGATCCTGTTGAAGGATCTCGCTGCGCGACGGCCCGGCGGTGGCGGGCAGCGACCCGTTCCCAATGGATGTTCTTCATGAAGGCATCAACATAGGCGCCGGCCTTGGTGCCGAAATCCATGTGGTAGGCATGCTCGTACATGTCGAGCGCAAGGATCGGCATGCCGCCGGCAAGACAGTTGGTGTGGTCCGCCGCCCATTGGATCATCAGTCGGTCGCGCCGCTCCGACCAGGTCAGCAGGGTCCATCCCGAGCCTCCGGCCTGTGCCTTGGCACAGGCCATGAACTTGGCGCGCCAGGAGGCTACGCTGCCGAAGTCGCGCTCCAGTGCCGCAGCGAGATCGCCTCCGGCATCGCCGGAGCCACCGAGTCCGTCGAAATAGATTTCGTGCAGGATCGCTGAATTGGCGGCGACCAGTTCCTCGCGTTTCAGACCGTTGATGTCGAAAACTGGCGCCGCGCCCCAGTCGAGCCCGTCGAGCCGCTGTTCGATGGCGTTGAGGCGACGAACGGCACCGCCATAGTTGTTTTCGTAGTGGCTTGCCAACAGCCGCTCGGAAAGGCCGACAAGGCGAGGCGGCTTGAACGGCAACGGCATGATCTGGTGTGGCATCGGTTTCCCCCACTCTGCGGCACGGCCATCCGTGAGGAGGCGAACGCTATGCCCGAATGTAAAATGATACAAGTGTTGCATTTGGCTTTGTTCGTGATACGGTTCACTTATGAGTGAGGGGCAATTGCAGGAGCAGCGCTGGCTGCTCCTGATCCATCAGCTGCCAAGCAAACCCGCCTACTTCCGGGTGAAGATCTGGCGACGCTTGCAAGGCATCGGCGCGGTCGCAGTCAAAAGCACCGTTTACGCCCTGCCGGCCAATGCCGAGATGCAGGAGGATTTCGAATGGCTCCTCAAGGAGATCGTCGCTGGCGGCGGCGAGGCGATGATGTGCGAGGCGCGCCTCGTAGATGGTTTGTCCGACACCCAGGTCCGCGCGCTCTTCGACGCAGCCCGTGACGCCGACTATGCGGAGATCGTCAAAGAAGCGCGCGATCTGGCCGCAGCGATCAAATCCGACGCGCCATCGGAAAGACAGGCGGAAGCGCGTTCGCAGCTCGGCCGTTTGCGCAAGCGGCTCGCCGACGTCGTGACAATCGACTTTTTCGGCGCCAGCGGTCGCCTCAGCGCCGAGGGACTGATCGCCGAGCTCGAGGCACAGCTTCTAGAGGACGACGCCATGACAAAGGAACCGAAGAAGGCGGCCGAGCCGGGTGAGCTCAAGGGCCGGACCTGGGTCACGCGCCGGGACGTGCATGTCGATCGTATCGCCTGCAGCTGGCTGATCCGTCGCTTCATCGATGCCGATGCAACAATCCGCTTCGTCGCTGGCAAGGGATACGTGCCAAAGGAGGGCGAATTGCGCTTCGACATGTTCGAGGGCGAAATCACCCATGAAGGCGACCGCTGCAGCTTCGAGGTGCTGCTGGGTCGCGCCGGCATTACGGATACGGCTTTGCAGGCCATCGCCGAGGTCGTCCACGATATTGATCTCAAGGACGCCAAGTTCAATCGCGAGGAAACTACCGGCATCGCCAGCCTGATCGCCGGCATCACCATGGCAAACGCGGGGGACGAGCAACGGATCGCCGAGGGCGCTTCGGTGTTCGACAACCTCTACCGATATTTCCGCTCGAAGCGCGGCTGATCCGAGGAACTAATCATGGCCAATGCAGAGAGCACCGTGACAGCACCGAACCGACCAGACGACACGCCCGGCCATGGCATTTCGTTCGCTGAGGCCACGCGGGTGTGGGCGCGTGTGGCCGCGCTCAGCTTCGGCGGCCCGGCGGGTCAGATCGCCATGATGCACCGCATCATCGTCGAGGAAAAACGCTGGATCGGCGAGACCAGGTTCCTGCATGCGCTCAATTACTGCACGCTGCTGCCCGGGCCGGAGGCACAACAGCTTGCCATCTACATCGGCTGGCTCATGCACAAGACCAGAGGCGGCCTAGTCGCCGGTATCCTGTTCGTGCTGCCTGGTGCGATCGCCATCATGGCGTTGAGCTGGATCTATGCAATCTTGGGCAATGTCGGAGCAGTTCAGGCCCTCTTCTTTGGCTTGAAGGCGGCGGTCCTTGCCATCGTGCTCGAAGCGGTGTTGCGGATCGGCAGACGGGCGCTCAAGAACAATGCCATGATCGGGCTTGCGGCGGCGGCCTTCACCGCTCTGTTCTTCTTCCACGCGCCATTCCCGCTGGTCATCCTGGCTGCGGGTGTGATCGGTTACGTCGGGGGACGGGCAGGGTGGGCTGCATTCCAGTCGGGCAACGGACATGGCAAGGTCGGCGGCAAGCAGGTTGCCGACGTTGATACGGCGCTTGGCGAAGGGGTGCCTGCGCATACCCGGCCATCCGTCAGTTGGTCGCTGAAGATCGCAGCGGTGTGTCTGCTGCTGTGGCTCGTGCCGGTCCTGGCACTTCTGGTGTTTCTTGGGCAAGGCAATGTCTTCACCGACATCGCGATCTTCTTCTCGAAAATGGCGATGGTCACTTTCGGCGGCGCCTATGCAGTGCTCGCCTATGTCGCTCAGCAAGGCGTCGAGCACTACGGCTGGCTCAAGCCGGGAGAAATGCTGGACGGCCTCGGCATGGCCGAGACCACGCCCGGTCCGCTGATCATGGTCACCCAGTTCGTCGGTTTCATGGGCGCGTACCGGGCGCCAGGAATGCTCAGCCCGCTGGTCGCCGGAACACTCGGCGGTCTGCTGACGACGTGGGTAACCTTCGTCCCGTGCTTCCTGTGGATATTCCTCGGCGCGCCGTTCATGGAGACGATGCGCAGCAACAAGGCCCTGTCGGCAGCGCTGTCTGCGATCACGGCGGCGGTGGTCGGTGTGATCCTGAACCTGGCAGTATGGTTCGCGCTTCATGTGCTGTTCCGCGAACTGCGTGAGGTCAGCTGGCTGGGCACGACGGTGGATGTGCCGGTATTCAGCTCCGTCAACCTGCCGTCGCTGGTGCTGACAGTCGGTGCGCTGCTGGCCGTGTTTCGTTTCAAGATCGGCATGATCCCCGTGCTCGCGACATGCTCCGTCCTGGGCGTGCTTTATGGCGTTGCCACGGGATCGATTTAAGCAGTGCCATAGGCGCAACCACTTTGCGGCAGGAGGCATACCTGGCAGCCCAGACGCCGACGAATGCTTCGCGCGAACCTTTAGCCCAACAGAGGTTTTCGCTGCTGCCTGCCGGTGCCAGGCCGGCAGCCGCCCTTCTGTTGACGTCCAGGGGATTGAGGGCATTCGGCGACGGACTCGTCAGTCTTCTGCTTCCCGCCTATTTGGCCACACTTGGTTTCAGCCCTTTCAGGATCGGGGTTCTCGCCACAGCGACGCTCGCTGGTTCAGCAGCACTCACTTTGACCGTCGGGTTTGTCGCACACCATTTCTCTCGCCGCTCCCCGCTGATCGCAGCTGCCGTCCTGATGGTCGTCACGGGGAGCGCCTTCGCGTTGGTTCAGGATTTCTGGCCGCTGCTCCTTGTCGCATTCGTGGGAACGTTGAACCCATCCTCGGGCGACGTCAGTGTGTTTCTGCCGCTGGAGCATGCGCAACTTGCCCATAGTGTCACTGACCGCGACCGCACCGCGCTCTTTGCACGCTACAGCCTTGTCGGCTCACTTGTAGGGGCGGTCGGTGCTCTTGCGGCCGGAGCCCCCGACCTACTCCGCCAGATTGTCGGCCTGGACATCAAGCAAGCTCTCCAGATCGCCTTCCTGCTTTATGCCTTTCTGGGACTCGGAGCGTTGCTCCTGTATCGGCGGCTGCCGGACGAGTCTGTCGGGGCGAGCGCAGCGCCAGCAGAGCCATTGCGCAAGTCTCGAACCATCGTCCTCACCCTTGCTGCGCTTTTCAGCCTTGACGCTTTTGCCGGCGGCTTCGTAGTCCAGTCGTTGTTGGCTCTGTGGCTGTACCAACGCTTTGGCCTATCGCTCGCCGCGACGGGCGCAATCTTCTTCTTGACGGGTATTCTTTCGGCTGGGTCGTATCTGGTGGCCGTGCAAATCTCTAAACGGATCGGGCTGGTGAACACGATGGTATTCACACACCTGCCATCCAGTCTTTGCCTTTTGCTCATCCCCTTTATGCCGAGCCTCGGTCCCGTTATCGTGCTTCTGCTGATCAGGAGCGCTTTGTCGCAGATGGACGTACCGACCCGCACCTCCTACGTCATGGCCGTGGTATCGCCTGGTGAGCGGGCCGCAGCCGCGAGTGTCACCGCCGTCCCGCGCAGCCTCGCGGCTGCCGTCAGCCCGATGCTTGCCGGCTCGCTGCTCGCAATGTCCGGTTTCGGTTGGCCGCTGCTGATCGCCGGCGCCTTGAAGATTGTCTACGATATGCTTCTGCTTGCGATGTTTCGCAAGGTTCGCCCGCCAGAGGAACGACGAGATGGGCCGTAGCAACCCGCAGAATGCCGAGACAGCATGAGCCGCGCGCCCCTGTTATTCTGCAGGTGCGCGTTCTGCCGACGAGTAGTGCATCAATTCAAAAGCCCGCCACGGTAGCGACCACGGGCGGGCTTTCAATGGGAGCGGCTACATTCCTGAGAAATCGACCGCTATGGCCATAATGCATGACCAGTGGAACGGTTCCAGACGATTTTTAACCATTGGGCATGCGGTCAAATCGGGACAACTGCCTTTTTTCGCACAAGGTTATCGATCTCTTTCGAAAACGCATAGTCAGGCACATGAAATTGCCCATGCGCATCTTGAGGACTATTCGCGCAACTTGTGACGTGCTGACGTGCGGTTATATCGGGGGCGCCTTCGATACGGCTCCTCTTGACGCTGGGGCAATCGGCAGGGCCTGTAGCTGCCCTTGGCGCGGTCCGGCGAAGCGCCGTAAATCTTGATCAGCTGCACATTCGGCATCGGCACCAAAGCGTCCGCTTGACCAGCGTGCCAATGGCTCCATCTTATTCGTACCGGTGCTCGCTCTTCAGCGCGAGGTGTAACAGATATGTCGAGAGTTCTCTTCGCTTTTGCGCTCGCAGGCGTCTGCATGATATCGACACCGGTGTATGCCGACAATGTCGATCTGGGGCTAGAAACTTTTCACCAAACCTGTCTTGCCCATGGCCCCGATTTCGAGCGAACCGCCGCTGTGGCGAAAGCGCGTGGATGGACACCGCTATCCGGTGACGCAGCGCTTGCTCCAGTCGATGACGAGGATGCCTTTCAGGGGTGGGCTGTGACTGGCAATGATCTACCTGCCGGAACCATAATCGCGGTGACCAAAGGCACCTTGAACGGCAAGGCCGTGCAGACCTGTTCCATCAGACTGTTCGACGTCGACCGCGCAATATTTGAGCAACGCTTCTTCGCCCGGACGGACGCCGAAAAGATCGGCGAGGACCGGGCCGGGACTCATCTCTCCAAACTCTACATATTGATTGCAGGCAATCGAAAACAGCTCGTCCATTTAACATCGCCGGTCGGCACGGAGCGAGCCAATTCGATCATTGCGAGCTCGATAGCCGACGACTAATCAGGCTCCGATGCCTTTTCCCGCCATCCTCTGGAACAGCTCGTCGGCCTGTGCCGGTGAAAGGTTCATGTCGGTGGCGACCCACCAGGCGAGGACCGCAAGAAATGCGCCGGCGATGAACTGAATGGCGAATTCGGCAGGCATGCCGCGATCGCCGATCCGTTTCTCGACGAATTCTTCCCGGACGGCTCGCCGGATACGCTCACGCAATTCGTCGTGGATCGTATCGCCGCTGCTTGCAAGCAATGCGTGGTGAAGCGGTCGGAATGCATGAGCGTGCTCGAACATGGGCAGGCTGAACTCGAACAGGCGGCTATCTGTTTCTTGACTTGCCGCCTCGCGCCTGCGGCCTATCGACCGCAGATGCGCCTCGATGGTTGCGCTGCGCAGAGCATCCTTGTCGGCATAGTGGGTATAGAAGGTCGACCTGCCAACATTGGCCCGCTGGCAAATGTCATCGACCGTGATGGCGGCATATCCCTGCTCCGGGATCAGGGCGATGAGCGCGTCCTGCAGCAGGCCGCGCGTCCGCGCGACGCGTCGATCGATCGTGTTCCGCTCGCCCGCGCGTTCTATTTTCATGGCCATGGCCTTCTGCAGTGCCCGGTTTCGGACATTCGGCGGTCCGGTGTCCGACAACAGCATTTCCAGACATTGTGTCCATTATGATACGCCAAGTCCAGGAGCTCAAATTGGGTTGGGCACGCCGCAATGAAGCAGAAGGTCGCCGGACATGCACTCATCTGATCATCACGCCGGCAATGGACCGCATTCGCGCAAGAGGGTGATAGCCTTGGCCCTGCTTGCCAAGCTGTCGCTGGTCGCCGGCTTTCTCGTCCTCGCCAAATTGGGCATGGGCTATGTTCAGGCCGGCGCCTGGACGGCGGCATTCCACGGCCTCGTCCTTGCGGTGATCGCGGGATTGGCGCTGTGGGGCAGCCTGCGTCACAGGGGGCTGGTCGGCAACGCTGCGCAGAGCGCGAGCGACAGAGGCATCGGCATCGTCCTGCACAGGGCGGCGGCCTATGACTTGCTTGCGCGCGTTCTGACCTTTGGCCGCGAGGGCCGGTTTCGCGAGCTCATGCTTCGCCCGGCA
Source organism: Mesorhizobium sp. M1006 (assembly GCF_040318825.1). Classification (NCBI taxonomy): domain Bacteria; kingdom Pseudomonadati; phylum Pseudomonadota; class Alphaproteobacteria; order Hyphomicrobiales; family Phyllobacteriaceae; genus Mesorhizobium; species Mesorhizobium sp. M1006. Next base: position 7,956 of record NZ_JAMYMZ010000031.1, read on the forward strand.
AAGCTCCAGCCCGGCGAAGCGATGCTCGATGTGGCCTGTGGAACGGGAACCCTTGCCATTGCCGCGAAGCGGCTGGTCGGTTCGGACGGAAGCGTCACCGGCGTCGATGCGTCGGCCGAAATGATCGAGCGGGCGCGCGCCAAGGCCGAACGGTCCGGTCTCGATCTGACTTTCGTCAACGGGACGGCGCAGCAGCTTCCCTTCAAGGACGCGCAATTCGACATCGTCGTCGGCACGCTGATGCTGCATCACCTGTCGAAGCCCGTTCGATCGGCCTTCATCCGCGAGGCGGCACGCGTCTTGAAGCCACCAGGCCGGCTGTTGCTCATCGATTTCGGCAGGCCCGTGCGCAAGTCCAGATTGCCCAGTCTCCACAAGCATGGTCACGTCGATATGCATTCGGTCGCCTCGATATTGACTGAGAGCGGTTTCCAGGTCAGCGATATCGGCGCCGTCGGAACCAAGAACCTGAATTACATTTGCGCAACGGTGAAAAAGGACCAGCCAGGCCAGGCGTCGTGATCATGCTCAGACGCTAGTTGCATGACGACCTGTTCTTGTATGTCCCATTTCGGCCCGCTTGCAATGGCAGGTGTCCCACCTGATCTGGAATCGACGAGCGAAATGTGAGCGAAAAATGCAGCTGATGGGCATAGTATCAGGCGCGTCGCTGTTGCTCGCTTCCGCCGCGGCGGCGAACGCCCATCCGCATGTGTTTGCCGAAGCGAAGCTGGACCTGACCGTTGGTCCAGACCACACGGTCAAATCGCTTCGGCATCTCTGGCGTTTCGACGACCTCTTTTCCAGCACCGTGCTGATGGAATTCGACAAGAATTCCGACCTTGTCCTTGATGCAAAGGAACTCGATGAAGTCGCTCTCACCATCCATGCGTCGCTGGCCGAGTACAACTATTTTCAGATGGTGACCTTGAACGGCAAGGACGTGACTATGGCGCCACCGCCGAATTTCAGCGTCAGCTATGAAAAAGATCAACTCGTCGTCCAGTTCGAAACGCAGCCGAAGGACCCTTTGGCCCTAGCTGGAAAAGTCAGCATCGGCGTATACGATCCGACCTTCTACACGGCGATCGATTTTACCGACGACGACAAGATTGCTGTGGCTGGCCTGCCTGAAGGCTGCTCACGCGCGGTCGTGCGTCCAGATCCGGACACGGCCATCGCGCAGAACCAGAAGAGCCTGACAGACGCGTTCTTTAGTGACCCGACGGGGACCGATCTCGGCAAGATTTTCGCGACTCGCCTCGAACTGACCTGCGGCTGAAGCGGAGCCGGTTCGATGGCCATGTTCCAGGTGCTGGTCGAGTTCCAGCGCACGATCTACCTGGCGCTTGCCGAGCAGATCAAACTGCTTTCGGCCGGCGGCGATTGGCTGGCCTTCACGGCCTTTCTGCCCATGGGCATTCTGTTCGGTGCGGCGCACGCGCTGACGCCGGGCCATAGCAAAGCCGTGCTGGCGACTTATCTTGCCGGATCGGATGCCAGTGTCCGGCGTGGGCTTCTGGTATCGCTGACACTTTCCTTCACGCATGTGACGATCGCGGTACTGATCGCGGCGCTCTCGTTGCCGTTGGTATCGATTGCCCTGGGCAGTGTCGGCCGTGCCCCACTACTGGAAGACATCAGTCGGGGCCTGCTCGGGCTGATTGGCATCTGGATGCTCTGGCGCGCATTGAGCCACGGCCATCACCACAAGCATGAGGGCGAGGCGGTTGGGGTGATGGCTGGCTTGATCCCCTGTCCGCTGACGCTTTTTGTGATGACCTTTGCGATATCCCGGGGCGTTCCGGTGGCCGGCATTCTTTTCGCAATCACCATGATGGCCGGCGTGGCGCTGACGCTGTCTTGCGTTGCGGTGCTGTCGATCCTGTTTCGGGAGCGCCTGGTGCATTTTTTCGATAGCCGGCCACGCCTGTTCGATGCCATTTCGCGGACGATCGAAGGCGCTGCCGGAATTGTTCTAGCCGGCGTAGCCGTTTGGCAAATCACGTCTCCTTAACGCCGTTTTGGAAAAAGGGACCATGCGACTAGAACCCAATCTCCAAGAAACTCCGGACCCAACTCTGCATTTGGGCGAAACAGAGTTGGGCGCATGACCGACGAGCCGCCTGCGACGACCTACGTTGTGAGCGTGTCGAGGCACCGCACTGGCGCCAAGTGTTGACGACCAAGGACAAGGCCAAAGCGCTGGCGACAGCAAAAGAGATGGGCGACAAGGTGAGGGTCGCGACGAATGCGCCGCAAGTCTAGCGAGGATAAAGGCGGTGGTCGCACTCAAACCGCGCTGCTATCACGGCAAGGCAAAGAATCTTCAGGCGTTCGCCATCGCAGAGCGTGTGGCTTAGTGAGGTGTGCCCTTGCGTCCTTCAATTGCCGAACGGATTGCAATCCGCGAGCAACATACTGGATTCGCCTTCAGCCGACGATACCGGTTGCGTATTGCCGTGAGGGTTGTGAGCTCCTGGGGAGATCATGAGTGACCGACCGTCAAAAGATCGCTTGGATGATAGCGCTAGCCATACTTGCGGGCATTGCGGTGATTTTGCTCGATCACTGGATCAAGGGCGATCTATCCATGGCGCTGCCATTGACTTCGGTCGACAAGACCAACTCGTCTTCTGTCTGATCTCGTCCGCCGGTCGATGTCGGCCGGCTTTTGTTCGGTCGAGTTCGCAGCGCGAATTTGGGTTTGCTAGCCTTGATTGAGCAGGCCCCGGCGCTGCGGTAGCAGCTCCGGTTTGACGATCTTGGCCTAATGCGGTTGCGCATAGCGCCAAACACGCTTCAGAGATGGCCCCAGTGAGATTAAGCAGAGGATATCATGCCGGCGGACGATGGTAGTCTACGCGACATTCTTGGAATTCTATTGGTTCTCGTACTCGTTGGCGCAAATGGCTTCTTTGTCGCTGCCGAATTTGCGTTGGTGGCGGTCAGGCGGAGCCGAGTCGACGAACTTGCTACCGCTGGGCGCTTGAACGCCGGGCTGCTTCAAAGAGCCTTGGCGAGTCTCGATGCCAATCTTGCCGCGACCCAGCTGGGTATCACCATTTCGTCGCTGGCGCTTGGCTGGGTTGGCGAACCTGCACTCGCCCATCTGATCGAGCCACTGCTGGTTGGAGCGATGGGGTCTCTTGCCACCGCCGGATCCCATACAGTCGCCGTCGCAATTGCTTTTATTATCATCACTGCTCTCCACATCGTTCTGGGCGAGTTGGCGCCGAAAAGCCTGGCGCTTCAGCGTAGCGAGGGCACGGCACTCTGGGTGGTGCGGCCGCTAGGCCTGTTCCTGTTCCTGCTCAGGCCGGCGATCCTCGCTTTGAACGGTCTTGGCAATCTGGTGTTGCGTCTCTGCGGGCTACGGCCAGGGACGGGCGAGGAGTCCCTGCATTCGCCTGAAGAGCTGAAGCTGCTTGTCGCGGCGAGCCAGGAGGCAGGGCTGCTTCACCAGACCCAGCAGGAGCTCGTCGAGCGCGTCTTCAACATTGGCGATCGGCGCATCGCCGATATCATGACGCCGCGGCGCGATATCGACTGGATCGACACTGAGGACAGTCCAGACGAGATTCTGCGTACCATCCGTGAATGTCGCCATGAGCAGCTTCTGGTCGGCCGTGGCGGGATCGATGAACCAATCGGCATGATCCTGAAGAAGGATCTCCTCGACCAAGTGCTCGACGGGAAAACGCTCGATCCAATGGCGGTCATCCGCGACCCCGTGATCGTTCATGAAGGAACGCCGATATTCCGCGTTCTCGATCGGTTCAAGAGGGCACCGGTGCGCCTGGCGATCGTCATCGACGAATATGGCGCTCTGGAGGGGATCGTCACCCAGACCGATCTGCTCGAAGCCATCGCAGGCGACCTTCCGGATCTGGACGGTGAGGACCCCGACGTCGTCGAGCGTGAAGACGGCTCCCTGCTGATCGACGGTATGATGCTGGCGCACGATGCTTTCACTCTCCTCGGCTTTCGATCACGGGCGGCAGAGGGTGATTTTCACACGATCGCCGGGTTCGCCCTGTCCCGGCTTGGGCATCTTCCGGAAGCTGGTGAGCACTTCGACTACGAGGGCTGGCGCTTCGAGATTCTCGATATGGACGGAAGGCGGATTGACAAGCTGCTCGCTCGCCGTGAGCCGCCTACATTCCACGGGAAGTCGCCCGGATAGTGGTCTTCGACGCCCATGACGAGAGGCGTATATGCGAGCAAAATTGAGACAGAGTAGTTGAACTGAACTCGTCAAAGCAGACGCGTTCAACTGCTTAATTCAGAATCTGGCTGAGAAACAGCTTGCTGCGTTCATGAAGCGGGCTTGTGAAGAACTCGACCGGAGTGTTCGTCTCGACAATCTCGCCCTGGTCCATGAACACAACGCGGTCCGCAACCTGGCGGGCGAATCCCATCTCGTGGGTGACGCACAGCATTGTCATGCCATCATCGGCCAACGACGCCATTGTATCTAGCACCTCCTTGACCATTTCGGGATCAAGTGCCGATGTCGGTTCGTCGAACAGCATAATTTTCGGGTTCATGCAGAGTGAGCGAGCAATGGCTACGCGCTGCTGCTGGCCGCCAGAGAGCTGACCCGGATATTTGTGCGCCTGATCCAGAATCCCTACGCGCTCGAGATAGTGGATGGCTGTCTCTTCAGCCTCCTTGCGCCGCAGTCTACGCACCCAGATTGGCGCCAGTGTCAAATTTTCCAACACGGTCAGATGCGGAAAGAGGTTGAAATGCTGGAACACCATGCCGATGTCGCGGCGGATTTCATCGATCTTCTTCAGATCGTTCGTTAGCTCAGTGCCATCTACGACGATATGACCTTTCTGATGCTCCTCCAACCGGTTGACGCAACGGATCATCGTCGACTTGCCAGAGCCAGACGGTCCACAGATCACCAGCTTTTCGCCGCGACGAACGGTGAGATTGATGTTCTTCAAGACATGGAAGGTCCCGTACCACTTGTTGACGCCAATCATCTCGACGGCAGCTGTCTCGGCAGTAGAAGATCCAGGTTCAGCATGTCGCGTGCGAGGAGTGGAAGACAACATGTTCTTGTTCCTAGTGCGATGTCGGACCGCGCCGTTCGAGGAAGTCGGCGAAACGGGCGAAGGAGAAGGAGAGCGCAAAGAAGATCGCGCCGATGAATAGGAAGGTCTCGGCCGCCGGCGATGGCCATTCGGGATCCGCAAGCGCTGCCTTGCCGGAACTGATCAAGTCGAATAGGCCCACGACTAGGACAAGACTGGTGTTCTTGATCATGACGATGATTGTGTTGGCTAGTGCAGGGATGGCCACGCGGATGGCCTGTGGCAGGACAACGAGGTACTGGGTGCGCCAGAAGGGAAGGCCGAGCGCGGCGGCGGCCTCGTATTGCCCATTGGGGATAGCCTGAAGCCCGCCGCGGATGACCTCGGCCAGATAGGCCGCCGCAAAAATGGTCAGAGCAACCAGCGCGCGCACGAATTTGTCGGGCAGCAGCGATTCCGGCAGGAAGAGCGGCATCATGATCGATGCCACGAACAGGATGGACAAGAGGGGAAGGCCGCGCACTGATTCAATCAGTACCACCGCGCCGATCCGCACCGCAGTCATGGAAGAGCGTCGGGCCAGCGCAAGCAGAATGCCGACCGGAAAGGCGACACCGATGGCAACGACGGTCAGTATCAACGTTACAGGAAGTCCGCCCCACAAGGACGTGGGGACTTCGACCAGGCCAAGGCCACCACCCATCAACCAGACGATCAACGCGAACGCTGCCAACCAGAGCGCGAGTAATCGGGGTCTCCAGCTAGCCGGGCGAACAGACCAGCCCAGCAGCGCCAGGATGAGTATGCACACAATGGCGGGACGCCAGCGGTCATCAATCGGATAGATGCCGAACAGGAGCTGGCCGGACTTGGCGTATACGAAACTCCAGCAGGCTCCAGCCGCCGCACGACAGGCGTTTGGGTCGGGTTCGAACAGCACTGCGTCTATGACGAGCCAGTGCAGCACTGGCGGGACGGTGACCATCAGCAGAGTGCCAAACACCAGCGTCAATGCGGCGTTGAGAGGCGTACCGAATAGGAGCCCGGCAGTACGCTGCAGGACTGGGAAGCGAACACGTCGCTCCAGGGGCTCGACGGGTAACGGGAGAGAAACGGCCTTCATGATTATCGCTCCACGATGGCGATGCGGCGGTTGTACCAGTTGGCTACGCCCGACATGGTGAGATTGAGGGCGAGATAGACGCCGAGAATGATGAAGACGCCTTCAATGGAGTGGCTGGACTTGCTGATGGTTGTATTCATGACTGCAAGGAAATCCGGGTAGCCAACCGCAATTGCCAAGGTCGAGTTCTTGACGACGTTGATGTACTGGCTGTTGAGCGGTGGCACGATTGCCCGCAGCATCTGGGGGATGACGATCAGGCGCAATATCTTGCCGCGCGGAAGGCCAAGCGAATGGCCAGCGTCCCACTGGCCGCGGCCGATCGACAGGACACCGCCACGCACGATTTCTGCTACGAAACCCGTTGTGTAGAGGGTCAATCCGATGAGGATCGTGCTGAGCTCCGGGGTCAGTTCTTTGCCGCCTTCAAAGTTCGAGCCGGTGAAGACCGGCCAGTCGATGGTGAACCGCGCGTCAGCGAGCCAAACTCCTGCGGCGCTAACTGCCAGCACACTGGGCGCGACAGCCTTCGGCGACCAACCTTTGCGTACTGCGATCCAGCCTGCGATAGCGAGCGCGATGGCGCACAAGACCATGAGGAGACCGGTCATGCCTACGTCGATGCCAACGGCTGGGACCACGAAACCGCGCATGGAAGCATAGACGCCAGGCAGCGGGTTGAGCGCCTCGCCGACTGGCGGCAACATTTTCCACCATAGCGAATACAGGAAGATCAGAAGGACGATAGGGGGCGAATTGCGCGCCAGTTCCACCCACACGCGACATGTGCCCGCAGCCAGTGGGTTGCTGCTCAGCCGCGTGATGCCCACGATCAGTCCGAGAATGGACGAGAAGACGATGACCAGCGTGGAAATGAAGACTGTGTTGGTCAGCCCGACTACAATGGCCCAGTAGTACGGATCCCGCGACTTGTATGGGAGGATTGCCTCGGAGATGACGATCCTGGACGGCATGGACAAGAAGTCAAAGCCTATCGGGATACCGCGCGCCTCAAGGTTGGCGAAGGTGGTGCTGACGAGTAGCGCGGCGAACGCCAGGAAAGCAGTCGCCAAGGCGGCCTGAATGATGATTGATCTGATTTTGGCGTCACTCAACATGCTGACCTCGGATCCACATCGCTATCGGAAGCGAGGAGAGCGCTAGGCGCTCCCCTCGACGCGCCTCAATCCCACGGGAAAGGGTAGTTCAGGCCGCCATCTTTCCACAGGGCGTTCAAGCCGCGTTCGACCTTGAGCGGGCTATCCTTGCCAAGATTGCGATCCCAAATCTGGGCGTAATTGCCGGTCTGCTTGATGACGTTGTAGACCCAATTGTCATCCAGCCCGAGGGGCTTGCCGAAGCCGGCTTCCTTGCCCAGCACTCGCTGGACCTCCGAATTGCCCCCAGCGAGCTTTTCGTCGATATTTTCCGACGTGATGTTGTTGGCCTCTGCCCAGAACAGGGCGTTTATCGTCCAGCGAACGATGTCGAAGAGCTGTTCATCGCCGCGCGCGATGGCCACGCCATTGGGCTCGGCAGCCTTTCCGACTTTGATGATGTCGTAATCGTTAGGATTCTTTGCGACCGAGGCACGCTGCCCTGCTGCCGCGGTTCCATCGGTGACGTAGGAATCGCAGCGGCCGCCGAAGAAGGCATCGCGGGCCTGGAGGGTCGAGTCGTAGTAGACCTTCTTCATCGAGATCCCGAACTCCTCCTCGGTTTCCTCGATCGCCTTCTCGGTCAAGCTGCCGCCGCCTTGAAGGCAGACTGTCTTTCCGTCGAGCAGCTTCGGCTCGGTGATTTTGTCCGCTTTGCGGACGAGGATGCCATCCGTGTCATAGAGGTTGATCCAGACGAAACGGACCACGGCATCGCGCGTGTAGGTGATCGTGGACGTGCGCGACAGAATATCGATTTCTCCAGTTTGCAGCGCAGGAAGTCGCTGAGCAGCATTGAGCGGCACGTATCGGATCTTATCCTTGTCCCCAAGAATGGCGACCGCGAATGTACGACAGATGTCGGAATCGAAGCCGCGATAATACCCCTTTTCGTCGGGGCGAGAGAGACCGGGCACTCCCTGGCTCGCGCCGCAACTGACGTAGCCGCGTGCCTTTATCTTTTCGACGACGCTTTGCGCGGCCGCGTCTCCCGCGCTTGACGCCAGGCCGACCAGCCCGATCGCTAAGGCGGCAAGCCATTTATGCCCTTCGCATTTCATATCCATTCCCCTTTCGTTGAAGTTGTTGTCATTCTGCAGCCTTGGCGTCGCCAACTGTGGTTCGTCGCGTTTCGGCAAAGTGCTCGAAGGCCTGTGACAGATCGGCCAGAAGGTCGCCGACGGCCTCCAGGCCGATAGAGAGCCGCCAAACTGGGCCAGGCTTCAGCCAGTCGAGGCCACTGCGGCCCTTTCGAGGATCACTGACGGAGATCAGCGAATGCACCCCGCCCCAGCTTGCACCTAGCCTGAACAGTCGCATGCGACGCAGAGCCTCGGATTGGTGGGGCGCTAGTTCCGGCTCCAACACAAACGAGAAGACACCTGCCGATCCGGCGAAGTCACGCTTCCAGGTCGAGTGGCCGGGATGGTCGGGCTCACTCGGATGCAGGATCTGCGCAACCTCGGGACGCTCCGACAGCCACGATATGATGTTCTGGGCGGTGCTGTCGGCTTGGCGCATGCGCACCGGCATGGTCATCAAGCCACGCTCGCACAATGCGCAATCCTCCGGCGAAACGCCGTAACCGAGAAAACGCGCGGTATCCTTTAACCGCCGGAACAAGGTCTCGTCGTTCATCGCCACCGAGCCCATCAGCAGGTCGCCGTGGCCGCCAGCATGTTTAGAAAGTGCCTGCATCGAGATGTCGACACCATGCTTGAGTGGTTTGAACAGCAAGTGTGAGGCCCAGGTGTTGTCGACCGCGACAAGCGCGCCAGCCTCGTGGGCCGCAGCCGTGATTGCCGGCACGTCCTGTACCTCGAAGGTCGCGGAACCCGGCGATTCCACCCAGACCAGCTGCGTCCTGCCATCGATTAACGCTGAAAGTCTTCCATCGAGCTTGGGGTCGTAGGTCACCGTATCGATGCCAAGGGGAGCGAGAAGGCGGGCGGCCATTTCGCGTGCCGGCCCATAGAACGTCTCCGGGATCAGAACCCGATCGCCACCATGGCAGACGGCCATGGTCGTCAGCGTTATGGCCGCCATTCCGGAAGGGACGACGAGCGCCCGAGATCCACCTTCCAGTGCAGCGATATGGTCTTCCAACTGGCGGCTGGTCGGAGTCCCGTAAAGTCCGTAACTGAAGCCATCGTACAGTCGCTCGACGCGGCGCTCGAAGGAGTCCAAATCGTCGAAGACGACCGTGGAGGCGCGTTCAACTGGCATCGCCAACGACTTGAATGGCTCCTCCGAGCGCCTGGGAGGATGGATATGTGAAGTGTCGTCGTGTCGGGTCATGGGCGGACTTTAACTGGCTCGCCCATTGCCATCTATGACCGTGGCGATAAAGGTAATCCACTTTTGATATGGAATGCCAATGAACCCGCGCGACATCGATGTGTTCAACGCAATCATGATCACGGGTGGCGCCGGCGCAGCGGCGACGCTGCTGGATACTTCGCAGCCCGCGATAAGTCGCTCTCTGACGAAGCTGGAATCGGAGCTCGGATTCAATCTGTTCGACCGTATCCGCGGCAGGCTGGTGCCGACGCGGGAAGGAGAACTTTTCCACACCGAGGTAAAGGCCAATCTGGTGGGGCTGGATCGGCTCAGGCTGCGCGCGGCCCAGATCAAGGAAGTTGGGACGGGGACGATACGCGTTGCCAGCCTCTCGGCACTCGGCCACGGTCTGGTGCCACGTGCCATCGTGGCTTTCTCGAACAAACATCCACAGGTTCGCATCAGCTATCAGGTGCGCACGTCCAACGTCGTGCGCGACCTGGTGGCATCTGGCAGTTTCGACATCGGTCTCGCTGCCGACGAGATCGATACGACAGGCGTGCTGCATAGCATCTTCACCACCCCGCGAGCTGTCTGCGTGATGCCGAAGAACCACCGGTTGGCTCGCAAGCCCGTTGTCACGCCTGCGGACCTTGATGATGAGGCGTTCCTGGCACTGTCGCCGGAAGACACGGTGCGGCTCGCCATGAACAGGATCTTTGCCGAACACCGCGTAAGGCCGCGCATCTTGATCGAAACACCTTACGGTCTGACCATCGCCATCCTTGCCGCCAAAGGCATGGGTATCGGTCTGGTCAATCCTTCGGTCATTGCCGACCGCATGATCGACGGCATCGTCGCCAAGCCATTCGAGCCAGCCGTCCATTTCCGAGCACTGATTTTGCGCCCGCCAGACGGCATCAACTCGACACTGACAACCGATTTCATCGCCGAGCTCTATGCAGCGCGCAATGTGCTATCGAGCGAGGACTAGATGTTTAGTCTCGGCACCTGGTGGAGCCCGTCGAGGGTGAAACGCTCAGGCTGTTCGTGCCAAGCCTTGCAGATGAACTCGTAGGGCGTGAGGCCTTTGAAGGTCTTGAGTTTGCCGCCAAAGTCGACCAGATGCCGACGCAGGTGTTCGTGCCTTTCGTTGTGGAAGCGCTTGACCGCCTCGTCTTTGATGGTGCGGTTCATGCCTCGACCTGGCATGATGTGGGCGATGCCAAGGACATCGGCCTTGTCGGTCTGTTGCGCTGCGCCGACATCGCGGCGCGCACATGTTGCGTCTCCAGGCAGATGGCCGGCAGGCCTACATCAAGTCCGAAAGCTGCTACTGAACGCGGCTTTTGCTGACCCACGGCGCAATCTGAAGGCCAAGTTCCTCGACCTCGAAAATGCCATCCGCCACTCGCTGAAGTCGTTCGGCATCCGCTTGGGCAAGGTTCGGCCGCGGTGCGTTCGAACAGTCGGTGCCCGCGGCTGAGGCGGATGATCCGCTATCGACCGAGCTGATGGACGCCATGCTGTCGGCACGCGCGGCGCTGTGGAAACAGTATTGCCGGCTGCACGATCTCGTCGTGAAAATGGTGGCGCGAAGCGAACCATGCCGGCGCTTCATGGCGATCCCAGGTGTCGGCCCGGTGACGGCGCTTTCATTCATCACGGCGATCGACGATCCAACGCCCTTTCGCCGCTCGTGCGACGTCGCGGCCTACACAGGCTGACCTCGCGGCCTTGGCAGTCCGGCACTTCGACGACGTCCAGGGCCGCATCTCGAAGGCTGGCGACGCGGACGCGTGGCGGCTCGGCTCTTTCGATGTCGCCGACATCATCCGAGGCCGTGGCGGCAACGATGCGTTGAACGGCGCTGGCACGATGTTACATAAGTCGCGCAAAGAACAACCGATTAAGGACAAGAGGAGTGATGCAGCACGAAGAAGCGAAATCGTGACCCAGCGCAGCTCGATCTACTCGACTGGGCAGCGAGCGCCCGATCGCCAAGATCATCAGCGCCCGCATCGCGAAACGGATGTGGAGGGAACGCCACATGCAGTAACCGAACAAGCCGCCGCACATCATGCCGATGCGGAGACGGGCATTAGCGTGGCGGCCTTACTGATGCGGCATGAGCCGGTCCATGGGCGCGTTTACTTCGGCCAACCTAGCCAGCGCTTCCTCGACTTTTTGAGCCGAGATGTCAGTGCGGTTGATGTGCCGGATCATTTGCCGCGTCAGTCGCGCGAGCCTGGCGGCGCGATATACATCGCCGTATCTCGCAGTTTCAAGGTGGAGGGTCGCGAGCCTCATGGGCGACAATTCCAATTGTCTAGCGGTAGAATTCGCGAATCCGCCTTTCGTTCCGCTGTCCGATCCTACGCTCGCAAAGAGCTGGCCGGAGGGCCGTGACGAATGAGGGGCCGGACCTCACATATTGCTGCGCAGTCTGAGGCACTAGCCGTGACGACATGAGGCCGCGGCGGATCGGAAGGCTTTCACGGCCAGGATGGTTCAACCTGTGCGAACTCCGTCAGCGCTGGTGGGATCGATGTTCGTCAACCGCGATCTGGCCTCCACCACGCCCCGTTGCGCAGCTCGTATCCTGCTGCACAGCGCGATATTGATGCCGACGCCGCAGTTTTCATCCAGCATTTCATTCGCACGTTTAAGGGAAAGCTCCGCTCGGTTGAGCCGCTGTCGGGCTCTCGCCAGTTCCATATCCAAAAATTCCATTATCCCGCATCCATTGCAGCCCCTTCGATTGGTAAACCGCTTGTGGCCGCCGTTGGTTCCGGCTGGCGCGAGCGTCCAACCCTAGCGTCGATATGGAATCTCCGGGCTTGGTTCAATCGGCGGAGCTGGCATGCAAACTTGCCCGAAGCATTCGTTCAACCCTCACTAGGCCACACAACTCCTCCGCCACCCGCACGGCGGGCGCTTGGAGGAGCGACGGAACCGTAGTGATGTTCAAAATGGATTGCGGTGCTATTGGCGCGAGGACGTGAAGGACGCCCACAATCTGCACGATCCCCAATTTTATGGGCCGAAGCTCAATGAACTGTCCGCTCACCATCGCGGCAAATGGTTGTTCGGAATGGGTTGGTGGCCTAATCCGATGACCTTTGTTGCCACCAAAATCAAGCGACAACCAGCCATGATGTAACCCTCGTTTCGTTATTTCGGGAACTCAAAGGTTCCTCGCTTTTTGTCGGAGATGCGAGGGGCGGTTGGATGACTGCCTTGATCGCCCCGTTCCCTGCCAAAAGAGGCTCTGAAACAGGGTGCGCCCTCGATCCGTGCTGATGCGGCCCGATGAAGTACGGGAGATCAAATCGGCAGCAGACTACGGTGGCCGCGATGACAGGACCATTCGCCGCTGGGCAAAGCGCTATGGGATCGGGCCAGAGTGGACCGGGCGCATCCGTCCAAATCAGCCTTCCAGCCTTGGAAATGGTGTTGCACGGCGAATGGGAGGCGCTGGAGAGGCTGCGCCGGCGACAGGTCAAATCCGGACGTGATCCGACTATTCGATCAGATTGGTTTGGCGCCGCAAATTATCGCAGCTTAGGAGCTGCGGCCTCGTATTCAAAGAGCGGCGATGATTTTGGATCGCGGCGGCTTTCGTCGTTCGCCCATATCCGCCATTTGGTGAATCCAACAGCATTGTTGCCGACCCCGGTTATTTGCCCACTTTCGCCGCCGATCTTACGCCACTCAAGTGCAAGCCGCCCCGACGAATCCACCGGAGAAGTTGCGAAGCTCATCGCCCAGCCCGATTGCGCCAAACGGAGCCAGCCAGCACGGCGGGACCTGGTGTTTCCGGGGAAAACAGATGGGTCGAATATCGGCTCGACCACCCAGTCGTTTCCGAAGCTGAGGCAGGCTTGATCACCCCAAGGTCTCGGCAGTAGAGGGTGAGGTTCCTCCGCGGACTTCAGCACTCCAACTAGCGGCTCGGCATTCTGTTGGCCGGTAGCGACGACGAAGCCAAATTCTTGGGTCTCATTGCCGAATGCGATCAGCTCCCCGACTGTCAGTTCGGCCATCTTGCGCAACGTTGCATCAAACGAGAATAGCATGTGTGTTCCTCAGGCCGGTGACGAGGATAGTGGCCTCACATGTCCATCTGTGTCCAATCACTCAAAGTGATGTGCACATGATCTTTTAGCTCCAGCCGAAACGGGCCCTGAGAGCTGGGAGTGACGATTATCGTTACTCACGGATCCGTCGCGAGGTTACAGCGTCGGCAAATTGCATCATTGGTCTCGCCTTTCCATGAGGGAGCCACCGATGGCAGTATTGAGAGACATCGACTGGTCAGCGCATTAACTGGCCATCGGAACTTTTGTCGTCGAGTTCGAGCAGATCGCGACGAGGTTGCGATTCTGCTATAATTGCGTTTTGCAGGCACAAGGTCTGAAGGTCTGGGACCTTGGAGCGAATCTCCTGTCCATCGCAACGATCTCTCCGGAAAGCCTGGCAATCGCGTACGGCTCGGCAATGAAGATTCTGAGCAACGACACCGAGCTAGGAACTCTGACCGACGACATCTACAAACGCACTAAAGTTCTAGCCGAACGCCGCAATAAAATCGTCCATGGCGAATGGTGGATTGGGCCCGAAATGGTCATTGTTGGGCGCAGACGAACTACCTGCTCACTTCGGCATCAAACGGAAGTCGACCAGGGCAGGGCAGCGCGTTACGGACCTGCCTACGATCGAAGAACTTTCGCAGCACGTGACAGAAGCTCGAGACTAGTTGGTATGATCGATCGCACCTATTATTTGCTTATCGTTCTGAAACCTCCAGCGTGGACCAACGCAGCAGCTAAGTAGTAACGCAGCAAACTTGGTCTCGTCCTCCTGAGCCCTTGCCGCCGCAGGCGGGATTATGGTGCAGCCGCTCGAGCGGCGACCGGATGTGAGGTTGATACGTGCAAACGCGCGGATCAGGAACGGGCTCAGACCTCAGGTTCATGTGGCGGTAGGGATCGCGCTGCTTGTGCCGAATGCATGGCAGAAGGGCCGACAACCAGCGTCGTTCTCGTGAGACTGATGCTGAATCCTCCCTATACGGCCTCTCTACTGGCTGGTCTGGCGCCGGTCGGGCCTCTGCCTGCAACGGCTTCGCCGACCTTCTTCCCCGCGGCTTTGCCGCATTCCTCGCGGGACAACAAGCTCGGCTGTCGCCGTCCTCCGCTGGCACTGCGGTCCACAGGATGCAGTCGGCCCGATCGTCGCCTCACGACCGCTATCGAGGCCGCACAGGGCAGCTTCGGCAACCAGTCAGGAGAACGACAATGGCTACCATCGGCAACTTCCAGCAATCGGATAACAACGAGTTCAGCGGCGAGATCGTCACCCTCTCCCTCCAGGCCAAGAAGGTCCGTATCGTCCCCGATACACGCGCCAGCGGCGAAAACGCTCCCAGCCACCGGGTCTTCGTCGGCCGCATCGAAATCGGGGCCGCCTGGTCCAAGCAGTCCAACGAGGGTCGCAGCTACCTGGGTCTCAAGCTCGACGACCCGAGCTTCACCGCTCCGATCTACGCCAACCTCGTCGAGGGCGAGGACGGCCAGGGCTACAGCCTCATCTGGTCACGTCCGAACCGCCGCAACGGCGACTGAGCACCCTTGCCAGGACGCCTCGCACCCAGCGGGGCGTCCTCCAGAAACGACCACTCAGCAGCTCAGAGCCACAGCTTGACGAGCGGCCCCTCATGTGAGCCCGCGATGGGCGCGGCCCGAGAAAAACAGAAGGAACCACCACAATGGCTACGATCGGCACTTTCTCCCGCACCGCGAACGGCTTCTCCGGCTCGGTCAAGACCCTCAACCTCAACATCAAGACGGTAACGTTCTCTCCGGCCGATGGCGAAAATGAAAAGGGTCCCGACTTCCGCATCTTCGCCGGCGCCACCGAGTTCGGCGCGGCATGGAAGAAGACCTCGCGGGAGGGACGCGACTACCACTCCGTCAAGCTCGACGATCCCAGCTTCCCCGCTCCGATCTATGCGAGCCTGGTCGAGACCGACACCGAGGGCGAATTCTCGCTCATCTGGTCCCGCCGCACCGCAGAGTGATCCGACTTAACACGAAGCCCCGCCGCAAGGCGGGGCTTCGCCATGGTCAGGTCTTCCCACAGCTTGGCACGTCCGCCAGCTGCAGCGCACTAGGCTTGGCTGGTGGCTTGCGCGCCTTCTTCACCGGTGACTTGATGACTGCCGCGGTCGTCGTCGCTGCTGCCGCACGAGCAGCCCGTTTTGGTTTTTCCGCTGCGGCAGGAGGGGGCGCAGCCGCCTTGCGCCCGAGCCCTATTGATTTCGCCAGGGCCGAGCGGATGGCCGCGTAGTTCGGCGCTACCATCGGATAGTCGGAAGGCAGGTTCCATTTTTGACGGTATTCGTCAGGGCTCAGATTGTAATGCGTTCCGATATGCCGCTTCAAGGATTTGAACTTTTTCCCGTCTTCCAGGCAGATGATGAAATCAGGTGACACTGACTTCTTGATCGACACCGCCGGCTCCGGTTTGGCTGCGGCAGGAAGCACAGGTGTGCCGATCCCTTGCAAAGCGACATAGGTATCCCCGATCAGCTTCGACAACTCGCCGAGCGGCAACGGATTGTTCGAACGTAGGCGGAAACGATGTCGGCGGTGATTGATACGAGATCAGCCTGGTCGCTTGGGTCTGGAGAAACGGTCATCGAATTTCCTCTTGTCCAAAGGGCGCTTTGAAAACGGATGGTCTGTCTATTCGCTAATCAGGCAAATAATCGTTACTCCGCCAACAAACCTCATTCCGTGTAAATATCAAGCAGGCAAGTTTCGCGGAATCGTTCGGTCCGGCGGCAGACAAGTTGCCGATCGCGTCGGGGGAAGCCGGAAGGCTTTCCCGCTCGCTTCTCCGCTCGCCAAGCGTGCAGCCCAACGCGAGCCAGCGCCATGAACCATGGCTCCTGCGTCGCAGGGTTGAGCCGTGAACATGCGCCCAACAGTGATCGTCGCGGCACGCTGTGGCGCGGTCCTCGTCGTCGGGCCGGCCGCGCGGAAGATGATCGGGCAAGGCGTGCGTTTTCTGCAGAGCCTTTTCGGTTACTGCCACGCGCACCGGACGGCTGTCAGTCGCCCGAGTTAAGCGGTTTCGCACCGCTGAATTCACGAACCTTTTCGGTTCCAGGATCGCCGGATTATGCCTGATTGGCCGGACCCAAAAGCAATCGCGTTTGCCGGATATGCCCGATCTTGGGTGTCATGATCGCCCATGGCTGAGGGCGCCAAGAGCGGACGCTAGGAATGAGGATTTTCCCGCCGTTCGGATGTCGCACCGAATTCTGAAATGGCAAACGAGATGACGCTGCGCAGGCGCGGCGTCATGCGGCGGTCGCGATGATAGACAAGTGACATCGATCGTTCACGTAGATGCCAGTCTGGAAAGAGTTGAACGAGCAGGCCTGCCTGGATATCCGAACTCAGTAGAATGGACGGCTGCATGATCACTCCCAGGCCAGCGCGTGCAGTCATGCGGACGGCCTGACCGCTATTGACGGTGATCGGCATTCGCGGACTAACTTCGACCGTATCGTCACCTTTCGCCAGCTTCCATGGCGACCGCGCTGCCGGGGTAAAGCCGATGGCATCGTGGTTGGCTAGATCACTAGGATGGTCTGGATTGCCCCTCCGTGCAAGGTAATCCGGCGCGGCACAGATCATCATCCGGTAAGGGGCAAGACGGCGCGCAATCAAGCGGCTATCCGGCAACTCGCCGATACGGAAAGCAATATCGAACCCTTCGTCGACGATATCGACGTTGCGATCGGTCAAGGTGACATCCAGCGTGACGTCCGGGGCAAGCTCGCGGTAGCGCTGCAATTTCGGCATCAAGACCTCTGCGCCAAAAGTCGTCGGCGCCGTAACCTTCAGCTTGCCGCGAGGCTCTGCTTGCAATGCCTCGGCATCTTGATCCGCGATGGCAACGCGCTCCAGAATATCTCGGCACTGTTCGACGTAGCTCGCGCCGAAATCTGTCAAGCTCTGACGGCGCGTGGTCCTGTTCAGAAGACGCGTTCCGAGCCGCTCCTCCAGCGCCGCCACGTGCTGCCCGACCATTGCTGGCGACATCCCGAGCTTGCCGGAGGCGGCGCTCATCGAGCCCTCTTGCACCGTCGTCACGAACACCTGCATGGAACGAAATAGGGCCATTTGATAGTGTCGCTTTTAAATGAAGATATAATTTCCGCAATTATCCATACAGATCAGCGAAATTACAACTGCCGTGACGCTGCAACCAAGGAACACGACATGGCACAGAGCAGATTCACGGGCAAAACGATCCTCATTACGGGGGCGGGAACTGGCATGGGGCGGGCCGCCGCTCTTCGATTAGTCGAAGAGGGTGGCCAAGTCGCTCTCGTCGGACGCCGGCCTGAGCCTATCAGTCAATTGCAGTCGGAGATCGAGACCGCCGGCGGCACGGCGATCGCGATTGCCTGCGATATCGCCGACAACAAGGCGGTTGCCGCGGCTTTGCAGACGACGATAACCCGCTTCGGAAAACTGGACGCCCTGTTCGCCAACGCCGGCGTATTGGGCGAGTTCAAGCCTTTGGCCGTCACGGAAGCGGATGAATTCGACGCTCTGATCGCTACCAACCTGCGCGGCACCTTCTTCACCATCAAGCAATGCCTGCCGTTTCTGGCAGATGGCAGCATTCTCATCAACGCCTCATGGACGGCTGGTGGAGTGATGCCCGGCGCCGGAGCCTATGCCGGCACGAAGGGCGCCCTACAGGCAATGATGCGCACGCTTGCGGTGGAGCAAGGCCCACGGAACATCCGCGTCAACGCCATAAATCCGGGCATCATCCTGACGCCGATGGCCGATGATGTCATAGACCCTGTCTTCGCCGCGCGCCTCGCCAGCCACACCCCCCTTCGCCGCAACGGCAGATCGGAAGACGTTGCGGGCACCGTGGCCTGGTTGCTTTCGGACGACGCCAGTTTTGTTACCGGGCAGGAGATCGCCGTCGACGGCGGCTTCACAATAGGCGGCATACGGCTTTAGTCCGATTCAATCGTATCCGTCAGTGAACTGACCGCAAGCATCTCGCCAGGCTCGGCCAGACGCGGCCACACAAACCGTCCGTGATCGATGCGCTTGGTGAACAGGCACAGCTCCGTTCCGTCCCAGAACAGGATCTTCAGAAGCGAGGCATTCTTGCCGCGGAAGACGAACAAATGACCCGAGAACGGCTCCTTCTTGAGCTGTTCCTGGATCAAGTAGCGAGACCATCGAGACCTGTGCGCATGTCGGTGTAGGCAAGCGCCAGATGCACTTTCACGCCCGCTGGAAATGACAATCATGATGCCTTCTCCTTGCCGGCGAGCTGCCGCTTCACCGCAGCCGCGGTCGCGCCCGCCGGTGCAAACACGCGCCGCCCATCATCCAGTCCCATCGCCACCATGCCGTCCGGTGGCCGCACGAGATCGCGCAAGGCGGCCAGCGCCGACGGCTCGTCTTCGCCTTCATCGGCGAGCTCGACCGTCGCCAGTTCTAGCGCCTTACGAGCGGTCAGGCCGAACTCTTCCCGCCAGCGGAAGGCCATGCTGGTGGCAATGCCATGGCGGCGGAAAACCTATGCCACGGCGACGCCGGGCTTCTCCGTCTCCTTCACGATTGCCCGCTTCTGCTGGTCGCTGAACCGGCGCCGGTTCGATCGCCCACCCACCGCCTCCGGTGTCAAGCGGTATTGGCGCCGCGCGCAATTAGCAGCGCTGCTTAATTGGGCTCGTGCACTCGGATGAAGCAGCGATCGCCAGTCCATTTCATCGCCGGATTCTTCCAGGCGATCGCGCCAGATCCGCAGCGCATGTCGCGAAAGCCCGAGCGCCGCCGCGTACTCGGCATACCCCATGCCGCTCCAGTTCATCGCCTCGACATGCATGCTCCAAAACGCCCGAAGGGCGATCGGGCCGCTGTCCGTGCGCTTGCCATAGCGGTAGCGCGGCCGCCTTTGGGGGCGCTTCGGCTGCTGCGCCTTGAGCTGACGTCCGGCTTTCTTCCAGCGCAAATTGCGCAGCTTTTCCGCACGTTTGCGCAGGTCTTCGCTGTTCACCAGATGGCGCATCCACAGCTCGAACGTCGTGATCGAAAGATCGCGCTGGCGACCGTATTCCAGCGCATCCTGATTGCTGCGGTACCAACTCGCAACGTGCGACGACCAGTAAGGACTGTTGGCCTTGGCCCAGGAGCGGCGAGGCGCCATCGGAGATCCTCCACATGACGAAGCAACCCGACATGACGCGAGATTGCACCAGCCAAATATGTGCAGGGACCGGACACTTACGCACAACCAATTACGACGGCAAGATAAAGCGAGCTGGCGCTCGCCCTCGCTTCGCTCGTAAGTCTCTGTCTGCACATTGTTTTTTCGGGCCCAGGCCGACATCAGGCGGAATGACGTAAGGTGCGTGGCTCACGGCTGGTCCGCTATCGCATTGATCTGCAAAACAAAACTGTGGTGCCGCAGCGATGTGCGATCCGCTGATCTACGCTACAGCAAGTCTTTGCGCGCCGTAGCACGCTCGGTGCTCCAGACACCTTGAAGCACCAAATCCGACTCCCGATGCTGTCGTCATGGCAGATCGTGACAGCGACAGGTTCCAGGTTCGCACCGGCCGGACGCGGGATGGCGGCGCGCCGGTCAATTCGCGCACGCTGCCCTTCGTGCGCCAGGTCGAGATCGCTGTCCGCAAGCAAGGCGGCAATCCCTATCGCATCGGCGCAAGCAGCGGCGCCGGGAAGGGGAGTGGCCGCTTCAACGCCCGCGGCCGCGGCGGCAAGCTGGCCGCAGGGTTGCCAAAGGCCAGCGGCGGGTGGAAACAGGAATCCAATGGCGTCCGCTTTCGCTCTCGCCGCGTCGTGGTGAAGGCGCGTGTCGTCAAGCTGCCGGGGCGAGGCAAGGGGACCGGGCGCGGCCAAAAGTTCGTGACAACCAGCAAGGCCGTCGATGCGCATCTGCGCTATCTCCAGCGCGACGGCGTGACCAGGGATGGCGAGAAGGGCAGGGTGTACTCGGCCTTCGAGGACGAGGCCGACGGCAAAGCCTTTGTCGAGCGCGGGCGCGGTGACCGGCATCAGTTCCGCTTCATCGTCGCGCCGGAGGATGCCGCCGAGATGGAAGATCTGCGCTCCTTCACCCGCGATCTCATGCGGCAGATGGAAGCCGACCTTGACACCCGCCTCGACTGGATTGCCGTCGACCACCACAACACCGGTCATCCGCACACCCATGTGCTGCTGCGCGGCATCACCGATGACGGCAAGATCCTGAACATCGCCGGCGACTACATCGCCCATGGCATCCGCCATCGGGCAAGCGAACTGGTGGAACGGGAACTCGGGCTGCAAAGCGAGATCGAAGTCGCGCGCAAGCTGGCCAACGAGGTCGGGGCCGAACGGCTGACCCGGCTCGACCGCATACTGATCGCCGAACAGCAGGAGCACGATCTTGTCGATCTCCGTCCCAACGCCAGCGACAGCTACACCATTTCCAGCAACCGCTACCTGCTGATCGATCGGGCGAAGAGGTTGCAACACTTCGGCCTGGCAAGCGAGATCGAGCCCGGCCGGTGGGTGATCTCTGACCGAGCCGAAAGCACCTTGCAGGCGCTTGGCGAGCGCAAGGACATTATCAAGACCATGCACCGAGCGCTGGAAGAGCACGGCCTCGCCGATGAGCGGGGCCCGGCGCAATATGTCATGCACCGCCAGACCATCACCGAGCCGGTCGTCGGCCGTGTGCTCGCCAAGGGGCTTACCGGCGACGAGATGAGCGACCGGCTGTCGCTTGTCATCGATGGCGTGGACGGGCGCACGCACTATGTCGAGACGGTGGATGCGGCAAAGCTCGACGACATTCAGCGCTGCCATATCGTGACGCTCGATCCAATCCTGCCGAAGGGGGAGCCGCGTGCGGCCGACCGCAACATCGGCGTCGTAGCCGGCGAGGATGGCATCTATCGACCAAGCCAACACCTGGAGGCGATCCGCGAAACGTTTTTGGAAGAGGGCAAGGACCCGGACGCCTTCGTTCGTTTCCATGTCCGCCGTCTCGAAGCGCTGCGCCGGGCCGGCCATGTCGAACGCATCGACGACGACCACTGGCGCGTTCCAAATGACCTGTCCGAGCGCGGCATCGCTTACGATGGCCACAACCGCGGCAAGGACTTCTCCGTCCGCCTGCTCTCGACGCTCGATCTTGACGCGCAGATCGGCAGCGACGGCGCCACCTGGCTCGACCGGGAGCTTACGGCCAGAACCCCGGTGCCGCTGGTGAGGTCAGGCTTTGGTCTCGACGTCGACAACGCTCTCGACAGACGGGCCGCCCAGCTTGTCGGGATGGGTCATGCCGAACGCGATGCGACCAGCGGCACGATCACCTTCTCGCGCGACCTTGTTGCCACGCTGGAGCGTCAGGAGGTGGCGCGCGTCGGCAAAGAAATGGCCGCTGCGCGCGGCCTCACCTTCGTGCCCGTCCAGCCCGGCAATTATGTCGGCGGCACGCTGCTTGGCTCGGTCGGTCTTGCCAGCGGGCGCTTCGCCATGCTGGACGATGGTCTCGGCTTCCGGCTCGTGCCCTGGCAGCCGATGCTGGAAGGGCGCATCGGCCAGCACATCACGGGAGTGATGCAAGACAGAGGCGGCATCGACTGGAGCTTCGGCAGAAAGCGCGGCGTTGGGATCGGGATGTGAGATGGGTCTGGACAACGCAGCAAATGAACTGTGACTTCCTCAACGAGTGAGAGCGCTAGTTCAGGCCTCGCGCGATGAGCCGTGTCTGACCGCATGTGGACGATAGGAGCGAACGCCGGGTCACTCAGGGCTTTGGCGAGCTTCGATAAGTCTCACTCCAGGTCCGCTACCGTTCTCGAGCATGAATTCTGTTCCGGCATCGGTCAATGCCTTGAGAATTTTCGCTGCGGTTCCAGGGCGCCCCCCGAGTGGGCCGTCTTCGGCCTCCAGACGAGCTATGGTTGGCTCAGACACCGAAGAGTGGCGTGCCAGGTCCGCCTGGGACCACCCAAGCAACGCGCGCGCCGCTTTGATTTGGCGCGTACTAACCGTTTGCCGCAGTTTTGATAGATTTTCTATTGACATTCGGCGTGCCCAATTGATATTTTTTCTATCAATGCCTGATCTCGTAGCGTGCGTATCAACCAGCGCCGCGGGACGGAATTGGCCGCGGCAGGCGTTGGTGCACTTTAGCCCCAACACTGCTCTAGCGTGCAAAAAATAGCTGGACAGGATGTCCGCACATCCCATCCAGCTGACCACAACCGAAGCTTCTGAGGAGCTCGGATCATGGGTGATTCCGAGAATACCACGACTCTGCCTTTCGTCACTCGCCGACAAGTGCTTGCCGGAACCATCGCGGCTACCACCGCGTGGCAACTCGAAGGTAACGCGTCCGCAGGCGACGCCGGAAGAACGAATGCGCCTTCTGACCCAGCGCTGGCGCTTTGGCGGGAATGGGAGAAAACCCACAAGCTGACCGAGCGGCTTTGTCGCAGGCAACAGCGACTGGAGACGAGACTTGTCGAGAGCGTCGGCTTTCCTTGCGCAACCGTGTGCCTGCCTGAGGGTGAGGATGTGACGGTCCACTCGATCGAGGCGCTCAATGAAGTGCTCGGCAAGCGCCCGGACACAGCGGATCTCCGGGAAAAGGCCGAAGCTGACCTCGTGGCGCATAAGGCACGCTGGGACACGGCTGCGGAGGAGGACGGCTATGCTGCGGCCCTTCGAGCTGAGCGCGAGGCTGCCAACCGGGCGCAGGATCTGATGCAAGCGCTCTCAATGACGCCTGCCACGACTGTCGCCGGCGTGGCGGGTAAGCTCGATGCCGTGTTGCGCGAGGGTGAGGCCTGGGTGGAATGCTCCGAGTTTCCCTGGCCGCAAATCCGTTCGGCGCTCAGCGATCTGGTACGGATCGCCCAGCAGACGACGGACGACAAACCGCCCGCACCTGGCGGGCTGGCACCCGTCTCCGCGAGAAACGGCTTAAGAGCCGGTTGGCCTCGTAACGGCGGCTTGCTTGACTGAGATACGCGGCCGATCTCTTCCGGTCGAGTGGCTGCGCGGAAATAAGCCACCCATTTTCATGACTTACGTCGTGGCAGGCCATTTTGTTTTGGGACGCAATTCTCGGGGAGCGGCTGTCTTTTGCAGAATTGGGGATCGGTGAAATCCAACTCTTCGACTGAGCCGGTAATCAAGCCCCAACTGCGCTGCCGATCGATCGGGACTTCATAAAAGTCGTCGCCGCCATGCTTGAAAGCCTCATCCTCCAGCGCGACGGCTACGCCCATTTCCCGGAGATATTGCTTCTTCTCCAGGTGAGCATTGGCTAGAACCTTGGCAACCCTCTTGGCGGATTTTATTTGAGTGAAGGTCCTGTCGCCATTTGAGTACAGGACGGCTTGTCCCTTGTGGACCGCGATAAAGTTGCGGTCGCTGTTGAGCCTTTTGACGCCACCAGCAAGGAACAAGGGGCAGGCAGACAGGCAGTTGGCTTCTTCGAATCGACCTTGGCCGTCAATCTCTGGCATCGTGCGACAGACCGAGGCTTTGTCTTTGCAAACTACGGGTGAAGTCCCAATAGCGATTGTCAGCTTGTTCTTTCTGGCGATCCTGCCGAGTTCCTGGGCGGACTGACGGTCACCACCATTCGATGCCAAGACGATGGGCAGGTGAACTGCGCCGAGGCTCTTCAGCAGCTTGCGCAAAGCCGATGGGGACGAGGTTTCAATCGAACCTGCAGCGTAGATCCACGCAGGGCAGGTTGGTTCACATGCGGGGTCCGAGTTCCGGATCACCTGGAAGGTCATGACAGTATCCGGGGCCCATGCCAGTGCCGGCATCGTCGGCAGTGCTGCAAAAAAGGCCACAGTCAAGAGCACAGCACGGCAGAGAGATCGAAAGAAAAGCAAAGCCGCCCCCCGGAAGCATTGTTAGAGAGCAATGAGGTGAACGCTGCGCGATGGTTTTGTCAACTCGGTCGATTCATCGGTCGCTCGCGCGCCGTCTTTCCGAGCCAAAGGAAGCTGTGATTGCGGCGGCATATATGCCGGTGCTGACATTTGTGTCGCCCGCCTCGACCCGTTGCAGGGTCGAGCGCGAGGTAAAGGCGCGCTCGCCACCAGCGCCATTGGGAGCCGCCGCCGGGCATCGTGGATATTCGCTCCCAGCCTGCGCAGGACGCGTCTGACCGCGGCCGGAGGATTGTTGGGAGTGGGCATTTGACACCTTTGCACTACGGATTACGCCTTGAGACTCTTGAGATGGACATTCTCGCAAACGGCTACCGATCCGCGCGTTGTCGATCCTCCGCAGAGCGCAGGCTGCGACCAGGAGCCACCATTCCGGATACCTCGGCCGCCTCCTTCACCTTGCGCTCCCGCTCCTGCGGCGGCACCCACCGATCTTCAGTGCGAAGCCCCCTATTCTCGGCCACGCTTATATGCGGATAGGCCGCATAGGACTGGAACACCATGGCCAGCCCACGCGCGGACGGGTCGATGTCGTTGGCGCGCACGCCGTCGATCATGAGGGTCGCCTGCGCTGATTCTTTCCAGCCCGGCGATCATTCGCGGCAGCGTGGACTTGCCTCAGCCGGACGGGTCGACGAAGACGATGAATTCGCGGTCCTCGACGTCGAGGTCGATAACCCTTGATGATCTCGGCGGCTCCATAGGATTTGCGCGCGCCGCGCAGCTTGAGCTCAGCCTTGGCTTGCCTCCCTGGCGCCGGTTGTCGTCTCCTCGTTCTGCACCATCGCCAGCGCCGTGCCGGGCTCGCCCTCCCATAGGATCAGGCTCGCCGCGCCGACCAGGCCCGCCCGGTCGCCAAGTTCGGCCGGAACGATCGGCACGTCGCGATAGGCTTGCATGGCGCGGTGCTCGACGGTCGCCCTGATGGTCGGTGCCAGGAGGTCGAAGCCGTTGGAAAGGCCGCCGCCCATGACGATCAGGTCGGGCGAGTAGAGATGCAGGAGGTTGGTGAAGCCGATGCCCAGCCACCGCGCCTCGGCCTCGACCAGTGGGCGAGCCGCTACATCACCCGCCCGCGCGGCCTCGACGACGTGTCGCGCCGAGACGTCGCCATTGTTGGACAGCCGCCG
Organism: Mesorhizobium sp. M1006; assembly: GCF_040318825.1. Classification (NCBI taxonomy): domain Bacteria; kingdom Pseudomonadati; phylum Pseudomonadota; class Alphaproteobacteria; order Hyphomicrobiales; family Phyllobacteriaceae; genus Mesorhizobium; species Mesorhizobium sp. M1006. Next base: position 33,737 of record NZ_JAMYMZ010000031.1, read on the forward strand.
GAGCAGCGAGCCGTCGCCCGGCGCGGTCAGCCGTGTCGCCCGGCGTCCGAGCGCCGTACCGGAGGCGACCGCCTCGAAGCAGCCGACGGCGCCGCAGAAGCAGCGGTCGCCTTCGCCGGTGATGGTCATGTGGCCGATCTCGGCCGCCAGCCCGCGCCTGCCGTGATAGATGTGGCCGTCGGCGATGACGCCGCCGCCAATGCCGGTCGACACGGTCACGAATACCAGCGATCCGGTGCCGCGGCCGGCGCCGAAGCGCCATTCGCCGAGGGCCGCCGCATTGGCGTCGTTCTCCAGCCGCACCGGCAGGCCGAACTGCCGGCTGAGGATGTCGATCAGCGGCACATTGTGCCAGCCGGCCAGTGTCGGCGGCCCGATGACGATGCCCGCCTTGGGGTCGAGCGGGCCGGGCGCACACATGCCGATACCGATGACTTTCGCTTGTGGGTGCTCCTTGAGCAACATGTCCGCCAGTGTGATGATTTGGCCGATCACCGCCTCCGATCCTGCGCCGGCAAGCGTCGGCGCCGAGACGCGGGCGACGACGTCGCCACCGCGCTCGACCAGCGCGCCGCGCAGCTCCGTGCCGCCGAGATCGAAGGCAAGCGCAAGCGTGCTCATCAGGCGGCTGCTTTCAGCCCGTGCAGCCAGGCGATGCGTTGCGCAAGGTCAGGGTCACCGAAGGCGAGCGAGCCCAGCACCACGGTGTCGGCGCCGGCGGCGCGCAGCAGCGGCACCGTCTCATGGCGGATGCCGCCATCGGCGGCGAGCGCGATGTCGGCCTCGCGGCCGGCTTTCCTGATCAGCGCGCGCGCCTCGATGAGACGCGGGCAGGCCTGCTCGGACAGGCTCTGGCCCTTGACGCCGATCAAGGTGCCGAGAAGCGTGACGAAGGCGACCTCGGGCAGGAAAGGCACGATTGCCGCGACCGGTGTCTCCAGCCTGAGCACGACGCCGGCCTCGGCGCCGAGCTCATGCGCCAGCTTGACGGCGCGCAAGCCCGCCTCGCCATTCTCGGCATGGATGGTGATGAGGTCGGCGCCGGCCTCGATGAACTGCCGCGTCTGCGCCTCGACGATTTCGGCCTCGACCATCAGATGCACATGGATCGGCTTCGCCGTCAGCTTGGCGATGCGCGCCACCATATCCGGGAAGAACAGCAAGCCGGGGGTGAAGCGGGCGTCGGCGACGTCGACGTGATGCAGATCGGCATGGGCCTCGATGCGCTTCAGGTCGCGCTCCATATTGGCGAGATCGGCCGACCACAGCGAGAATTCGCCGAGCAGCCGGTTGCGCGGCAGAGCGGCTATCGCGGCGGGGCCTGAGAGAGATTTGCTGGTCATGACGGAATGAGGCTCCGGACGTTCGAGTGGGCGTGAAGGAAGGCCGAGATCTCGGCGTGTAATTCGGTGAAATGCCTGGCGCTGTCGAGCGCCTTGGGGGTGATCTCGGCGAAGATCGCATTGGGGATGACTGCGGCGAGCGTATAGGCGGCCGACAGCGGGTGGACCGCGTCGCTGGCGTTGCCAATGGCCAGCGTCGGGATGCGCAGGGCGGCGGCGTCGCGCTCGGAAATCCCGGGCCCGTCGGCGGCGATGTTGGCGAGCACCTGCGCAAAGGCGTGGGCGTCCGGCCGGTCGAAATAGCCGAACAGCGAGGACAGGTTGTCGGGCGCCTCGTGGCAAAGCCGCGTCGCCGTCTCGGATTGCGCGAAGATACTCCGCGCGCTCTCGGCGCCACGGTCGAGGATGAGTTCGGCGACCTCGGTTATAGGCTGCATGTTCACCGGTGCTGCCGTGAACGTCCACGCCGGCCGCACCAGCACCAGCGCGGCGACGCGGTCGGGATGGCGGTAGGCGAGGCGGAGCGCGATCGCGGCACCCATCGAGACGCCGCCGGCAACGAAGCGGTCGAGGCCGGCCTGGTCGGCGGCCGCGAGCACATCGTCGGCGAACATCTCGAACGAAAATGGCCGGCGCTCGCCAAGGCCGGAGCCGCCATGGCCGCGGCATTCAAGCGTGATGCGACGAAAGCCTGTGGGGAAGGTCTGCGCAACCTGCGCCTCGCCGCCACCCAGCCCGTGCTGAAAGACGACCGCCAGCCCGTCGCCCGTATCGGAAACCCGAAGCGCGGCGCCTTCGCGGAGCAGGATCGTCGGGCGCGCCATCACAGCAGCCCCTTGAGGAAACGGGCGACGCCGGGCGCTTCCTCGGCCGAAAGCCCATGCGTCACCAACGGCCCGTCGAAACCTGTCGCCTTCAGCCGGGCGATGAAGTCGGCGAAGTCGACGACGCCTTGCCCGGCGGTGGCAAAGCGGCCGTCGGCGAAACGGTCCTTGGCATGGGCCATGACGACATGGCTTGCCGTGCGCTCGACTGCAGCCGCAACCATGGCGCGCGCCTGCGCGGCATCCGCCTGTTCGAACAGGTTTGCCGGATCGAGCACGATGCGCAGCCGCTTCGAACCCATCTCGGCGATGAGCCGCATCGCGTCAGGGGCGGAGGTGACGATGTTGGCCTGTTCGGGCTCGATCCCAAGATCGACACCGTGACGCTCGGCGAGTTCGAGCGCCTTTTCCATCTCGACCGCCATGTCGGTCCATGCCGAGGGATCGGCATTGTCAGGATGGTGCGTCCATTGGTCGTCACGATTGCGCGTTCCGGTGCAGAGCGTGACGAGCGGCGTGGAAAGCCTTGCGGCGGCTTCGATCACCACCGCCAGCCGACGCAAGCCATCGTCGCGTACCTGCTTGTCTGGATGCGCCATGTTGTAGGTGCCGGACAGCGCCACGAGACCGACGCCGGAGCTGTCGACTGCGGCATCGATTGCCTGGATCGCCGCTGCGGGAACATCATCCGGCATCGACGGCAGGCCGGCGCATGCGAGATTGAATTGGGTGACCGCAAAGCCCGCGTCATGGACCGACGCCAGCACGCCGGCCGGCTCGCTGCCCGGGAAGGTCTTGGCGAACACCCCGATCTGCATCAGACCGCTCCCGTCACGCTGGCGATCTCGACGCGTTCGCCGCTCTCGACCGAGCGCGCGATCGCCACCATGGCGCGGATCGAGGCGAGCCCGTCGTCGACATTGGCGCCGCGCATCGGCTTGCCGTCGAGCACCGTCTCAGCGAGGCTTTCGAGCTGGCGGCGGAAGAAATGGCCGTCAGCGCCGAGCGGCTTTCGCGAGGTGGCGTCCTTCTCGTGAAAAATGTCGACTTCACTCGCCCGGAAGTACCAGGGATTGAAGGTCTTCGCGATCACCGAGCCGTTCTCGCCATAGAGCTGAAAACCCTCGTGCCAGTCCATGCGCACGGCGACGGTGAGGTCGAGATGGCCGAGCGCGCCATTGGCGAACTCGGTCTCGACGAACCAGCAATAGGCGCCGAATTTCTCGTTGAGGCGGGCGCGCACGGCGGTGATCTCGCCGCACAGGAAGCGCGCCGTATCGACGAGGTGCGAGCCATGCGCCAGCATGAAATATTGCCTGAGATCGGCCTTCGGATTGCCGGCCGGCTTCCTCGCCAGCTTGCTGGTGATGGGCAGAGGTTGGATCGCGTCGGTGTTGGTGTAGCGATGGGTGGAATCGCAATACCAGGCCTTCAGCCCCAGGATGTCGCCCATCTCGTCGCGGACGAAGTCACGCGCTGCTTCGAGAGCCGGGTCGAAGCGCTTCATGTGGCCGACCTGCAGCACCTTGCCGGAGCGCTTGACCGCGTCGGCAAGCTTCTGGCCTTCCTCGACCGAGACGCCGATCGGCTTTTCGCAGAGAACGTGCTTGCCCGCCTCGAGCGCCTTGATCGACATCGGCACGTGATAGGCGTCTGAGGTGGCGACGATCACCGCTTCCAGCGCAGGGTCGGCGAGCATCGCGTCATAGTCGCCATACATCTTCTGCGGCTCGTAGGTCGCGCCCATACGCGCGAGCAGATCGGGTGCTGCGTCGCAGATCGCGTAGAGATCGGCATTGCTCGCCTTCACGCAGGATTCCAGATGCGCGAATTGCGCGATCGGCCCGCAGCCGAGCACACCGACACGAAGACGACGGTCTTTCTTGCGGATCATTGTCTCAGGCTCCGTAGCCGCGCATGGTCTGGCGGTTGGTCTTGACCGCGCCGGCCGGATCGGCGGCGGCGGTTTCGGATTCCTCCTCCAGCACCAGCCAGCCGTTGAAATTGGGCGCCGCGCAAGTGATCTCTATCACTTTCGCCGTGTCGCAGACGCCCTTGCCGAGCATCGCCCAGGTGCCGCTCGCATCGACATCCTTCAGGTGCACGTAGCGGATGCGTTCGCGATAGGTGGTGAGCGTGTCGGCCATGTCCTTGTGGCCGCGCAAAATGTGGCCCGTGTCCGGCACCCAGCCGACCAGCGAGGCATCGAGCAGCCCGAAGATGCGGTCGTAATCGGCGCGGTCGTAGAGCAGCGTGTTGTGGTGCGAGCTCGGATGCACCGCGACCTGGACGCCGGCCTTGCGGCCGAGTTCACCAGCCTTGTTGTAGACCTCGGCCGCAATGGCGAACTTGTCGTCGCGCGTACCGTCCGACACGACGGTGGCCGAGCCCATGGACACCAGCGCGCCCGGAAAGGCGGCGGCGAAATCGATCCAGCGCTTGGCGGTCTCAAGGTCGGCGCCGATCTTCTCCTTGAGTGTGAAGCCGCTGTCCGAACCGAACGCGAAGGAGACGAGCGTGAGGCCGGATGTCTTCAGCGCCGCAGCGAACTCCGCCGGCTTGCCGGCATAGCGGCCGATCATCGTGTCGGTGATCTCGATGCCGGCATAGCCGCCATCGGCGATCGCTTTGAGCAGGTCGTCGGGGCCGCCGGCAAAACGGTCTCCGAACATTTCCCAGGTGAAGGTCTGGCAGCCGACTTTGAGGTCTTTCACGTTCATCCTTTCATTCCTTTGATTCCATCTGCATAGGCCCTTCGATGATGTGGCGCTGGAAGAACAGCATCAGCACGATCAGCGGGGCTGTGACGACGCCCGTGGCCGCGGCAATATCGGCTGCCAGCAGAGAAGGTCCAATCCGTCGATTTCGATGCGCGGCCTACTCCATCAGTTCTCCGTGGGAGGGACATCCTACTTGACCGAGCCGGCGGTCATACCGGCGAGGAAGAACCTCTGGGCAACGAGGTAGATGAGCAAGAGCGGTAGCGAGCCGAGCACGCTCATCGCCATCATCTGGTTCCATTCGAAGGCGTGCTGCCCCATTAACAGCTGGATGCCGATCGGGACGGTGCGCATGGACGTTGACTTCGTCAGCGTCAGCGCAAACAGAAATTCGTTCCAGCACAACAGGAAGGTGTAGACCGACGTCGCCACGATACCAGGCAGTGAAATCGGGACGATCACCCGCCAGAGTGCGGTCCAGCTGCTGCCGCCGTCGACAGCCACCGCTTCATCGAGATCGCGGGGCAAGGTGTTCAGATATCCCGTCATCAGCAGGATCGCGTAGGGCAGCGTAAACACCAGGTAAGTCAGGATCAGTGCGACGTAGGTGTCGAAGATGCCATACGAGACGACAAGCCCGAAGAAGGGGATCAAAAGCGTGATCGGCGGGATCGTCTGCGTGCTGATGATGAGTGTGTTGAGGCTGCCCTTGCCGCGGAAATTGAAACGGCTGAAGCCATAGGCCGCCAGCAAGGCGATCAGCACCGTCAGCACGGTCACCGCTCCGGCCACGAAGTAGCTGTTGAAGAAGAAGCGCAGCTTTACCGGGTCGCCAAGGATGGCCGCATACGCTTCCAGCGTGAAGGCCTTCGGCAGGACGGTTGGTGGCAGGGCAAAGATTTCGGTATTCGACTTGAACGAGCTGCTCAGCATCCAGTAGATCGGGAAGGCCGCGAAAAAGAGCCCTGCGGCAAGCGCGACATGCAGCGCGACGGTGATCAGCCGGTCTTTCGGCGTGTGCCTTTTCCTCATGGTGACTACCGAGCCTTTTGATAGCGGATGTAGAACAGCGTCAGGCCGAGGGAGATCAGCAGGATGACCACGGCGCTCGCCGACGCCTGCGACAGATTGTAGCTCGAAAACGCCAGCTTGTACGTGTAGGTGCTGAGGACCTCGGTCGAGTAAATCGGACCGCCGCCCGTCGTTATCCAGATCAATGGAAAGACCTGCATGGTCCAGATGAAATCCAGCAGCGAGATGCTGATGATGATCGGCATCAGCTGCGGGATCGTGATGAAGATCAGTTTCTGGTAGGCCTTCGCCCCGTCGATATCGGCGGCCTCGTAGAAATCCTTGGGAATGCCCTGCAGGCCTGCGAGGAGGCTGACCATGAAAAGCGGATAGCCCGCCCAGATGTTGGCGAAGGTGACGGCGTGCAGCGCGGTCTCGGGCGAGGAAAACCATTCGACCTTGTAACCGATGATGCCGACTTGCATGAGAATGCTATTCACGACACCGTTCGGCTCAAGCAGGAGGCGCCAGATCACGGCGATAATCACTGCGGTGAACAGCCAGGGCAGTATGTAGAGCACGCGCAGGATATTGCGCAGCGTCGGATTGATGCGCTCGCTGTTCAGCATGAGCGCGAAGGCCATGCCGATGGTCATGTGGAAAATGACACTCATGCATGTGAAGTAGAGCGTGTGCCACAGCGAAGCCCAGAACACGGGGTCGTCGAAGATCGCCTGGTAGTGTTTCAGTCCGGCAAAGGACGGGTCACGACGCAGCACCGCGCTGTTCTGGAACGAGTAGGCAATCACCGTCACCATCGGCAGCAACATCAGAAGCCCGATTATGAGCAGCGAGGGCGACAGATAGAGGTAGGGTGCGACCGCTCGTTTCAGCTTGTGGTGGGAGCGCTTTTGCCGGGTCATGTGCCAACCTTGGGATACGCCTTCAGCGAGAAGGTAAGCTTCGGAAACAGGTCCATCTCAAATTTCCGATCCGTTGTTGCCGGGTGGCCTGCCCGAAGTCAGGCCACCCGGTCGAACATAGCAAACGGGAACAGGCCGATCAGAATTTCGCCATCCAGCCCTTCTGAGCGGTGGCTGCAGCTTGTTCCGGAGACTGCTCGCCGGCGAGCATCTTCTGGGCTTGAACGTCGAACTGGGTCATCAGGTCTTCAGCCACCGGCAGGCCCGTGAACTCATTGGCGAGATAACCGGTCTTAAAGATTTCAAAAGCCTTGCCGAAAGCTTTGTCCGAGGTCACGAAATCGGGTTTGGCGTTGACGTTGCCCGGGAAGGCGTTTGCAAGCGACACGAGCTTGGCGTTCACCTTTTCACTCATCAGATATTGGACGAGTTTCCAGGCCTCTTCCTGATGTTTCGAGGCAGCAGAGATGCCGATGCCCCAGGAGGCATAGGGAAGGCCGCGCTTGCCGGTGTAGTTTTCTACGACCGGGACCGGGATGAGGTCGAAGTTCAGCTTGGGGTTGCGTTTGCGGATGAGGTTCACATGCGCGAGCGAGTCGATCATCATCCCGACGCGGTCGTTGACGAATTCCTCGACCTTTTCCTGCTCGGTCTTGGTGGCGATGCCGGGCGAGATGGTGCCGGCGTCGTTGAGTGATTTGACGAAGGTGAGCATATCCACCACCGGCTTGCCCTCGAGAGCGGGCTTGCCGTTCGCCATCATCGACTGACCCGAAGCCCAAACCCAAGACATCATGTCGTTCTGGACGCCGGATGGCGTTTGCAGCGACAGGGGCAACACCCAGCCATACTGGTTCTTTTCGGCGTGCGTCATCTTCTTGGCGGCTTCGAGAAACTCCGCGCGGGTCGACGGCAGCTTGGTCACGCCTGCCTGGGCGGCGAGGTCCAAATTCACGAAGACCGGATAAACGAAGGAGGCCACGGGAAACATCACCGCCTTGCCGTCCACCTTGATGATGTCCGCGACCTGGCTCTTGTCGAAACCACTCGCATCCATCATCGGATTCATGTCGGCGAGTGCGTTCTGCGCATTCAGATTGTTCACCCAGGCGCCGTCGAGACCGACGACGTCGCTGAGCGTTCCGGTTGCGGCACCCACCGAGATCTGGTCTCGCGTGGTCGCGTAGGGGCCGCTGACCAATGTCACCTTGATTCCGGGGTTTGCGGCCTCGAAGTCATCCATGATTGCCCTGAGCGAGCCAGCCGGCAATTCAGGCTCCCACCATTGGGTGAATTCCAGCGTCGTGTCCGCCATGGCGCTGGTTGCGCCAAGCAACCATGCGGCCGCGGCTATTTTCAGCATCGCGGGTTGCATCCGAAACATCATTTTCTCCTCCTTCTACAAGATCGACCGCACAATGCGGACGATTGTCTGGTTTATTCAGAAGCCTTCTTGCGAGTATCTTTCGCAGGCGCCTCCCTCTCGCCTGCGGTCTGCTGCAGATCTTCAGATCGCTAGATGCGTCTCGGGATCGAAGAAATGGAACTTGGCATCATCCACGGCCAACCGGATTTCCGAGTCGGAGTGGATGGCGCTGGCCGGTTCGAATCTCGCCACCGCGTTCGATGCCAGGCCAAAATCCTCCGCTGCGTCCGGATCGCCGGAGTCCACCCGGACCGCGTCGATGTTCAGGTGGACGATATGTTCAGAGCCGAGCTCTTCGATCGAAGTCACCTTTGCCGGTATCGTCTGATAATTGCGGCCGGATTCGAGGCCGCTGTCATAAAGATCCTCGGGCCGTATGCCGAACACGATCTTGCGCCCCTCATAGGACCTCAGAGCGGGCCTGCCGACGAAAGCTGCATCCTGCAATCGGATGGCGAAGTCGCGAAAACCGAGCTCGCCGCCCTTTAGGGTCGCTTCGAAAAGGTTCATCGACGGAGAACCGATGAAGCCGGCGACGAAGGCATTCACCGGCGACTCATACAGTCTCTTGGGTGTGTCGACCTGCTGCAGCACGCCGCCCTTCAACACCGCGACCCTGTCGCCCATCGTCATCGCTTCGATTTGGTCGTGGGTCACGTATATGGTCGTTACGCCGAGCTGCTTTTGCAGGCTGGTGATTTCGGCGCGCATTTGAACACGCAGTTTCGCATCGAGGTTGGAAAGGGGTTCGTCCATGAGAAAGGCGGCCGGCTCGCGTACCATGGCGCGGCCCATGGCAACCCGTTGGCGCTGTCCGCCTGACAGGTTCGCGGGTTTGCTGTCCAGCAAAGACGTCAGCTGAAGGGTTTTGGCGATCTCGTCCACGCGCTTCTTGCGCTCGGCCTTCGGCTTGCCTGCCAGCCGCATCGAAAAGGCGATGTTTTCGAACACCGTCATATGCGGGTAGAGCGCGTAGCTCTGGAAGACCATCGCGATGTCGCGGTCCTTGGGCGGCATGTCGACGACGTCGACTCCGCCGATCCGAAGGCTGCCGCTTGTGATGTCCTCCAATCCCGCGATCATTCGCAACGCGGTGGATTTGCCGCAGCCGGACGGGCCGACGAGAATCAGGAACTCGCCGTCCTCGACCGATAAGTTCAATTGGTCGATTGCGCGAAAATTGTTCCCGTAAGTTTTGCAGATATTCTCTAGAATGACTTCTGCCATCTTCCTCCCTCCACAAGTATAAGCCAATGAGTCTTATAATTTTGCTCGGCTTATGTTCACCTGCGAAATATTTCGTCGGATAGTTTCAGGCTATGTTCCAGTATCGACGTACGCATTTTTCAGTTCGACTGCTGGCGGCGCGTTCGTCGATGCCAGGAGTTCCGTGACCTGGTCGTCGGTCGGAAGCGCCTCGCGCCCGCCACGCCCCGTTATCGAGAGGGCCGCCGCCGCGGCCGCGAATGCCACCCGGCCTGCGGTGTCGGCTCCGCGCATCAAGGCATGCGCGTAGGCGCCATGAAAGCAGTCACCCGCGCCGGTCGAGTCGACGACCACCACCCGGTGCGGGGGCAGATGCCAGAGACCTGTCTCTTCACGCCCGCGATAGTACACGCCCCTGCCGCCATCGGTCAGAACCACGGCGGACCGCGACGGCGACCACAATGCATCGAGCATCTCGGCGGGCGATCGGCGCCCTGTGGCAGTCCGTGCAAAGCCGAGGGGAAGAATGAGATGGTCGCAGAGCGCGATCAGCCGCTCCGTGGCTGGGCCGCAGCTCCATTCGATATCGCCGAGGATCGCAAGGCCGAGATCGCGAGCGCGAGCCACGACATCCAGCGACCGGATCGCGTAGCTATCGACGATCAGGACAGTCGCGCGGCTGAGGACCTCGTCCGGGAAGTCCGACGCGGTGCCCAGCATCGCGTCGTCGTCATACGCGATGAACCGTTCCCCGTCCGAGCCGACGGTAATGCGCGAGCGCACCGGGCGCGCGTCCGGGTGGCGCGGCGCGAATTCGGTTTCAACACCGCTCGCAACGAGATCGCGCAGCACGGCATCGTCAGCGGCGCTGCCCAACCATCCGACGAACCCGGCGCTTCCGCCGAGCCGCGCGACGGCGGCTAGCGCCGTCGCGACATTTCCCCCGAAAGACCGGGCACTATGCAGAACCTTCCCCTTGCCCGCCGACAACGGCTGATCGACATAGACGATGTCGTCGATCGCAATAGCGCCGAAGCCGAGGATTGAAGGGACGGTGGGCATCGTTCAGGCACCCGCCTTCGCCAGGGCCTCTTGCGCCGCAAGGCCGTCATGGATGACGCCCCGAAAGGCAAGCGCAGCCTTCTCCGGATCGCCATGCCCCCAAAGATTGCGGCCTACCACGGCACCGCGTGCGCCGGCACGGATGGCGTCCGCCGTCTGCTTAAGCGCGCCGAGCAGTGTATCGGTTTTCGGACCACCCGCGATCACAACCGGCACCGGGCAGGTCCGGACGGTCTCTCGGAACGACTCGAAATCGCCCGTGTAGCCGATCTTGATCACGTCGACGCCGGACTCGTAGCCGATGCGCGCCGCATAGGCGATCTCGTCGGGGGTGAAGACGATTCTTGCTCCGTCGGTGAAATCGCGTGGGTAGATATGCGCCACCACAGGCATGCCGTAGCGCGCCGCCGCGTTTACCGAATCGGTGAGCCAGCGTATGTATTTGCCCTCGGTCGCGCCGCGCACCGGAATGGCCACGGCCAACGCATCGGCCCCGGCGCGCACCGCATCCTCGGGCGTTGCGATCAACTCGCTGATGCGATCGTCCGGAGTGAAGCAGCCCGCCTGAATCACCAGGGAAGCCTTGCCCGCATATTGCGGCCAGAGATGGCGCGCGGTGCCAGGCTGGATGCTGACGTAATCGGGTCTGCCCGCCATGACGCGTGCAAGCGCTCCCGGCAGGTCGGCAAGGCCGCCTTTGCGCACGTCACCATAGCCGACGAAGTGGTCGACGGCGCCGCCAAAAAGGTTCCCCGATGGATGCGAGAAGAGGCGCGCAAGACGCACCTTGGTTCCTAGGCTCATGAGTGCAAAATTCCCCAATCGTTTGATTTCAAAATCCTGGACCCAGTGTTTCCGAAAGAAATAAGAAAAACAATCTTTCGAAAGCTTTCGAATTTGCGTATTTTTGCTAAGCTGAGCCGAGGCCAGAGCGGTTGCTTGGCGTAGGGAGGCAAGGGCAGGGCAATGTTGTCGGAGCAGAGACGCCAATCGATCCTGGGTGAGGTGCAACGCAGCGGACAGGTTCGCACGAAGGACCTGTCAGATGGGTTTGGCGTGTCGGAAGTCACGGTGCGCTCCGACCTCGAGATACTGGACCGAAAGGGACTACTGACCAAGACCCGTGGAGGGGCGGTGACCCGTACCACCGATTCGACTACGGCCGCGTTCGCCCGGCGGATGCAAGCGAACCTCGACGCAAAGAAGCGCATCGCCCGGGCGGCGGTAGACCTCTTCGAGGACAACCAATCGGTCATCTTCGACGGCGGCTCGACATTGATGCAGCTTGCCATGCAGTTACCGCCGCTCAGCAATGTCGTGGTCGCGGCCACGGCCATGAATATCGTGCAGCACCTTATGCATCGTCCCGGGCTCGACGTTCATATGATCGGCGGCCGGGTCTATCCCGACACGGTGAGCACACTGATCACCGATGCCGATACGGCTCTCGGCGGCTTGGTAGCGCATCAGGTCTTTGTTGGAGCGCATGCGATAGACTCGTCACTGGATGTGGTCGACGTGAACGAAGACATGGCGCGAACGAAGCGAAACCTCGTTCGCATGGCCCGGCGCGTTGTCCTCCTCGCCGATTCGAGCAAATGGGGCGTCAGCGGGACCTCCAAGGCATTTTCGCTGTCGGCCGTCGATGTGGTGATCACCGACGATGGCCTGCCCGGTCCAATACGCAGCCAGCTTGATAGGATCAGGGCCAAGGTGATCTATGCCTGAACCCGTCTCGGTTCCTACCGCGACGGAAAGATCCAGTGCGCGCATGACTCACGGGATTCGCATCGGCCGTTGGCCGTTTTTCATGTCAGTCATGTTCTCCTCCTCAAGGCTGGCGGCCTCCAATGCTGCGCCAGCGTTTTCACATGCTCTATAAAAATTTACGCGCGTCAAGATTTAAAATGTTATATAGCGGCTTTCGACTATGAACCTTGCCGTAGCCAGGCCATGACCGCGTTAGAGGTACGATCTGAAATGCACAGAAAATCAAAGACAAAGCTCGGCGTCGGCGTCATCGGATGCGGCAACATCTCGATGACCTATTTGCGCAATGCGGCTCTGTTCGGCGGGGTAGAGCTCAGCGCCTGCGCCGACATTTCGGCCGATATGGCTGCGCTGCGCGCCAGGGAGCATGGCATCCGCGCACTCGGCGTCGACGCGCTGCTGGCCGACCCGGACATCGATCTTGTTCTCAATTTGACGATACCGGCGGCGCATTTCGACATTTCGCTTTCGGCGCTTTCGGCGGGAAAGCACGTCTTTACCGAAAAGCCTTTGGCGACATCGGCCGCCGACGGCCGCCGGCTGGTCGAGGAGGCGAGGGCGCGCCGGTTGCAGCTCGGCTCGGCTCCCGACACCTTCCTCGGCGCTGCCGGCCGGCGGGCGCGCCGGCTGATGGATGAGGGTGCGATCGGCCGCGCTGTGACCGGCACCGCCTTCATGATGGGGCGCGGCATGGAGCACTGGCATCCCAATCCGCAATTCTACTATCAGCCAGGCGGCGGCCCGGTCTTCGACATGGGCCCTTACTACCTGACGATGCTGGTCAACCTGCTCGGCCCGGTCGAGCGCGTCATGGCGATGGCGACGCGCGGTCAGGAGGAACGTCTGATATCAGCCGAAGGTCCTTACAAGAACACCAGCTTCAAGGTCGGCACGCCGACCACCATCCTGTCCCTGCTGGAGTTCCGCTCTGGCGCCACCGTCACCTTCGGCGCGTCCTGGGACGTGTTCAAGCACTCCAACCATCCGATCGAACTGCACGGCACCGAAGGCTCGCTGCGATTGCCCGATCCCGACACATTCGGCGGCACAGTTTCGCTCTCGGCGCGCGGCGACGACTGGGCCGATTTCGCCAGCGAGGCCGAACTCTACGGTGCGCGCAACTGGCCCTATGTCGCACCCGACCGCGCCAACTACCGCATGCTAGGCGTCGCCGATCTTGCGCGGGCGCTGGCCGATCGGCGCAAGCCCCGCGCCTCCGGCGATCTGGCGCTGCATGTTCTGGAGATCATGGAGGCGATCCTGGCTTCGGGCGAAAGCCGCGGCTCAATTGCCGTCAATGGGACCGTCGACCAGCCGCCGCTGCTCGGCGAGGACGAGGCGGCAGGTCTGCTTGCCTGATGGGGAGGGAGATCCATGATGACATCGCCTTCAGCGCCGTCCCTGTCCCCACTCGACCCGGAAGCCCGGCATGTGCTCGAGCTCGGCCGGCAGGCCGACGCCTTGCCATTCGAGACCGGTACACCGCAACAGGCACGCTGTGCCTACGAAGAAGGCCTTCCGGACCAGCAGGGTGAGCGCGAGCCGGTGGCTTCGGTCACTGAGCGCGCCATCCTTGGACCCGGCGGTTCGCTGACGCTCAGGATCTATCGCGGGCAGGACGCGCCTGATGCAACTGCCCCGGCGCTGCTTTACCTGCATGGCGGCGGCTGGGTGATCGGCAATCTCGATTCCCATGACGAGATCTGCCGCTGGTTCGCCAATATGGCGGCTTGCGTCGTCGTTTCGCCCGCCTACCGGCTGGCGCCGGAGCACAAATTCCCGGCCGCGGTCGAGGATTGCCGCGCCGTGCTCTCCTTCATACAAGAGGCACCTGGCGATCTCGGCATCGACGCTCTGCGCATTGCCGTTGCCGGCGACAGCGCCGGCGGCAATCTCGCCACGGTGCTTAGTCTTCTCGCGCGGGGCGATCCTATTCCGTTGACCGCGCAGCTGCTGTTCTATCCCAACACTGATGCCGCGCAGACGGCGGACAGCTATCGCCGCTTCGCCGAAGGTTTTGGCCTGACCGCCTCGACCATGGCCTGGTTTCGCGATCACTATGTCCGCTATGCCGCCGACATCGACGACTGGCGCGCCTCGCCACTCAGGGCGGAAAGCCTCGCGGGCGCGGCGCCAGCCTTCGTCGCCATCGCGGGTCACGACATCCTCGCTGATGAAGGCGAGGCCTACGCCGGGCGTCTGCAAGATGACGGTGTGCCGGTCGTGCTGCGGCGTTGGCCAGGCCAGATCCATGGTTTTGTTTCCATGGGCCGCCATGGCACGGCAGCGCGACAGGCCGTTGGCGCTGCGGTCGCCGCATGGCGCGGCTTCGATTCGGCTTTTGGGAAAGATCAGGCCGACTGACGCATCACCAGCGTCGCATCGAGACTGACTTTGGGTGGGATCGCCGTGTCGTCCTCCTCAAGCACCGCCAGCAGCATCTCGACGCTGCGCCCGGCCATCGAGGCGAAGTCCTGCGCCATGGTGGTGAGACCGGGGCAGGTGTAGCGGCTGAGTGGATGATCGTCATGGGCGGCTACCCGCAGGTCGCAATCGCCCTTGCGGCCGATCTTGAGTCCGCGCGCATAGGCGGCGGCCATCACGCCAAAGGCCAAGCGGTCATTGTTGCACAGGATGGTCTTTCCCGCCAGGCCGCCATTGTCGAGCATCGTTTCCGTCTGCTCGTAGCCGATCCGTTCGAAATCCCAAGTGTAGTCCTCGGTGTTGCCGATGACGACCGGCTCATGCCCGAGCCGCTTCATCGAGGCGACATAGCTCTCCAGCCGTTCCGGCGAGTTGTGGTTGACATGCGGGATGTCGAAATAGACCGGGGCGCCGCCGGACCGGCAAAGATAATCGACGATGGTCGAGACGCTCTGTGCGTTGTTGTTGCCGACGAACGGCGTCCCGCCTTCGAGATAGGTGTCGAAATAGACGACCGGGATCGCCTTCGTCAGCTTTTCCAGCGTGCGGTGGTCCGAGCGCACGCCGAGCGGTGCGATCAGCGCGCCGGAGACTTTCAGCGACAGGATCGTTCGCGTTGCCTCCACTTCGAGTTCGCGCGAGCCGTGCGAGGAGATCACGATCGGCCAGTAGCCCTCGTCGCGCAGCCTGAGTTCTATGCGGCTGACCATCTCCGAATAGAAGGGATCGGCCACCGTCGGCACCATGATGCCGATGCTGCGGGTACGCTTGCGGTTGAGGTTGCGCGCGAACAAATTGGGCTGGTAGTCGGACGAGCGCAGCGCTTCCTCGATGCGCTTTCGCGTCGCCGGCTTGACGCTGGTCGGATCGTCGAAATATTTCGACAAGGTCGGCCTGGAGACGCCACAGGAGCGGGCGAAATCCTCCATCGTCTTGTGCTTCATCGCCAGCGATTCCCCGCCTTCCGGAAACCTCGTTCCTTGTGCTGTCCGGCACCTACTTACGGTGCGCCGGCGTGCAACCGCAAGGCAAAATTTTACAGAAAACTGTAGCTGTTTTAACGCGTATAACAAAATTATTCCACGCGTAAATTTATTAATTGGCGCAAAAAGTGCAAGCCGTATTGACTCTGGATGTCGGTTGCCGCCAGGCACAATTGTGCGCGACTGAAGTCCGCAGTCGGACTGGAGCGAGACGCCGGGAGGAATTCCGCGATGAAGAAGCTGGTCTCAGCCGGCGAGATCCTCGTCGAGATCATGGCCGAGCGTATCGGCCAGAGCTTTCTCGAACCGGGCCCGCTGCTGGGGCCTTATCCGTCCGGCGCGCCCGCCATCTTCATCGGCCAGGCCGCAGCGCTCGGCCAACCCGCCGGCCTGATCGGCGCGGTCGGCGAGGACGATTTCGGCCAGTTGAACATCGAGCGGCTGCGGACCCTGGGAGCTGACGTGTCGGCGATCGCGGTTCACAAGGGCCACGCGACGGGCACCGCCTTCGTCACCTACCGGGCGGATGGCAGCCGGCACTTTGTCTTCAACATCCGCAACAGCGCCGCCGGCCTGGTCGGGATCGATGCCGCTGCGACAAGCATGCTGGCCGGCGCCGACCATGTCCATATCATGGGCTCGTCACTGTTCTCCGACCGCGCCACCGATGTCGCGTTGTCGGCGATCCAAACGGTGAAGGCCAAGGGCGGGACGGTGTCCTTCGACCCCAACATTCGCCGCGAGATCATGCAGGCCTCCGGCATGCGCGAAGCGCTCGACCAAGTGCTCAAGCAAACCGATGTCTTCCTGCCGAGCGGCAACGAACTGTTCCTGTTTTCGTCGGCCGGCGACGAAAAGGGCGCGGTCGACGACCTCCTGCAGCGCGGCGTTTCCTGCGTCGTCCTCAAGAAGGGCGCCGACGGCGCCGCCTTCCACGACCGTCACGGCACGGTGGCCTTGCCGGGCTTTGCCATCAACGAGGTCGATCCGACCGGCGCCGGTGACTGTTTCGGCGCTGCCTTCGTCTCATTCTGGCTTCGTGGTGCGGCACCCGCCCAGGCGCTCATGATCGCCAATGCGTGTGGCGCGCTAGCCGTTACTCGCAAGGGGCCAATGGAAGGTATCTTTCCGCTGGCCGAGGTTGAGGCTTTCGCAACCACCGCCGGGAGGGGCCGGCCGTGAGGGCCGCGATGCAGAGATTTGCCAGCATCGCGGTGAAGCGCGCCGCGGGTGAGAAAGGCGGCATCGCCTCGATCTGTTCGGCGCATCCGCTGGTGATCGAGGCCGCGCTCCGCCACGGCGCGTCGCGCGGTTCCGATGTGCTGATCGAGGCGACCTGCAACCAGGTCAATCACGAAGGCGGCTACACCGGCATGACGCCCGCCGGCTTCCGCAGCTTCGTCGAGGGCCATGCGCAAAGGGCCGGCTTTCCGCTCGATCGCCTGATCCTCGGCGGCGACCATCTCGGTCCCAATCCGTGGAAGCATCTTCCTTCCGCCGAGGCGATGACGAAGGCGAAGGCGATGATCGACGCCTATGCCGGCGCCGGCTTCACCAAGCTGCATCTCGACACCAGCATGGCTTGCGCCGACGATCCAGCCGCGCTTGCCGACGAGACCATCGCTGCACGCGCCGCGGCGCTTGCGGCCGTCGCCGAGGTGGCGGTCGAACGCATTGGCGGCGAGAAACCGGTCTACATCATCGGCACCGAAGTTCCGGTGCCGGGCGGCGCGCTCGAAGCGCTCGACCATATGCATGTCACCGAACCCGATGACGCCCTGCGCACCGTCGAGATCCACCGACAGGCATTTTCGCGCGCCGGCCTCGATGCTGCCTTTGCGCGTGCGGTCGGCGTCGTCGTCCAGCCGGGCGTCGAATTCGGTAATGCCGAGATCATCGCCTACGCGCCGCGGAAGGCGACGCAGCTGGTCGCCGTGCTCGGGCGCATGCCGCAATTCGTCTTCGAGGCGCATTCGACCGACTACCAGCCAAACGAGGCGCTTGGGGCTCTGGTGCGCGACGGCTTCGCCATCCTCAAGGTTGGACCCTGGCTCACCTTCGCGCTGCGCGAGGCGTTGTACGGGCTGAGCCACATCGCCGACGTGCTTGCGCCAGACCCGTCCCGTGAAAGCCTACCGGCGGCGATGGAGCGCGTCATGCTGGCCTCGCCGGACAATTGGCAGAAATACTATCCGGGTACGCCGGACGAGCAGCGCGTGCAGCGGCACTTCTCCTTCAGCGACCGCATCCGTTACTACTGGCCGACGCCCGACGCACAGCACGCGACACAGACGCTGCTGGATTTTCTGGGCGACAGGGACATTCCCCGCCCTTTGATCAGCCAGTATCTGGGGCAACTCGATGCCGAGGTTGCGGCAGGTCGGATCGAGCCCGTCGCGCATGACCTGCTGATTGGCAGCATCACCCGTGTCCTCGATTCCTATGGGCGTGCGACGTTACAGCAGCGCGGATCGTCCTAGATTCGCCGTTGCAGGGTCGAGCCGCGCCCGGAGGACGCGCGTGATCTAAGATGTGCGCTCAGCCGACACACGCGGAGCCTATGCCGGACCTTCGAAGTTGGGCTGCTGTTGGACTAATATAAGCAGGGCACAGCCAATTCGACGGTGAGAGCATCGCGGAACCATACGGAACGATACGGGAATACTTCTGATTTTGGCCCACGAAAAACCCAATCAAATCGACGTTCCTAGCACATCCTCCGGGCCCACCATTATCGTTATCTTTCAATGATTTAGAGGCATTGTTGCACTTGGCTAGCCAAGTCAAGGCAGGCGAACCGCCGTCCATAGCGTTTGATTTTATGACTTATGGTGGGCCTCTGGAGGCCGCAGATGTGTTGCCAACCGCCGGTGGAGTGTCAGGATCGTTTATCAAGTGCTTGAACGACGCCGGCACGGTGTTCGGAATAGAAAGCCGCGCATAGTCCCCTACGCAATCGACCTCGAATTACTGTCTGGATGCTACATCGGCCATCGCCGCACCCCAGGCGATCTCGTAGCCCATGCGTGAGAAGCCGAATTCGCGATCGAATGTGTTCGGCGCTTTGACACGCCAGTTCTTCATGACCTCGCCCGGGAGGCCGCCAGCAGCGGTGACGACCAAGTCACGCTCGCCGGCGCGGAGTTCACGACGGCGATCATTTGGCGTAGCTGGGAACAGGCCGGCTACGTCAGGCAAGACCGTCCGGCTGCAGCTAGGAAGTTAATCGCAACCCACGGCGGACGGCTCCGTACGCGCGCGCGGCGTACGGCAAGCTGCTAGCCTCAATCTCCGGATGAGATCAGAGTCGCTCAGACCGGGTCTTCAGGATCTGGTACAGCACGTTTCGGATGCGCTGCCCAACGGTTAGCCGGTTGATCACGCCTTCGCCTCCTGTTCATCGCAGATGAATGGGCTGCGGTTCAGATGATCTGTGCCGCCAGCGCCACGCCGACCAACGACGTGCCGACCCCTGCCGTGCGGATGGCTCGCGGCCAGCGCCGAAGTGTTAGGGCGGCTAACGCGCCGGTCGCGTGAAGAGCCGAAGTAGCGACCACGAAGCCGACCGCATAAGCGATGCCGCTGGCCGTCTCGGGAATTTCGAGGCCATGGGCATTGCCGTGGAAGAGGGCGAAGAGAGCAGTCAGCGAGGCGGCCACAGCGAGCGGAAGCGGCTTGGCAAGCGCCATCATGGCGCCGAAGACCACCAGCGATAGCGTTATGCCGGTTTCCAGTGAGGGCAGGCCGATGCCGGCGATACCGAGCAGGGCGCCAGCGAGCATCGCCGAGACAAAGCACGACGGCACGATGATGATCCCCTTGCCGCCGGCGCGAGCGGCAATGATGCCTACAGCCATCATGGCAAGCAGGTGGTCCATACCGGTCAGCGGGTGCTGAATGCCGTCTACAAACCCGTGGGCATGAAAACCGCCGCTATGGGCGAAGGCCGATGAGGGGATGAGGGTTGTGGCGGCTGCCAGGGCGAGTCTACCGAAGAATGAAAGCGTTCTGTTCATGGTTCTGGACCTGTTTGATAGGGGTGCGATCGGTTCAAGGCCGGTGCTCATTGTCCGGCCCCTGGCATGGTGAATTGTGCGGCGCCGGACCTGTCGGCCAGAAGTCGGGCCTCGCCGAAGTCAAGGGGCGTTTGTGCCTTGCCGTTATGGTAGACGAAGGCCAGGCGGCGCCGGCGCGACGTCAGTTTCGCGGGCAGCGGGTGATAGGTGACGCCGGCGCCGCCAATCAGCGGCATGACGGCGCCGACATCGACCATGTCCTGCGTCTCGACGCGCAGAAGATGCAGCCGCACGCCGTCGGCGGTCTCGCCGACGAACGGAATCCCGGCGAGGCGCAGGAAACTGGATGGGTCGGGCGCCCGCGAAAACCCTTCGAGAAACGCGATCTCGACGAGATCGAGATCGGTCGCCCGCGCGTCGGCGGGTTCGGGCGCATGGTCGTGCGGTAGATGCGGTGTCTGCCATTGCAACGGCTTGCCGGCCGGCCCGTTGTGGCCGACGGGGTGGGGATGGTGATGATGACCGTTCGGCCCGTGATGGTGGCCGTCGCCATGATCATGGCTGTGGTGGTGATGATCATCGTGCATGGTCAAAAGCTCGTCGGCTTGTCGATGATGGATTTGTGTTTGCCGAGATTGCCGTGCGCGACCATCGAGCCGAGCGCCTCGACGACAACCCGCACGCCAAACAGCGCCGTGATGTCTGACGTGTCGTAGGGCGGCGACACCTCGACCACTTCCAGTCCGCAGATGCCGGGCGCCGACACTAGCCCGAGCAGCTTCAGTGCCTCGCGCGGCAGGAAGCCACCGGGCTCCGGCCAGCCCGTACCCGGCACGAAACCGCAATCGATGCTGTCGACATCGAAGGAGATGTATACGGCGTCGGTGTCCTTCCATGCGATCTCGAGCGCGATCTCGGCCGCCTTCTCCAGCCCCATCTGTTCGATATCGGAGATCGTCAGCACGTTGGTTCCGCGCTTTCTCGCCTCGGCCACGCCGTAGCGGGGCACCTGCCAGCCGCCGATACCGAGCTGCACCAGATTGGTGGCCGAGACGTTCGGCAGGTTGGTCGCCCAATACCAGGGCGTCGTGTGCATACGTTCGTCGAGATCCTTTTCCTGGATGTCGATGTGGCGGTCGAAATGGATAATGCCGATTCGCTTGGAGGTCACGTCGGCGATGCCGCGCACGCACGGAAACCCGATCGAATGGTCGCCGCCGAGCATGATCGGCAGCGCGCCGGACGAGGCGACATGGCTGACGCCCTTGGTGATCTGGTCGAAGCTCTTTTCGAGATTGGCGGGGATGGTGAAGACGTCGCCGGCGTCGCAAAGCGTCATCTGCTCGCGCAGGTCGACACCGAGCTCGTAATTGTAAGGCGTGTAAAGCGCCGAGATGCGGCGCATGCCTTGCGGCCCGAAGCGGGTTCCGGGCCGGTAAGTGGTGCCGCTGTCGAAAGGAATGCCCATGACGGCAGCGTCATATCTGCCGACATCGCGGACGTTCTCGACATAGGGCGCCTTGAGGAAGGTGTTGATGCCGGCGAAGTGCGGCAACTCGCCTCGCGCGAATGTCGGGATCGACTTGTCGATGATCGAATCCGATCCGGGCAGGCCCATGTCGAGTGCCCATTTCTGTTCCTTGCGCCAGCCGTCCTCGGGCAGCTTTCCTTCCGCCTCGATAGACTTCCAGCCCTGCATGTCGCGGATCTCGAAGTTCGGATGGTGGAAGCGTTGGCGTGGCTGGTGGTCGGTGAGCCCGGCGCGACGATGCCGGCGTTCTGGACTATCTCTGTGCATGAAACCTCCTTCACGACGCCGTCGTCGCGATTGCGCTATCCAGTCGGGTCGTCCCGACCATCGCGGCCACTTCGGCCACGTCTCGTGCGGAAGCCCGGTGCTTGCGGTCGAGCTTCAGATCGTAGGTGATCGTCGCGCCATAGGCGGACGGGAACTGGGGGTCGTGGCGCACCTTGTCGAAGACCAGCACGCGGGTGCCGAGCTTGAATGCCTCGCCGATATCGTGGGTGACCATGACCACGGTCATGCCGTGCTCGGTCCAGAGCTCGGTGAGCAGCTCATGCATCTCGATGCGAATACCGGGATCGAGTGCGCCGAACGGCTCGTCGAGAAGCAGGATCTGCGGCCGGCCGAGCAAGGTCTGCGCGATCGCCAGCCGCTGCTGCATGCCGCCAGAAAGCATGGCCGGATAGAGGTCGCGCGCATGGCCAAGCCCGACCCGTTCCAGCATGGTTTCGGCTTCTTGCCTGGCGCTTGTGCGCCTGGCGCCGAAGACGCGGCCGAACGGTCCGCCCGAACGGAAGTCCTCGACCAGCAGCAAGTTCTGCAACGCGGTCAGATGCGGAAACACGGAATAGCGCTGGAAGACGATGCCGCGCTGCGGCGTCGGCTCCGGCACGATCGGCTGGTCGCCGACGACGACCACGCCGCCACTTTGCTGTTCCTGGCCAAGCAGGATGCGCAGGAACGTCGATTTTCCACAACCGCTGGCGCCAACCAGCGACAGGAATTCACCCGCTTCGGCGGAGACGTTGACCCGTTCCAGCACGCGGGCGTCGCCGTAGCTCTTCTCCAGCCTATGGACGAGGATCCGGCTCATCTGGTCCGCACCGGATGCGCCCAAGGCGAGATAATGTGAGAGAGCCGCACGAGCAGCCAGTCGGTCATTACCGCAAGCAGCGTGATCCAGGCGACGTAAGGCAGGATGACGTCCATCGATAGGTAGCGACGAACGAGGAAGATGCGGTAGCCGAGCCCCTCGGTGGAGGCGATGGCTTCTGCCGCGATCAGGAACAGCCAGGCCGGCCCAAGCGCCAGCCGTACGCAAGTGATGAGGCGCGGCATGACCTGTGGCAGCACCAGCCTGAGCACCATGGTCCAGCTGTTGCCGCCGAGCGTCTGTGCCTTGGCGACGAGCTCCGGCGGCAATTCCATCACCCGGTTGGCGATATCGCGCACCATGACCGGTGCGACGCCGAGAGCGATCAAGGTGATCTTGGCCGTTTCGCCGAGGCCGAGCGCAATGAACAGGATCGGCAGCAGCGCCAGTGGCGGGATGACGCAGACAACTGTGACCAAGGGCAGCAGAAAGGCCCTGACGCGCGGGATGAAACCTATGGCGACGCCGAGGCTGAGCGCCACCAGCGTGGCCATGCCGACGCCGGCGAACAGCCTGATCAGGCTGGCATAGGTGTCGGCCCACAGGATCAGGTCGCCGGAGCGCTTGTCCGGCACTGTCGCCAGGTCTGAAAAGGCCGACCACATCTGTGCAGGGGAGGGCAGCAGCTTGTCGCTGGGATTGACCGCCAGCCTTTGCGCCGAAGCGAAGAGATAGGCAATCGCCACGGCGGCAAACGGCAGCGTCCCAAGCAGCAGCGCTCCGCCGCGCGAGACCGTCGCGTTGATGAGGCGAAGCCGCGCTTTCGGCCTGCTAAGTTGCAGGCGCGCGACTTCGGGGCCTGCTGCGGCCTGCATGATGCCGGTTCCTCTGGCTAGCATGTCGCGCTCCCGCGTCAGAGCGTTCCGCCCGCTGCCTCTGCCATAAAGGCCGGATCGAAGCGCAGCTTGACGTTGTTGACGTCGCCCAGCGTCGAGCCGTCGGGGAAGCTCATGCCGATCACGTCGACGCTCGGCGCGTTGGTACCAAGAATGCCGTGGCTGAACAGGAAGTTGCGCACCAGATCCATGGTCTTCGGCAGTTCGGCGCCGTTGGTGAATGCGACCGCCTTGGCCGGCTCGAAGAACATCGCCGTTGATGCAAGCTGAGCGTCGAAACCGGCAAGATCCGTCCCCGACGCCTTGGCCATCTCTTCCTTGGCCGCCTTGCCTTCGGGCGTGCCCGACGTCATCAGCGCCATGGCTTCATACCATGCACCGACAAGCGCCTTGCCCAAGGCCGGATTGTCCTTCAGCGTCGCGGTGTTGACGACCATCATGTCGATGATCTCGCCGGGGATCTCAGTCGAATCAAATACCTTGTGGGCGCCCGGCATGGCAGCGATTTCCGAGACCAGCGGATTCCAGGTGACGACGGAGGTGACGTCGCTGGTACCGTAGGCAGCGACCATGTCGGCATCGGAGGTGTTCACCACCGTAATGTCCTTTTCGGCCAACCCCACCGTCTCTAGCGCGCGCGCAAGTAGGTAATGTGAGACGGAAAGCTCGACGAGATTGACCTTCTGGCCGGCAATATCCTTGAGTGCGGTCTTGTTCTTGAGGATGACCGCGTCGTTGCCGTTGGAGAAATCGCCGACGATCAAGGCCGTCGTTTCGACACCGCCGCCGGCCGGGATCGAAAGCGCATCCATGTTGGTCATCGAACAGCCGTCAAAGCCGCCGGCCGTGTACTGGTTGATGCTCTCGACATAGTCGTTGATGCGGGTGATCTCGACATTGATGCCGTATTTGTCGGCCCACTTCTTCATGATGCCGCTGTCGGAAAGATAGCCCCACGGCATCCAGCCGACATAGATCGACCAGCAAATCTTGAAGTCTTTCTTGGGCGCCGCTTGCGCGGCTGAGATGAAGGGGAGGCTGAGTGATGCGGCTAGGATGATTGTGGCCAGTTTGCGAAGCATTACATACCCCTGTTTGCGATCCGGATTGCGTCCGAACGTCTGTTGGGGGGTTCACGGAGCGCGCATCCGGGAGAGGTTCGCGCCAGCAAACCCGTGCAGGGTTCTCCCGGGATTTTGGCCCGCCGTGTTCCGCCAGATGCCTCAATGCATCTCAAGCGGTCGCGTCTCTTGGACCAGCACCGTGATCGACACGGCCGGAACCCTAGACGCTCTGCACGTGAATAACGAAGCAAGGGGCGTGCCAGTCCGGAAAGCCGTCCTGAGGCGGCCTTTCCCCGGATTTGCAGGCAATCGCGTTATGCTGATGCCACAAAAGTCATCGCAACGCCGACGGATTAGGCAAGGAAAATCTAGCGTCAACCAATATGAACAGGCTTGTGCCCTGGGGACCTCCGCTGATCGCACCCTGCTCTATGGTCGCCCACACATACATGCCCAATAGGGACACGTTCGGGAAGGGCGCGAGCGCGCGGCGGATCCGGATGCCAATTGGCGCCGAGCCATGTGACGAGTGCGCCCGATCGTGCAAGGGCAATTCGTGAAATAAGCGCGACTGCAATGATGCTAGGCAAGCCCGATCGCGTGTCGGGAGGCAGTTGTGAAAGTTGCGATCATCGGACCAGGCTCGCTCGGGAAGGCCTTGGCGAAATGTCTTGGCCTCGCCGGGCACGAAATTCGCCTCAGCTTCAGTCGTGACGAAGGCAAGTTGCGCGCAATCGCGGCAACCCTCCGTGTTGGCTTCGGTGCTCCTGACGAAGTAGCGAGATGGGCCGACGTAATTGCCCTGGCGACGCCATGGCCGGCTCTCGAGCTGGCGATGGACGCGCTTGGCGATTTGTCGGGCAAGATCGTCTGGGACAATACCAATGCAGTCGCGCCTGACCTTTCCACGATGCTGCTAGGCACTACTACGTCTGTAGGCGAGGAGGTTCAGAGGCGCGCGCGGGGCGCCCTTGTCGTCAAGTGCATTCCGACCTTTGCCGAATTGCTTGACAGGGATGATCCGCGTCCCAACGGCGATCCGGTGACGAGCTATGTCGCCGGCAATGATGCAGATGCCAAGGCGGCGGTTTGCCGGCTTCTCGCCGATCTGCCGACAATGCCGGTCGATGTCGGCGATCTCACGGCCTCGCGCCTGATCGAGCCGATGATGCTGCTATTGGTCCAGCTCGCCTATCGGCGCGGGATGGGGCCGACAATTTCCTTCAATCTCATTCGACAGGACGGAACCGGTTCATGACTGATTATCTACCCGCGCGGCGCAAGGCGATTCCAGTAGGACGTCTGCTGATCGATGGCCAATGGCGCGATGCCGTCAGCGGCGAGACTTCGACGACTTTTGATCCGACCACGGAGGCGGCGATCACGGATATTGCGAAGGCGGACGTCACCGACACGAGCGACGCCGTCGCGGCCGCGCAGCGGGCTTTCGAGCAAGGACCCTGGGCGCGGATGCATCATGAGGAGCGCGCCAAGATCCTGTTTCGCATCGCCGATCTAATGGACGAGCGGGCCGAGGATTTCGCGGTGCGCGAGGCGATGGATATGGGTATGCCCTATCGCGATTTCCGCGATATCATCATGCCGCACTGCTCAGGACTGTTCCGCTTTCATGGCGGGCTCGCCATGAGCGCGATGGACGGCGCCTGTCGTACCAGCTACGATCCAAATATCAGGATCCTGACGCGGCGCGAGCCGCTCGGCGTGGTCGCTGCGATCACCCCGTTCAATTTTCCCCTCGCGCTGTCCTGTTCGAAAATCGCGCCGGCACTCGCGGCGGGTAACACGGTCGTTCACAAGCCTGCGACCGACACGCCCCTGACGGCCCTCGCCTTGGCGCAAGTGATCCTCGACGCGGGAGTGCCGCCAGGCGTTTACAATCTCGTCACCGGCCCGGGCGGCACCATCGGCGACGCGCTGGTCAACGATGCCCGCGTCGGCAAGATCGCCTTTACCGGGTCGACCACCGTCGGCCAGGGCATCATGCGCAACGGTGCCGGGACGATGAAACACCTGACCATGGAGCTCGGCGGCAAGAGTCCCAATATCGTTTTCGCCGATGCCGATATCGATGTCGCGATACAGGCAGCCTTCTGGGGCATCTTCTGGAACAAGGGCGAAGTCTGCGTCGCCGGATCGCGCCTGCTGGTTGAACGCGCCTGCTATGACGAGGCCGTCGAGAAGCTGAGCGCCATGGCGAAGTCGGCGACACTCGGCGATCCGCTGGACCCTGCGACGATGATCGGGCCGATCGCATCGCGGGGCGAGTATGACAAGGTCTTGAGCTATGTCGAAGAGGGCAAGCGCACCGCGCGACTGGCCGCGGGCGGCGGCACCCGCCAGGTCAACGGCAAGGGCCTCTTCATCGAGCCGACCATCTTCGCCGATGCGACCAACGACCTAAGGATATCGCGCGAAGAGATTTTCGGTCCTGTCCTGCCGGTGATTCCATTCGACAGCGAGGAGGACGCGATCCGGATCGCCAACGATACGAGCTACGGGCTCGCCTCGGGCATCCAGACCAGCGATCTCGGCCGCGCCTTGCGGCTCGCCGACCGGATCAAGGCAGGCACGGTCTGGCTGAACTGCTGGCACAAGTACCATCCTAATGCGCCGTTCGGAGGTTTCAAGATGAGCGGCTATGGCCGCGAGCAGGGCCGCGAGGCGTGGGAAAGCTACACCCAATACAAGACGATTTGGGCGAATCTTGGCGAACCAGTCGAGATGGCGCGATGAGCGTGCGCGATTCCAACCCACTCGACCCGCGGCATCCCAAACGCATCGCGATGGTCCTTTCCAACCCGGCTGTGTCGATCACCACCGGCTGGCCGGTCGGGTTTTGGTGGAGCGAGTTGACCCATCCCTGGCTCGTCTTCACCGAGCGCGGATACGAAGTCGCGATCTTCTCGCCTGAGGGCAACAAATGCGAGGCGGATGCATTGAGCGACCCGCGCGATCCGTCCGGCTATTCGGATACGGATCTGATCTCGCTCGGTTTCCTGTCGACGCCGAAACTGGCGGTGCTGGTGGAGACGACCCGGCCCATCGCAGAGCTGTCGGTCGACGCGTTCGACGCGATCGTCGTCGCTGGCGGCCAAGCGCCGATGTTCACCTTCCAAGGTGCGACTGAGTTGCAGCGGCTGTTCGTCGCCTTTTTCGCGGCCGGCAAGGTCGCGGCTGCCTTGTGTCATGGCGTCGCGCTGCTGCGTTACGCGCGCCTCTCAACCGGCGAGCTGCTGGCCAAAGGGCGCACTGTTACGGGGTTCGCCAATGTCGAGGAGGACTTCGCCGACAATGCCGTCTGGGAGATGGGCGCGCTGCCGCACGGTACGCATCTGATGCCATGGCGGATCGAGGATGAGATGCGTGCGCTCGGCGCGAACTATATTCAGGCCGGGCTGTGGCGCGATTTTGCCGTGCGCGACGGCAATTTGATCACCGGCCAGCAGAACTTCTCCGGAGCGGCGACCGCCCGTCTTGTCATCGAGGCGCTCGGTGGCTGAGGACCAAGGCCGCTCCTGTCGGTGAAGTTCGGGAGTCAAACTCGCCGTCAGGACGGCGATGCCAAACGACATCGGCCCAATAGGATCCGGAGCCCGTCCAAGAACTCCACTTCAAACAACCACTATCAGCAGCGAGGATGAACCATGGCCGTAGTGACGACACTTGATATTGCCGGCCTGACGGCCGAAGATTATAGCCGCATCCTCGATCGGATCGGCGTGGAGAAACGGCCCGCTGGCGGCATCTATCAGCACATCGCGCATGCCACCGACGATGGTTATCGCATCATCGAGATATGGGACGACAAGGCAGGCCTGGAGCTCTTCTTGCAGGACACATTGTTTCCCGCCGCACAGGAACTGCAAATTCAGCGTGAAATGACCATTATGACCCAGACACTGCACAACATCTTTGTGCCCCGGATTGGTGAACTGACTGCCCTGGCAAATGATGCGCCTGGTGGACCAGTCAAACGGGCAAAAGTGTAGGCATCAAGGATCGAGGATGCGGCGATCGATCATCGAAGTCCCGGAGGAACTTGCGTCCGGACGCCCGGTACAACGATGGTGACCGCGGCAAGTGCAAAGAGGTTGTTCTTTCCTGCCGGCGACTATCGCCATGCGCCGGCCGGAGTCGTTCAGCTGCGTGTGGTTCGCAGCGGTTCATCCTATGCAGAGATCGATCTTGGCCGCGGGCTGCGGCGCGTCTTCACCCGCCCCGGCGACCTGCTGCTCAGTCTTCCCGAGCGTGCCACGCGGTTCAAGATCGAGGAGCCGCGAGAGCTGACGATGATCACCGTTGACTCCGCGCTGGCGTCAAGGCTCCTGGTATCCGCAGGCGGGACCCCCGAGGACCTGGTAATCCTGACCGATCGACCGATACGCGATTCGCTGGTGGCCGAGTTGTGCCGACGCCTCGAAGGCGACCCGCCAGTTAACCCGATCGTCCGCGAATGGACGCTGGGCCTGGTTTTCGCGAACCTGCTCCGTCTCGGGCATGCACGCCAGCGGCAGCAGAAGTCTCCGGTCCTAACCTCGCAGCGGTTCGACCGGGTCCTCGCTGCGATTGACGGCGATCTGGAAAAGGGGGTGTCGATCGACCATCTTGCCGGAATCGCGGGAATACCACGACGCGCCTTCACCGCCGCCTTTCGCGAGGCGACGCAATTGCCGGTACATCAATTCATTTTACGCCGCCGCGTTGATCGCGCGGTCGAGCTTTTGGAAAATAGCAATCTGCCGCTGGCCGAGATTGCTCAGCACGCGGGTTTCACTCACCAGGCCCATATGAATCGCGTCGTGACCCGATTGAAAGGGCTGTCGCCAGGCCGGCTGCGGTCTCGCAGGCGCGACGGCTGACTTGTGATCTATTCCAGCATCGAATGGCGGAGATGTGAGTTGCTGAAACGTCCGTTGGCTAAGATGCCCGACAGTTTGCGTGCAGAGCTCGAGGCCGCAAATCTGATAACTGCTTTCGAGCAACGGCCTCCCTATCAGCGCAAATGATTACTTGCATTGGATCGAGCGCGCCCGTCACCCGGAAACACGCCGAAAGCGCATAAATCAGATGATTGACGAGCTTACGAAGGGAGGAATCTACATGGGAATGCAATAAGAGTTGGCATCGCCGCGAAGCTAGTGGATTGATCGAGACAAAAGAGTCCGATGTTGGATTCCCATCGGTTTTCGCATGTGCGACGATCGTGCATGCGCACCGGTA
>NZ_JAMYMZ010000032.1:0-62845 GCF_040318825.1 Mesorhizobium sp. M1006
CCTGGAGTTCGTGTCGTGGAAGGACCGCAAGCCCGTCGTGCCGGCGCTGCGTGCGATCTACCGGGCCAAGGACGCCGAAGCCGGCCTGTGCCGTTCTTCGCATTCCCCGAGAGGGTGCGCCGCATCATCTCCACGACGGATGACATCGACAAGCCTGATTTCGACTTTTTCGATTCCTGTTGCATTTCTTTGTTCGGCTCAAGCCTGTTTCTTCGTCCCGGCCCACAGGATTTCCCACGCGAGCGTGTCGAGACGCAGTCAAGGCTGGCCGATGCGATGACGCCACGGCCGGCTGCGAGGTTTCCAGGCCACGCCTTGACGGCGTCGAGCACGGCGCCATTCTGGAGTGGACCGAGGGCGTCGGTCGTGCCGCCAGATTTCCTTGTGCTATATTTGTCCGGCACGGACGACCACGTGGCAAAGAGTGGTGCGAGAGGATGAGAGTGCCGCCACGCAGCCGTTATAGTCGTTCCTCGTTTGTGGCGTCCGTGCGCCGCTTCGGCCCTCGTGACCGCCAATGCCGAACCATTAGCTCGTAGGCACGTTCGGCATTCTCGGCCGCGGCTTTCTCGCTGTTTCGCAACTCCTTCACGTTGTAGGCGTAACCGCGACACCGCGCTCGCCCGGCGCGCCGGCCTTGAGAGCGAGCTGCCTCTGCTTTGCCGCTGGAACGGCTTCGCCGATCGGTGTACCGCCTGGTGCGGGAAGGCCTCGCGAAGCCGGAACTTGTCCAGCGCGCGCCGCGACGACAGCTGGAGGATCGATTGATGACACTCGTCGCCGGCATTGCCATTGCCGATCCGGACCTCAGTCTGCGGGCGATCGCGACACAGCTTGAAGCGACGCGCGAGTGGACGCCGCGCGGCGGCTGGCAATGGGCGGCCTCGTCGGTCAAGCGTCTGCTCGATCGCGCCGGGCGTCTCGGTGTGACGGTGCACGAACCTGCTGACGGCTGAAACGGGCATTCGCCGCCGTTCTCCCGCCCTCCCCTTTCGTCCTGGTGTAGGGCATTGTAGGGCCGACCGCGCGCTGCGGATCGCGGCCGGCCACCGGTCAATCAGCGCCATCATTTTTTTTCGGCCGAACTCATCGGAGGCGTCCAAGATGCGGACGACCGCTCACGGCTGGTCTTCATCCGCTTCGCCATTTCACTCTTGCTGATGCCTTGTTCGGCCATGGCCTGTTCGATTTGCCAGGCCGGCACACGCTTCATCGCATGAGCGGTGGCTTCGCGGTGAAAGCCTTCCTCCTGCAAAAACGCGTCGAAGGACGAGCCCATATGCTTGCTGGTCATTGTTCGATCTCCTCTTGCCGTTTACCGGCGATGTCGGGGTCCGGTGTCGGCGTCTTCTTGGTCTTCTTCACAAAGGCATAAAGCAGAATCATCCGGCCATGCGCAAAAGATTACGCGGCCGACCCGGCCATGTGCGAGGTTGCTGCGCACTTTCCGCAACCCGCCGCCGAGTGATCGGCATACTGCATCCCGACGGGGCTACCGAACTCGACTGTGGCGATGTCGAAGCCAACCGTCTTTCGATCCGCTTCGGACAGCGACTTCAGCCAGTATCTGACGGGCTCAGCGCCATTTGCCGTGCGGTAAAAGACCGCCGGCATCCGCTTCAATCCATCAGTCATTCTGTACCATGAGCGATGCGCTGTCTCGCATAAGGTACATTCTTGTCAATGGCAGCCGACTGGAGCCGCCGACCCCCAAGGCGGGCTCGTCAGCCTTGCACTCGATTTCGTCCGCCAAATCAGGATACATTCGCTTGAGAAAGAGTCCGAACGAATCAGGATGGGTGGATCGTGAGAACAGGTAACCGCGCGCAGTCCGCCGATTTCAATTGAATGACGGCGCAAGTCCCCGACCAATCCCCCGAAACCGATGTTTCCGGCACGGACGACCTGCCGGATATCATCGACGTGGTGAGGGAAATGGGCCGCCCGGCGCCCCCTGCCCCGCCCCCCGCTCGCCGGCGCATCTCGAATCTCTGGTCAAAACAGCCAAGGATTACGCCAAGAACGCCAGCTCCGAAAACACGCGCGACGCCTACGCCAAGGATTGGCGCCATTTCTCCGCCTGATGCCGGCGCAACGGTTTTGAACCCCTGCCTCCGGCGGTGCAAACAATCGGGCTTTACATCAGCGCCTGCGCCGCTGGCGATGCCAAGCGCGGCATCCCTCCCCTCTCGGTCGCGACGATCGAGCGGCGGCTTTCCGGCCTCGCCTGGAATTTTACCCAGCGCCGCGTGCCAATGGATCGCTCCGATCGGCATATTTCCACCGTGCTCGCCGGCATTCGCAGAAAACACGCCATGCCGCCGCGGCAGAAAGAGGCCGTGCTCGGTGACGACATCAAGGCGATGATCGCCACGCTCGGCCATGATCTGCGCGGGCTGCGCGACCGCGCCATCCTGCTGCTCGGCTTCGCCGGCGGCCTGCGCCGCTCAGAAATCGTTGGGCTCGACGTCGTCCGCGACGACAACGGCGACGGTGCCGGCTGGATCGAGATTTTTGCCGACAAGGGCGTGCTGGTGACGCTGCGAGGAAAAACCGGCTGGCGCGAGGTCGAAGTCGGCCGTGGCTCCAGCGATTTGTCTTGCCCCGTCGTTGCGCTGGAGACCTGGATCAGGCTGGGCCGCATCGGGAGAGGCCCGCTTTTCCGGCGCATCTTCAAGGACAACAAGACCGTCGACGTCGAGCGACTGTCCGACAAGCACGTCGCCCGTCTGGTCAAGCAGACGGCGCTCGCCGCCGGCGTTCGCGCCGATCTGCCGGAGGGGGAACGCGCGCTGCTGTTTTCAGGGCACTCCCTGCGCGCCGGCCTTGCCTCGTCGGCCGACATTGAGGAGCGATAGGTACAAAAACAGCTCGGCCATGCCTCGGCCGAGATGACGCGCAAATATCAGCGCCGGCGAGATCGGTTCCGGACCAACCTCACCAAGGCTTCCGGGCTTTGAAGAGCCCTGCCCTTCCCCGGTCGATCCCTAGGGTGAGGCGGTCAGGTTCTTTGAGGTGATGACAACACCTCGTCGAGCACAGCGATCGCTGCGACCAGAGTGTCGGCCGCCGACGCTTCGTAGCAGGCATGATCATCAGTTGCGCAATGGCGCGGCCGACGAATTCCGGGTTGAGCTTTTCCATCCGCTCTCTGGTGCGAGCGACGTGTTCGGGGAGCGTGCGCAGCGCGTTGACGACCTCGCCCAATTGAGACCGGGCAGCAGCAGCGATGTCGAAAATGTCACGCGGCTTGGCTTCCGATCCCCGGTAATAGACCTTCTTGGCGATAATTTCCGGAATGGTTTCAAGACGCACCGTCCTGCCTTCCACCACACAGGTTTCGAACGGCGTCGTCGTTAGCGCTCCGGCAACGATGAAGTCGATTTCGCCAATGCCTTCGAAGGCGAATTTCTGAAACCGAAGCCCATCACCCTGATAATCCGATGGCACCAGATCAAAACGCAGGCGGCTTTTGGACGGGTCGATGAAGCCGAGCAGTTGAGGGTCCTCGAGGAAAATATCGATGTCATGGCTTTCACGATGACCGATCTGGATCATCATAGCCGTGCCGCCGCCAAATGACCATTCGAAGTCTTAGCCGCCGGCATTCTCTCGAAGCTGGTCAATCAGATCGACGGCGATGCGAAAAAGCCGCCGCCATTCGGAAGGGCGCCGGCTATCCTGTTCGGCCATTAGGCAGCGAGCGGATAGCTCTCGCCGGACCAGGCGGAGAACGCAGCGGCGAAAGCTTTCAGGTCGGGGACCTGGATATGATGCACCAGAGCGAACTCGACCTGCAACGCGGGGGGACTTCACCGAGAAAGGCGCTGAAATGGCCGGGGTGCTGTTTGGCCAAATCGAGATCTGCAAGGCAATGCGCCAGCGTCGCGTCGCCCAGCTGCACGCTGTAGGGCCCGTTCACAGTCGTCAAGACGGATGCCAAATGCTTGCTCATGATGGCCGTAAGGTAGTCTTTTCGGGCCGATGACACAAGTTGCCACCTCTTTCGCCGTTGGAAATTGCGCGACGTCATCAAAGGATCGGTTATCCTGATCCTCTGTGTTTGATCTCCGCCCTCAAGAGCGCATTCTCAGGCCCTCTAATACAGGCAAAATCGCGGCAAATCGGCTACGCGCGGTTCTGTCACATTGGGCGCCGTCCTGCCTTACCGAGGCTCCTGCGCAATCTCGACGCCAGCGACGCCGGAGATGGTGCGCCTCGATCATTTGGCGTGCTCAGGCAACCACCTGATCGAGACGATCGAGGACTTCACAGCCAAGAATTCCCAGTTCCGACCACTTCGGGATCCGATCGACACCACGGCAGCGCGGGCATGTTCTTGCTGCTGACCATCGGTGCTGTGGCGTAGTTTAAGCGCGCGCTGATTCCTAACGCATCAAGGCCGTAGTCGTCGTGAAACGCCTCCCCCATGGGCACGTTCCTGGACACCCCGGTGCGTTCCTGGGAATAGACGGCGCAGCTGCCAATGAGTTTACGGCCGTAAACGACGGCGCAGAGCAATGCGTTAAGCTTTCGTTAACTTTAAAATCCTTGCAAGATCCGCAGAATCGGGCCTAAGTGCGATAAATGGGCTAATGCGGATAAATATTCGCACTTACAGGTTTCAGCTTATGAATATCGCATTCGACGCCAATGAGCCTCTTTTGGATTTTGATCAGCTGATCCTGAAGCAGGGCGCGGCGCTTTCCAGCCGCCTTGAAAAGCATCGTCTCGACAACTTTCCTCCAGACGCGGTGAAAACGCTTCGGCAGTTCCAGTTGTCCGAAGTCGCCTCCTACCTCGGAATCAGCGCTGGCTATCTCAAAAACCTATCATTGAACGGCAAAGGGCCACAGCCGACTGTAACACCAACCGGGCGCCGCTCCTATACGGCCGAGCAGATGCTCGAAATGCGTCATTACCTCGACCAGAAAGGGCGGTCGGATTCTCGCATGTATGTTCCCCACCGCAAGGATGGTGAACACCTACAGATCGTAGCTGTCGTCAATTTCAAGGGTGGCAGCGGTAAGACTACCACCACTGCACATCTTGCCCAGCATCTTGCGTTGACAGGCCATCGGGTTCTTGCAATCGATCTCGACCCGCAGGCGTCTCTGACCGCATTGCACGGTATCCAGCCTGAACTGGATCAATTCCCGTCGCTCTACGAAGCCATCCGGTACGATGAACATAAGAAACCGATTAGCGCGCTGATCCGGAAAACCAATTTTCCCGGTCTCGATATTATTCCGGCAAACCTCGAACTTCAGGAATTTGAATACGATACTCCGCTGATCCTCGCCGAAAAAGGCACCCGGGACATGGGGCGGCTGTTTTTCACGCGGCTCGATGCAGCGCTCTCCGATGTCGGAGACAAATTCGACGTCGTCGTCTTGGACTGCCCTCCCCAGCTTGGCTACCTGACCCTCACCGCCCTATCCTCTGCGACGGCGGTACTTGTAACGGTCCACCCGCAGATGCTGGACGTTATGTCGATGTGTCAGTTCTTGCTAATGCTAGGGGAAATACTCGATCCCATCAAGCGCGGCGGTGGAAACATGAGCCTTGACTGGATGCGCTATCTGGTTACCCGATACGAACCTGGCGACATCCCGCAGTCACAGATGGTTCATTTCATGCGGTCGCTGTTCGGAGGTTTTGTCCTCAAGAACGAGATGGTGAAATCCACGGCAATCTCTGACGCGGGCATCACCAAGCAGACCCTCTACGAGGTCGAGAGGGGGCAACTCACTCGGTCAACGTATGATCGTGCCGTGGAATCGCTGCATTCCGTGAACGGGGAACTGATGTCATTGATCCACAGAGCTTGGGGGAGGGCAAGCTGATGGCTAGGAAGGGTATCATGGCAGGCCTGCTGGATGAAGGCACCGATGACGAGTTTACGCCCGTAAACTCATTCGAGAACAAGGCGCCTAATGAGCAGAACAGGGACAGCGACTCCCAGCTTAACGTTGCAAACTCGATGGCTTCCAAGCCGACTAGATCCGCCGGGGCTCCCGGACGCCGTGGCGCTTTCGGAATGATGAGCCGCGCCGCCGACGAGATGGCCGCCAAGGTCGCAGCTGCCGAGGAAATCGAGAAGCAGCTACTGTCCGCCACCCAGATCATCAAACTGGACCCCGACCAGTTGGAAGCCTCGTTCGTCGTCGATCGTCTTGATGGCGATGACGATTCAAGCCTACAGGAACTGATCCAGGCCATTGCCGAAAGGGGACAGGACAG
The DNA here is from genome assembly GCF_040318825.1 of Mesorhizobium sp. M1006. Taxonomy (NCBI): domain Bacteria; kingdom Pseudomonadati; phylum Pseudomonadota; class Alphaproteobacteria; order Hyphomicrobiales; family Phyllobacteriaceae; genus Mesorhizobium; species Mesorhizobium sp. M1006. The sequence continues at coordinate 6,244 of NZ_JAMYMZ010000032.1, forward strand.
CCCGATCTTGGTACGGCCGATATCAGGTTCCGAAGGTCGGTTTCAGATCGTTTTCGGGCATCGTCGAGCCAAGGCCGCGAAAGCGCTCGGCATCAAAGTGAATGCAGCAGTCAGGCAGCTCTCCGATCAGGAACACGTGATCGCTCAAGGGCAGGAAAACACTGCTCGTGCCGATCTCTCATTCATTGAGCGGGCGCTGTTCGCAAGGAAATTGGCCGAACAGTTTGACAACGCGACGATCATGTCTTCGCTGGCGATCAATAAGACCGTTTTGTCCAAACTGCAGTCTGTAACCACCAACATCCCGGAAGCCGTGATCTACAAGATCGGAGCTGCGAGGGGAGTTGGTAGGGACAGGTGGTACGATCTATCCGTCCTCCTCAAGAGCAGCAATGTCGATGGCCTCGAACATCTGTTGGGGCAGGACAAGTTCAAGAAAGCCAGTTCCAACGACCGCTTTCTGATGGTCTTCAATCTCGCGAAGAAGGCCACCAAGACAGCCTCGACGAAGAAGCTGAAGGCGGTAGCTGCCAACTGCTGGGCTCCTAAAGACAAATCAGTCAGCATCATCACCAAATCACGTCCCAAGGATTTCTCGCTCGTGCTCACGGAAAAGGAGGCGAAGCCCTTCGGCGAGTGGATTTCAAGCAATCTGGGCGAACTTTACGAAGCGTTCAGAAAGTCGAAACAGGAGAACTGAAACCGCAAAAGAAAAAGGCCCCCGAACGTCACCGTCGCGGAAGCCCTTCTCAACCATAAGCAAGCTGAGAATCACATTTTCGCGAATCAGTGTCAAGAGTTTTAAGCGTCGATTCGGCGGACGGATTTCTTTTGCCTAATTGAAGGCGAAGGAAGAAATGGAAACGGGTATTGCAACGACGCCCTTTGGGCGCCGCCCGATGTCGCTTGCCATGTTGGCAGCGCAAAACGACTCACGTGAAATCCCCAAGGACAGGGTCGTTGAGAAATGGCAGATCTACCGCGACCTCTGCGAGGGCAAGAGCATCGTCGGCATTGGCGATCGCGCCCTGGCCGTCCTGAATGCGCTGCTTTCATTCTATCCTGACAGCGAGCTGAGTGAGGAAAACGGCCTCATCGTGTTTCCCTCGAACGCACAGCTGTCCCTTAGAGCTCATGGGATGCCCGAACCCACAGTCAGACGGCACCTGGCAGCCCTTGTGGACTGCGGGCTGATCGTCCGTCGGGACAGCCCGAACGGCAAGCGTTACGCGCGCAAGGGCAGGGGAGGCGAGATCGAGGAAGCATTTGGCTTCTCCCTGGCGCCGCTGCTGGTCCGTGCTCACGAGTTCGAGGCGGCGGCTGAGCGTGTTCGCGCCGGCAGCAGGGCGCTCAGGCTTATGCGCGAGAGAATCACTTTGCACCGCCGGGATATCCAGAAGTTGGTCGAGGCGGCGGTTGAGGAAGATGTGCCAGGCGACTGGGGAGGCCTGTGGAAGCGTTTCCGCGCCGTTGTGGAGGCAATTCCGCGCCGAGCTTCCGCTGTCGAGCTCGAGCCGATCGTGAGCGATCTGGCCGCGTTGCATGGCGAAGTGGATAAGCTGCTGGAAGTTCACATGAAATCCACGAATCCGAGCGGCAATGACTACCAAAACGAGCGGCAGCAATCTGATTCAAATACCGACTCTATTTTTGAATTTGAACCTGCTTTAGAGAAAAGCGGGTCGACGGCCGAGCCAAGGACGAGGACCGCAGAGCCCCCGAAAACCTATCCGCTAGGGCTTGTGCTGAAGGCCTGCCCGGAATTTTCGGATTATGCCGTCGACGGGATCGGCAACTGGCGCGATTTGATGATCACGGCGGCTCAGGTGCGGGGCTACCTTGGCATTTCGCCGTCGGCATATGAGGAGGCCTGCCATGTGATGGGCCAGGAGGTCGCCGCGATGGTGATTGTCTGCATTCTGCAAAGGGCACAGCACATCAACTCCGCAGGCGGCTATCTGCGGGTACTGACCGAAAAGGCGCGGGCGGGGCAGTTTTCGGTCGGACCGATGCTGATGGCGGCGCTGAAGGCCAACGGGGCAACGGCGCGGCTGACCGGATGAGTGTGTGGGTACCGGGATTTGCCGAGCGAGGGCTCAGGGTTTGATCCGCGCGATAGGGCGTAGCTGTAGCGCTTGTCCGCAAGAAAGCCCTATGCGAGGATCGAGGACATGAAAAACGAGCACGACCGGGAACCGACGCCCGATGAAACCGCCGGGATAGTGTGGTGGAACTCACTTACCGAGGCCAATCGCGCGGCTTGGCTGGCGCGGGCCGGCAGCGCCGTCCCTGCAGATGCCTGGGTGGCGTACAAGCGGCTCGGAGATGTTGAGGGTCAGCCGCGGACTATAAACTGACGGCGGTCCCTGCGGCGGCGATGAACTCTCTCGGATCTAGATCACGAGATGACTGGTTCTGCGACGAGACCAAGCCTTCGGGCTCGATGGAGCAGGTTCTTGACTGACGAAGCCGATCAATGAGCAGCTTCCCTCGGTATCCGCTCATGCAGGCACTCAAGCGGGTTCGATTCCGGACTTGAAAGCGGTCGAGAAATGCCATATCTTTTGCACAAGAAATATGACTACCTATATGGTGAAATGACTCCTATGGGCCAAGCACTCAAGATACCCGTGCAGAATGAACCTCTCGTCTTGTCCTATATGGACCGGCACGGGAAGATCGCAATCGAGCAGGTCGCGGATGGTTTTGGCATGTCCAAGGGCCAGTTGGCCCAGACCGCCGGTCTTGCTCGCGAGACCCTCTACCGGTCTGAGCGCAGCCGGACGGTAAAGACACAGGGACGTCTGCGTGAAATGCTTGAGGTCATCAGCCGCGTGACGGACTGGGCGGGCGGCAAGGAACAGGCGATGGCCTGGTATCGGGCTCAGCCGCTTCCGGCATTCGGCGGGCGCACCGCTGAAGCGCTGGTGAAGGAGGGCAAGGCCGCTGCGGTCCGCGATTATCTCGATCATATCGCCCTGGGTGGCTTTGCTTGAGGTTTGCCGCAACCTTTTACAGGGCGCATGATCCACGTTGGGCATTCAAGCCGACTTCCGGTGATGGAGCGGCGATCCGGGGTGCCCGCTTCAATCCCAAGGGTGTGCCGGCGCTCTATCTGGCGCTGACCGTCATGACAGCGGTCAAGGAAGCCAACCAGGGTTTCGCGCATCGGATCGACCCTTGCGTGCTGTGCTCCTACGAAGTCGATTGCGACGACGTTGCGGACCTGACGATAGAACCGGCGAGGGGAGAATTCTCCATCACTGTTGAGGACATGGCCTGCGCCTGGGCGACGGCTCTCAGCGATGGAAATCGCCCAGCGTCATGGTCCATTTATGACCGGCTGCGCCCTCGAGGCATTGCCGGTATTCTGGTTCCGAGTTTTGCTCCCGGTGCCGAGACCGAGGATCGCAACCTGGTGCTTTGGGACTGGGGTCCGCGTCTTCCGCACAAGGTAACTGTATTCGACCCGAGCGGCCGGCTGCCAAAGGACCAGCTGTCCTGGCGATGAAGAATTCGCGAAGGGCAGGGACGTTTTCGGCTGCCGCGCCGCACGCGACGCTTTTCGGGGCGATATCAGTCACCGACCTCGATCGAATTGTGATCGCACCACGTCCGCAACGCTCTTTCTTCCGCATTCGCTTCGAAAGCGTACCACCGATCAAGTGCACCCCTTTGCTGCAACAGATCCTTGAATCTTGCGTACGCGCCTCTTTTGCTGAAGATTTCTTGAACGTCACCGACGTTGTCAGGCAGAAATTGGCGGGCGAAGTCCAGTACGAGCGGCTTGCCCAGGTCGAGTTCTTTCTTGTCAGGTATCTGGACATATTTTTCACTGTCGTCGATATCATCCGGCAATTCATCCAAATCGCCCGTGACCTCGGAATGCCAGTAGAGCGTGCCTGACTGCTTGCACAGAAAGGCCTGATGTTCTCCCGTGCCCCCAGAGCTGACGAATCCGAAAGCTAACTCTATGTCTTTGAAGCTGACAGGCATTGTCGTTCGGTGCCCCCTATGGAGTGGCGTGGAGTCAACGCATCAGAGATGGCATCATGAGCTGTCTCGAGCATGCCCCGCCGCGTGTGGCTCGGCGATGACGAAGCCGCTCGCGAGCGCGCCCTCAACAGCGCTGTAGCGAGCGAGCGGCGTAGCGGCGGTCATCGATTTTTTCCGGCTGGGTCGGGTTGCTCACACAAACCTGTTTCGAAGGACCCACCGATGACCAACGACATGATGAACCGGCGCACGCTCGTGGTGAAGACCCCGCATGCGTATTATTTTATTGCGCGCGATGACCGGCTTTGCCGCCGAGCGGCGGATAGCGATGGAGGTCGGCGCCGCAACCGGCAGTCCCCAGGGTCTCTAAACGATGAGTCTTGCCGCCCTTCCAAGCGTCCGCTCGGCGTCATTGTAAAAATTCGAGGCTTGCTGGACGGAGCGGTGCTGCGACTGCTGCATGGCTTCGGGCAGCGGAATGCCGCGGCGGGCGGCTTCGGTGAGGTAGCCGGAGCGCAGGCCGTGGGCGGAAAAGTTTTTCCGATCGAACCCGGCCTCGGCGACGCGGCGCTTGAGGATCAGATTGACGGCCTGCGGCGTCAGGGCGCGTTTTTCGAGATTGCCCCAACGGTCGATGCCGCGAAACACGGCACCTTCAGTGATGCCGGCGCGCTCGAGCCACGACTGCAGCACCGTCACCGGCCGGCCAACAAGCAGCACGAAAGCGTCGCCGTCGGCTTGTGTCGTCTTTGTCCGGCCGAGCCGGATCGACAGGCACGGCAGCTTTTCGCCGTCGGGATTCTTCGGATCGGCCGGCACCGGATCTTCCTCGACCAGCTGTTCGACGCGCAGAGCAGAAACCTCGCTGCGGCGCCGGCCGCCGGAGGCGAAGGCGGTGATGAGTAGGGCGCGGTCGCGCGCGTCGACGAGACGGTCGCCGGCGCAGATGTTGAGCAGGGCCGCCAAAATATCGGCGGTCACCGCCTTTTTGCTCTTGCGGCCCCGGGGGCGGGCGCTGGCACGCACCGCGAGTTTGATGGCGCTACGCAGACCCGGCGCATTGAATTTTCCCTTCAGGCCACGCCAGCCGGTCAGCGTCGACCAGCTCGACAGACGCCGGCGCACGGTGTTGGGCGCGTGCGGTCCGTCGACCCGCAACAGGCATTGCGCCTTCAGCGCCGCTGCCACCTCTTCGGGCATGCCATGCGACACATCGGTTTCCCGTTTGGCCGGATCCCAGAGATGATGGGCGACGAATTTTATCAAGAGCGCGTCCGGCGCGGGCCAGGGGAGCGAAAAACCGGTCGCGGCCAGCGACCAGGCTTCGAGGTAGCCGAGGTCGGAGGCCAGCGCCCGCAGCGAATTCTCGCCGATACCTTCCTTGGCCAGATGGCGCAGAGTCTCGACATCGTCGTCGGTGAGGATGTCGGCCAAAAAGTCGCGGCGGTCGAACGGCAGCACGGACTCCAGCGCATCGAGCGCCTCGGCGCGTCGCAGTTTTTGGTCGGATGCGGGCTTTGGCAGGCGAAGGTCCATGACGCCCCTCAGAACAAATAGGGCCGGTCGACCCAGGCGAGCAGCACAGCGGCATCGCGGTCTGGCAAACGCAAGCGTCCTCGGCGCAGGCCTTCAGCGATCGCATCGCCGACGTCGGGATCGACCCAGTGCCCGTGCGTCATGAGAAAAAACCAGGCGAAGGGCAGGCCGACTTCTTCGTCGATCGCTTCGATCCGCTCCATCAGCCGGTGCACCGAAATACCCTCTTCGGCCAGCAGCCGCTCGGCCGGATGTTTCAGTGGTCGCGGAATAAACCCGATCTCGCGTTTTTGGCCGGGACCCTCAAAATCGTGGATGTCGAACGCCCAGTGGTCAAAGATGCGTGCAGCTGCGGGGCTGGATCGCGCCCAGTCGGCAAAAAAGCGGTTTTCACGCGACACGAAATCGAACCAGTCCGGGTTGGCGTCCAGGAACGGCGTGTCCCGCGCGCCGTCCGGACCGATCTCGCGGATAGTGCGGGCCTTAAGCTCCGGGGGCTGTGCTTCGCGTTGCTCGCGTTCGATGCGGGCGCGGCGCGCCAAAAAACTGCGCATGTGGACGATGCCGCCGCCGGTGCGGCCGCGCAGCCGGTAGACCGGTCCGGCGAGCTGATGCGCCTCAGCAGCGGACTCGCGAGAAACCCAGGTCGGTTCGAAGAGATGGTCGACGCTATTGGGTCGGTAGTCGGGATCGACTACGGGGCCGGCCAGGACCTCGATCTCGCGGCCGAGCGAGAGCTGGACGAAGTCGGCGACGCCCGGACCGGTCGGAGCAAAGGCGAAGGCGCTGGTGCCGCGCCATTCGGTGAATTTTTCTCCGCTCTCGCGATGCCGGTTCCAGAAGGCGGTGAGGTCGCCGCCGACATCGGCCAGTGCGCGCTCGACCCAGGCGCGATGGTCGCCGAGGCGCGTGCCGTCGGCAGCGACGACAGCATGAGGGTTGCACCAGTAGGGGTCGTCGATCCGCGCGACGGTAAAGGCGAAGCCCGCAAAGGCCTTGTTGAGGGCCGGGGCGAGCTCGGCGTCGGCCGACCGCGGCTGCAGAGCGGCGAGCACGGTTTCGACGGAAGCGGGGTCGGGCAGGCGGACGGGTTTTTGCTCGGACATGCCGGTTGCCTTTCTATCGGCCGGGAAAGACCCGTCCAGAACGCCGGCCGCACGACGCCGGCGGCCGTCATCTGCACGATTCTGGCTGATTTGCGCAGTGAGATCAATCACTATCGATAAGAGGTGATTATCGATAGTGAAACTCCCGCCAGAGAAAATCCCACACGAGTCAACCTAACATCAAGATAGCTTGACTATGGCGAATCAACTATCATGAAACCAATGGCTTACACGCTCGACAAACTGCCCTTGGAAACCCTGATAGGACCGGTTGCCCGCGCCACTGTCGGTTTTACTTCCCGATTTCAATTGAAGCGCTAAGGTGAAAATCCCACCCTGCCGGGCCGCTATTCGACGGCCGAAAACGGGGGGAGGGGGCTTTGCTACAGTCCCGACGCCTTGGTGAGATTGACGCGAAAGCGATCGCGCCGGCGCTGATACTTGCGGGTCATCTCCGCGCTGGTGTGACCAAGCTGCTTCTGGACGTAGCGCTCGTCGACCTCGGCAGAGGACGCCAGGCCGGCGCGCAGCGAATGGCCGGCAAACATCATTCCGCGTTCGCCTTCGGGCAGATCGCCGCGCACGCCCGCTGCCAGCGCGGTCCGCTTGACGAGGCGGGCGACCTCTTGGTCGTTGAGCCGATCGGCGCCGACGGCCTTGCCCTGGCCGATGACACGCCGGAACAGGGGACCGTGCGCGATGCGCGCCAGCTTGAGCCAGGTCTGCAGCGCCACCACAGGGCAGGTTGTGTCGGACGAGCCTCGCCCGATTTCGACCTCGCGCCAGCCGGTCTTGCCGCGCAGGCGCAACAGCATGCCCTTGTCGAGGATTTCGATCCAGCCGGAAGAATCCTCGGTCTGGTCGCGGCCGCAATCCAGGCCGACAACCTCGGAACGGCGCAGGCCGCCGGCAAAGCCGAGCAGCAGCATGGCCCGGTCGCGCAGGCCGCGCAGGGTGCCTCGCTCGAGCGTTTCCAGCATGGCGATCAGATCCTCGGGCATCACCGCCTCCTTCTGCCGGGGCGGGGCGGCGTGCTTGTTGCGGATGCCGGCCATGACCGTGGCGATATGGCGATCCTTCCTGTCCAGCGGCTGGCCACGCTGCGCATAGTTCCACGTCAGCGAGGAGAGCCTGCGTTCGATCGTCGAGACGGAATTGGGTTTCTTGTCGCCGGTCGCCTTTCCGGAGGCGCATGCGGTGATGTAGAGCCCGACAACCTGGGGATCGGGCGGAAACATCTCGACGCCTTGGCGCCGGCACCAGCTCGCAAACTGCTTCCAGTCCGAGGCGTAGGCGCGGCGGGTATTGGCCGAGCTCGCCGCTTCGACATAATCGCGGGCGCGATCAGCCAGCGCGTCGAGATGCGCCGGCAGGCGGGAATTGGCGACGGCCGGAAGAGGGGAGGGGGCTTCGGCCAGCGTCTCTTCAGGCGTTGCGCCCATCTCCATGACGACGTCGATGATGTCCGGCAGGTCGCCATCGGTCTCGGCCGACACCTGCGCGGTCGAAACATGATCCGCCGACCCTGCACTGTGGGACGGTCCGGAAGGTCGCTCGGCGTGATTTTTGGGCTTCTGCTCGATGAAAACCGTCATTCCTTATATAAAGACGAAAACGACGGATAATGCAATTTTATCGCTCGTTTTATCCAATCGACAGGCGCGGCGTTTTTTACCCATTTTCGTTGCCAAAACCGCCGCCGTGATTCATCCTGCTGACGATGATTCTGCGCCCGAAATCCTCTCCGCGCCATCAAGGTCCGATGCTCGCCGCCGCAGCGGCCGCTCCCCCCGTCCCGCTGCCGGGATGGCTGCGCCGCGCCGTTCCCGACGCGCAAAGCCCTGCCGCGCAAGGGCCTGGGCCAAATGCCCTGGAGGACATCGCGATCACCGCCGGCGCCGCCATCGGCGCGCTCGACGCGGTGGTTCGTCGGCAGGAGCGATGGGCCGGCGCATGGCGGCAACGGCTGGCGCTCGCCGCCGCGGCGGTGGCGACCAGGCAGGCCGGGCGTGTCGAGGACGAAGCGGGTCTGCGCGATGCCGTGCTGCTCACGCGTCCGGGCGACGATGTTGGTCCGGCCGGCCGCATGCTGTTGGCCTGGCGCTGGCTGGCCACACTGCCCGCGGAGAAGCTTCTGACTGAAGCGAGCATCGCCGGCGTGCTCGAGGCCCTGGGTCTCGCTCGGGATGACGAGACGACGAACGACCTGACCGACGAGCTTCGGCAGCTTGCGGAGACGGAAGGTGCTGTCGGAATGCTGATCGGCGCCTTTGCGGCAGTCGAGCGGCGCGGCCTTCCAAGCACCATCGGATGCTGGTTCGCAGACGCCATGCTCGCGCAGCGGCTGGGCTGGAAGCACGCCGTGCCGCTGCTCGGTGGCGAAGCTGCCGGCGCAAATGGTTCCGATCGGCGGCGGCGCGCGGCGACCGTCCTTGCGCCGAGAGGCATCGAGGCGGTCCCCGAGCGCGCGAAGACTTTGCTCGCCGCGCAGGCGCGGGCGGCGTTACGCGCCGTCGACCAGTCGGCCGACATCGGGCGCTGGGCTGACCGCCTGATCGCCGTGGCGCCCGGTCTTCGCGCCCGAGGCGCAGACATCGTCGTCGATCGGCTTTTGTCGGACGACGCCATTGTGGCGTCGGCAAAGATTGCCGGCATGAGCGACCGCAGCCTGCGCCGCTTGTTCGAGCGGCTGGTCGAACTCGGCGCTGTCCGCGAACTTTCCGGCCGCCCGACTTTCCGCATCTACGGGCTGTGACGGCGATGGCGGAGAGTGCGGCGAGGCGACGAAAAAGTGAGCAAGGAGGCGAAGGCCTCTTCGACCGCGAGCTCGACCATCTGCCACCGGAGGCGCGCTGGCGTGAATGGATGAACCGCGTCGAGGCAACTATTTTTGCTGCCAGCGAGCCGGTCGGCCGCGAGACGCTGGCGCGGATCGTCGGCAAGACTTGCAGCATCGATCTTCTCATCGACGACATCCGCGACGAGCTGCGTGGCCGGCCCTATGATCTGGTGGCGGTCGCCGGCGGCTGGAAGCATCTGACGCGGCCGGCCTATGCCGACGCCATCCGCAGTGCATTTGGCACGGCCACCGGCGGGAGCGGGCATGCCAAAGACCTCACGCAAACCGAAGTGCTGGTGCTGATGTGCATCGCCTACTTCCAGCCGATCACCCGCGCCGAACTGTCCTCCTTCTTCGGCAAGGAGATCAGCCGCGACCTGATCGGCAATCTGCGCAGCTTTGGCTTCATCGCCTCTGGCCCGCGCGCGCCGCAGCCGGGCGCCCCCTATACCTATGTCACCACCCAGGCGTTCCTGCTTGAGTTCGGGCTCGACACGCTGCGCGATCTTCCCGACTTCGGGGCGCTCGAGGACGCTGGCCTGCTCTCGAAGGAAAAGCTGCTGGCGGGCGACATCATGCCGGGGTTCGCCGATGACGGCGACCCTGGTGCCGTCATGGACGAATAGTACCCGCGCCAGGACTGCCACCGATCATCAGGGTTGTGGAACTCGGAGCCTGCGGTGACGCTTTGACGTGGTTCGATCACCGGCCACGCGCAGATAGGCCGTCAGCACGTCGGCAAGACCAGCACAGGGCTGTGGTGGGCACATGGATCTCGGCCTCGTCTGATGCTTGCCCAGGAAGTCGGCGAAGCGGGCAATCAATTCGTCATGGCCGCCCGCCGCCAAGATTATCCGACGCCGATGCGCGACTGCGGCGTCCTCGTGTGTCACAAGCCAGTCCAAACGTTTTGCCGCGAGCTGATTGAAGCAGCGAATGCGTGCGGCGGTCGAGAGATTCGTAAGGGTTCCCCCCAGGCCGATATCGGCGCCGACGGGTGCGCGTAGCACGCGCGAGACAACATCGATGGTTGCCGCCGAATCCGTTGCCGATTCCACCCGGCATATATCCGCGATCGCGCGTTCCAGCCGACGTGCGGCCGCGTTGACCCCTGCCTTTGGGGCAGCCCGCAGATCGAAGCCGCACCGTGCGCAGAAATGCTGAGGGACAAGCTCGACCTGGTCGAACGACACAATTGCGGTGCGGCAAGCGGGACATCGATCTCGAAGGCCGCAGCCATGCGCGGAGCAGGAGATTCGCGACGCCAGGCGCCACCGCCGCCGGAAATAGGGCGCCTCGTCGCTGGCGAGGCAGAGAGGACAATACTGCATCCAGCTCGAACGGTTCCGGTGGACGTTCTCGCGCAATGGCAGCAGGAGTGGCGTCAACGCCGGTTCAGCCATTGCCATTGCCGATATCGTTTCCTGACGAACGTTCGTCCGATCGGCCAGCAGGGCGGCTGCCTCCCGCGGAAGCTGGAGATCGAGACGGGGCGACCACATCCCTTCACCCAGCCCGAGGGCGCTGGCGAACGACCGCGGCGCGATGCCGTTCGCGAGGGCAAGGCGGTGGAGCCAGCTCGACAAAAGCTCGTCCGGCTGCGGGTCAACGGAAACAGGCCACCGATCCCGAACGACATCCCTGTAACGCTCGCGGATCTCGATGGCCAAAGCGCCGCCGGTCACAGCAGTTCGTTGCGCAGCGGCGCCCGGCGGCGCTTCGAGACGGGAATGTAGTGTAGCGCCTCGAGGCCTGATTTCGTGATGCGCTCGGCGCCCAACCTTGCCGCGGCCACGGCCGCCGCGGTGACGATCGCCACGATCTCGCCGATCAAACCTTCGGAAAGCTGGAAAATCGTTCGTGCCAACGGTTCATCGGAGAGATCGGAAGCACGCGCGAGAGGCAACACGCCCTCGAGGCTGTCGAGGAGTGTCAGGAACTCTTCGCCGTATTGCCACCGCGGTACGGCCTGCAGCTCGAACCTGCTCGCCATCTCGCTGGTCTCGTTTATGAAATCGTAGACGGCGACCTCGCCGATCAGGACCGGGGAGATGTCGAACTGACGGCCGATCCGCCTGAGGAAGGCAAGAACCGCCTCGACGTCGCGAGCCCGGCCACGCAGGGCATTGTGGAATTCGTCGAAAATGAGGATCCTGGGCTTCAGGCTGCCAAGCAGATGATCGATCTGCTCAGCCTTGCGGCCGATATCCCGATTGTTGCCGACCGGCGCGCGCAGCGCCTGCAGAATGCTTCCATAAAAGTGCGCAAGGCCGGCCCCCTCGCGCGTCTGAACCACCCATACCCGCTGCCGCTCGGCGGCTCTCAGGCGTTCCACGGCAAATCGTTCCGCGATCATCGTCTTACCGTTGGCATAGGGTCCGACCAACATCAGCCCTCGCGTCCGCAACGCCGGCGGCCGGGCGAGCAACTCGGCAAGACGCTCATGCGCCTGCAGCGCCACCTGATGCCCGACCCATCGCGGCGCCAGGATGTAGGCGATCCGCTCTTCCATGCTTTGGTCGAGATACGGACGAACGTGGTCGAGCAAATGGTCCGCCACGTCACCAGTCCTCGACCGCCAGACGGCGCTTCTGGCGTACCGGATGCTCGGCGGGTGCCGGCGTCGCCGGGCGCATCGCCTCATAGGGTTTGGGCGCTTCGGCTGCGTGCGCCCGGCGGACCGCATTGCGCACGTCCGCCTTTGAAAGTTTCTGCCTGCCAGCGATTTCCGCAATCCGGCGGCGCAGCGTCACCTTCTCGACGTCCGACCGAGCGTTTGCGGCACGTCGGCAAACACGATCACCTTCATGTTCCCACAGTGTGATCGGTGTAGTGAGCCCGTCTCTTCTCGCCACCGGCCGGAACTCGCGTGTGTCGGGATCCCGGATGTAAATGTGGCTGATGTCGCGAGGGTCATATCTCATCTCGAGCCGGCCCAGACGGTCCCGCCGCGGGACGAGACTGCCTAGCCATGGTGAAAAATAGTCCAGCGCGAACTTGCTGACGCCCTGCGGCGAGATGCGCCTCTCCGCCCCAGGCATGAATGCCAGCAGGACCCGCATGGGATCATCGTCGAAGCGGGGCAAATCGTGCGCCAGCCGGTTCCATTCTGTCGCCGGTACCTTCAAAGTCTTTGCGTTCTCCTGCAGATTATGATCGATCACGGCGAGCGCGACGCACCGCTCGAGATCGGCGAAGCTGAGACGGGCTCGCCGCTGCGCGGGGTATTCGTCACGGTCCGCCACGGATCATCCCGTCGAGCCGGGTTGCGTCACAAGCACGGCGTTGAGCTTCCCGAGCAGCCTTTCGACGACGCCGCCCTGGTGGACGCGGCCGCTATCCCGGTAGCGGACCCGAATACCATAGTCCTCGCATCCACGTTGGAAGGCGTTCCCTTTGAACTCCTTGGCCGAGTCGGTGACGATTAATCGTGGTCGACCGAACATCGGCCAACCATGCTCGATGCCGCGCGCGGCCAACCACGCCTCCCTCGGACACATGGCGTGCGCCAGGCAGAGCGCGACCGATAGCCCCGACGGCTTCTCGAGGGTGAGGCAGATGCCGAGAATGCAGCGGGTCGCCACGTCGGTGACGATCGTGAGATATGCCCGGCCAATGAACGTTCCGCCTCCGTCGACGACCTCCACGAAGTTGATGTCGGTCGGCGTGTGATCGATCTGGCAGACATCCAGTGGTCGCGCCGCATGAATGTATCCTGGTCGCGGTTTGAGCCGCTGAAGGTGCTTTGGGTTTGCAGATCGCTTCTTCGCAATCTCCTCGGGGCTAAACAGCGTGGGTATGCGGCGGGCTACAGTAAGATAGGAAGGAGCTGCCAGGCCGGCCTCCTCGCAGCGAGCCCGGATCTCGGCCACCGCGGGAGCGAGCGGCGGCGCCTCCAGCACCAGCCACTGCTCTCGCAACGTTGTTGCGACGATCGTCTCGATGCCTTGATCAAGGCGCTTCTTGCGGCTGCCATCCAGCCGAGGCAGCAGCGACGTCACAGTTCGATCGATGCGATAGCGCGCCAGCAGATTGTAAATCTGGCGGGTGGAGAGACGCAGCTCAGCCGAGGCTCGCTCGATTGCCGCCCGGCGCGGTCCAAGATCGTCGAGAATTTTGTCGAGCTCGCGCGCGACACGACGTGCCGCCAACCGTGTTTCATCAGATCGCGATGAGCCAGGAGTGGCTTTTCGGTTGTGCATGGGGCGTGGCAAATCGAGCGTCAGTGAAATCGTTAGCGAAAAACTAAGCCCGTCCTAGCGCCCAAACCTAACCGGCATATGACGTTCGGGCGTTTGAAATCGGGAAGTAAAAGCGACAGGGGCGTTGGTGCGTCTCGACGAGCGCATCGCCCGCTCACCGGTGCGCCAGGGTTGGATCGAGCGCTCGCACTTCCATGACGCCGCCGCCGCGCTGTGGATTGAGGGCGAACTCGTCCACCTCGAGGACCTGGTCTTCCACGACGCGCATATGGACCAGCGCACGCCAACCCACGAGCTGACGCGGGCCCACGCCGTGGTTCGCAAACGCCGCCGCATACTGTCTCAGCCGCGCGACTGGGCGTTCGGTCGCGAAGGGCTGCGCGAGCTGACTGGGCAGCAGGGCGAGATCGGAACGATCCAATCGGAAGACGATCGGGAAGGGGAGGGGAGCGTGCTGCCGGGGGCCGAGCCTCCAGTGCCGGCCAACAGCCCGGACGACGATTTGCTCGCGCAGGAGTTTGCGGAGATCGACGCCTTGCTGGCCCGATCGTCCAAGGTCCTCAGCGGCGCAGAAATGCCGCCGCGACGCCTTCCGCAGGACGACGACCGGCTGTCGGTGCTCTACGACCAGGATTGGGACGAGGCAGCCCGACTCTCCGAGTGGCGCGAAATGCTGGACCGGTCGCGGCACGTTCCCGTCGTGCTGCGCGTGGCCCTGGCGCTTGACGCTTGGAACGACATCGATGTGCTGGAACGCGGCGCCTGGGTCGGTCCGCTGCTCATGGGGGCGCTCATGCGCCAGGAAGGCTTGGCCGCCCACCACCTACCGTGCCTGCATCTCGGCGCCAAGAACATTCCGCGGGAACGGAGGCGCGCGCGCAACCGCTCCGACCGGCTGCTCGCCTGGATCGACGCGATGTACGAAGCCGCGAGCGCTGGACTGAAGGAGCACGACCGTTTGCTGCTTGCCAAGGGCCAGATGGAACGTGTGCTGCGCGGCCGCCGCGCCAGCTCGAAATTGCCCGCGTTGCTCGATCTGGTGCTGTCGCGTCCGCTCGTGTCGACCAGCATGATTCAGGATGCACTCGAGGTTTCCCGGCAGGGTGCGCTCGACCTCATCGGCGCACTCCACCTGCGCGAGATGACGGGCAGGGGGAGTTTCAGGGCGTGGGGAATCCTGTAGATCGGATACGTGTGAGGCGGCCACTCGGCTTCGCCAGCGAAGGTCAGGCCTCTCGAACTTCGGCAAGCCGCCCATCAAGGCGGTCAAGCTGGAAGTGATCGCCCTTATCCTCAGCGCGATACTCGACCTGTGCCGGCAAGAGACCGGTCGGGATAGGATTTGTTGCGAGGGGTTGTGGACCACAGCCATTGGCTGAACCCTTCCCAAGAGCAGGGACTCATCAACGTCCACCGCCCATATCGCGCTGACCGCGGCGAAGGCCGGATCGAGAAACGTGTATGCCGAAACGGAAGCCCCGTTGGGCTTGGGAATGTGGAAGCGCTCCTGATGGTCTGACCCGACGGCTTTCTGGGTTTCCCGATCAATGTGTACCTGCGTAGGACCCACACCGAATGTGGCCTCGACTGCAAAAGGGAACTGACTGATGCCGTTTAATTCATGGAAGACGCCATCGGCACTGCGCAGAAGCCGGCCATTGGCCGAAATGACGTAGGCGTCTGCAGCGCCCACGACGCCATTACCGAGATCGCCGGGTCGCTCCTCATTCCCCAAGAGGACGACAGCCTTAGCGGCGATGGCGGCCGTCCACCGCAACAAGAGTGCCTCATGGGGAAATGTACGGACAACTCCGAGTCCGGGCGCCAGCCATGCTTCGGGAATGTTGGTTGGCTCTGGTGTCACGATTTCAATCCAGATCCTTGTCCCATCCTGATCCAGAAGCAAATCTGGACCTATGCGATGATGGATTGCAGCGAGGCCATGCTTTTGAAGCTGATCGGCCAACAATACCTTGGAGAGCTGTTGCCAATACACGGCATCCTGAGGCGAGCAGAGCTTCTGCAGTGCATCTCGGTCTCCGAGCCCAGCGCCGAGAAAGGTTCGGTATGCTCCTTCCAGCGCGGTCCGAAGCGCTGCGCCGTGCTCGCCTTGGTTCGGATATCGCCTCCCGATTGCGGAGGGAAGATTGAGATCACGCATTTCACCGTTCGACATTTTGGCGCTCGACAGCAGGAGAGGTCAGGCGGGAATCGACCGCGCCAGGATGGCCTCGGCGGCATAAAAATGAGCCGTGTAGTATTCAGTCAGGTGCTTGCCATCAAAGCTTTTGTGCGAGTGCGTATAGTGTAGCCATGTTGGACCGAGCGTAATAGTGCCCGACTCGGTGCCGTATGCGTCAGATTCGGACGGCCAGAGATGGAGGCCATATCACGATGCCGATTCCTGAGAACCTCAAGCTTCTTCACACCGGTGAGGAAGTCGTATGGCAGAAATCGATCGCGACGATCGAGGCCGATCCTGACCTCAGCCTTCATCTGGCGATGATCGAGTGCGTGATGGACCTGCTGCAGTTCTACCGCATGGCCTATGATGAAAAGGACGAGGACCAGCTCATCGTCAAGCTGCTCGGGGCCAGGATTTTCAACGATCTCGGCGCCTCGATCAGGCTGACTTTGGGAGGGTACTACCAGGCGGCGGGCCTGCCGACCCGGGACATTCTGGAGACTGGGTTCCTGCTCGACTATTTCTCAACCGACCCGGCGCTGATCCAGACGTGGAAAGCCGTTCCAGAGGAGAAGCGCAACAAGGAGTTCAACCAAGCGAAGATCCGGGAAGTGCTCGACAAGCGGGACGGCTATGAAGGCAAGAAGCGATACGAACACTATAAGCTTCTGTCGGCCATTGCGGCACACCCGACATTCGCCGGCTTCACCATGCTCCGGCCGGAGCCGGGCGCCAACGCTCATATGGGCCCGTTTTTTGTTCCCAACCTTCTCACGGCTACGATTCAGGAGCTGGTGAAGGTGACAATGACGGCCTGGGAGAACTTCAAATGGTTCTTTAAGCCCGAAACCCTTTCCCAATTTCGAGCGACGCTACGCTATCTCGAGATGAGCTCGGAATGGGTTGAACGCATCTACGGAAAGAAGCTCGATCGAGGTGATATCGAGGCGGTCAAACGGATTCTCACACAGATTGATGGTCAGCCAAGCGACCGCGTCCCGCCCGCTGCATGAGGCCATCCGACGCTCGGTGGTTGCATCTTCTCTAATTCATCCTTAGATTGGGGAGGAATTAGAGAAGGAGGTACCGATGGCTTCCCCACAGACATTGACGTTGAGCGAGGCGGGCTATGTCCTCGACCGGTCAACCACGACGCTGAACAAGGCAGTCGATACCGGTGTCATCCGTGCGAAACAGCGCAGGGTCGGCAAGGCCGTGCAGCGCCTCGTCGGTCCAGCGGAACTTCGCTTTCTGCGACTGGCCGATGAGCTCGAGAAGGACCTCACTCCTTCTGGTCGGCGGCGCCTCTATGAGGCGCTGCGGAAGTTATCTGCCAGCACCCATATGGTGCGATGGGGCAAGCTCGACCTCGACCTCGCGCGGATCGACAGCGATCTGGAAGTCCGCCTCGCTCGGCTCGAGCACATTCGAAACTGGGTGGATCGCAGTGAGGACCAGTCCGAGGCTTTGATCCGGGATACTGGGATCCCCGCCCATCTGGTTGCTGCGCTCTCCAAGGAGCAGACCGTCGAGGAGATCCTGAGCGATTTTCCGTCGTTGTCGAAGACTCAGGTTGAGGCAGCGATCGAGTACGCTAAGGCCTATCCCAAGCGCGGTCGGCCTTACGCTCCTCGGAGCCTGAAGCGGACGCTGTCGGAGATGGCCGACCTTGGCGTCTTCGATGGAGACGACAGACCGGAGGAATCGGCGCCTCGGCCAATTCCGTGACGCTGTACCTTCTCGATGAGAATGTCCTTCGAGAGGCAGGAGCCCGCGGCAACGAGAATGTTCGCCGCTGGCTCGCAACCATCGACGATACCGACCTGCGCTTGAGCGCCGCCACGCTGTTCGAAAAGCGTCGCGGCGCGCAGGCTCTCAAGGGCCGCGATGCGGAGCGCTCCGCAGTCCTTCTCGCCGCGATCGATGCGCTGGAGAAGTCGTTTTCGGATCGCATCATCCCTATTGATGCGCCCGTGGTGGCGGAGTGGACCCGTCTGCTTGCGGGCAAGAACAAAGACCGGTGGGATCTGGCGCTTGCGGCTACGGCGAGGGTTCATGGGCTTGTTCTCGTCACGCGGAATGTGCGGGACTTTGCCGGACGTGGTGTTCGCATCCTTAACCCCTTCAAGGATCCGCCTGAAGAGCTCGAGGCCTGACCACGTGCGCGAGAAACCCTTCGCCCATTCCGCCATCGTGTTAATGGCCCAGGCCGCGCAGACTCACACCGAGATAAACAAGCTGGTTGTCTGCACGACTCTCGTCAAGAGTGGCGGGGGTTGCGCTTGATTTTTGCGAGACGAGCATTGCAACGGCGGCTAAACGACCTACGCGCGACTCTTGAGGGCAGCGCGGTCGACAATCTAGCGGCGCGACTTAACCGACCGGGCAGAGATCGGCTTGCGGCAATGTGGGAGGTCGCAGTTCTTCATGCTCTAGCGGATTCCGGCATGCTTCGGAGCGAGGTTCCACTCCCTTCGGGGAGTCGCCCGGACGCCTTCTTCGATAATGGGGACCTTCGGTTCACCGCAGACATTACTACCGTGTCAGACGAGGGTCTCGATGACGGCAATCCTTTTTTCGAGCTGAGCGCGCTTATTGAGAAAGAAAAGACTAAATTGGGACTGCCTATCGGCGGCGTGGATTTGCGCGTTAAGTCGATGGACCATCGAACCGGGCGAGGAACCAGGACCGTGCTGCGGCTGCCTCCCCGCAACCAGCTGGAGGCGTTTGTCCGGAACGAGATAGTGCCACAGTTGCGCAACCAGATACGTGCAGACGAATGGCCGTTGCGCGTCGCGATTGACAGCGATGACGCAGGCTTGGATATCACGATAAATCCTGCGAAATCGCCCTACAGCCAAGGCGGATTCGCCGCCTATGACGTCCCGCGGATTAAGGACCGCAACCCGCTGTTCAACGCGCTCAAGCCAAAGGCGGTGCAACTCCGCGGTGCTGAGGGCGTTACAGGCGTGGTTGTGTGCGACGGGGACTGCGCCGCTCTTTCCGAATGTCAACATAGTCAAAATCAAGTATCAGCCGAGACAATCGCCGAAGATTTCTTGCGCCAATATTCATCGATCGATTTCGTTCTCCTGTTGACGATCCGGGAGGCACAGCAATTGTGGCCGCGGGTTGACCCCGCGGATCGCCGAGTACACCACATCCTTGTGGTCCGCCCGGGACTTGATGCTAAAGACCAGCTGAGTGCCTTGTTTACCGCGATGATCGGAAAGCTTCCGAAACCCGTGGCGATGCCGGTCAACGGCGCGCTGCGCGCACGGGAGCGAGGATACGACCTTGGGCATCACGGAGGATACCAGATGGAAGGAAAGAAAATCCGCATCAGTTCGCGGGAACTGATGGAGGTTCTTGCCGGCCTTCGGACGCTCGCGGATAATGGCGCCAAGAATGTTGAGGCTAGCCGTCGCCAGCCATCCCGGCCAAGCCCGGTACAGAATGTCTTCCTGAGGAATCTTCAGCAGGGTCAGCGTCCAACGGCCATCAATGTCATCAAGACTGACGAAGACGATGGTGATGATTGGATTGAGTTCGAGTTCGACGAACCCGACCCGGCGATTTCCCCGTTCAGCTGACTTGCTCAATCAACCAGGTGACCGGAGTATCGGGTTCGATTACCTCCCCACGATCAAACAGGTCTATTGCAATGGCAAGTCCCCCGCGCCGACCCACAAATCCCTTGGCTGCCGCAGAAGCAGCGTTCAAGCCGATCAAAAAGCCTGCAGTGGTTCGCGAAGCCTCGGCTGCTCCAAATGTCAGGGAGCTTGTTTCAATCAGGATCGACCGGGCAGTGCTCGATTATTTCCAAGAGGACGGGCCGGGCTGGCAGGATCGGATCAACGACACGTTGAGACAAGCCATCACGCATAAACGCGACTGATGCGATCGCTAATTGAGAAGACGGAATAATGCGTCAAGCTGCACTGGATGCGCAATGCTGCTATGCACAACTCGCTCTTCATACGGCGGCTGTATCAAGTAGGTTGCTGGCATCGAATTTCGTCGAGGTCACCTCCTCCCGACGTTGGCGACTTAGGGCGGCATTTATTCCTCCCGAATGCTGCCGTCCAATCAAGCCCGCCACACCTCCTCCCGCGGCGGGCTTTTTCTTTCAGCCGGTCGTCAAATATCGAACCGGAGTTGGGTTCCGTCATCACTCTCGTCGCCAAGCGACGACAGCGAGATTCCAAGCAGGCGAATTCCCTTGCTGGCAGGGAATATCGCCTCCAACAATCCGGTTGCTATTCGATCGAACTCTGACTGGCCGTTGATCGGCAATCTGATCGGCATAATCACGCAGAAGCCGCGCGCCGATTCCACGGAAGGTACCGGCCCATGTCAGAGCATCGGCCATCACGCCGCCATTGCCGTTGAAAACGCGGTTGCAGATTCGTTCGACCCGACGTGACATCTCGGCCGCCGCACGGCGCGAGAATGTCCTCAGCAGGATCCGGCGCGGATCTGCGCCGCCAACAATCAGATGGGTGACCCGATGGGCGAGGGTGTTGGTCTTTCCCGATCCCGCGCCTGCGATGAGTGAGAAGAGGTGCCGCAATCATCGCCTTTGCGTCGACGACGCCACGCTCGACAGCACGCCGCTGCTCGATTCACTGAATCACGTTTCTCGTTTTGTTCGTAATGGCTCCGCAGTGGCCGTTGGCTTTATTGCCACTCCATCCAGCCGGCCACACGCCTGAGATTGAGGGCGAAAAAGTCTAGATAGGCGTCGCTTCCGTGGGCAAAGCCGGCCTTCAGTAGATCGGCGCGGATTGGCGGCACGAGCAAATCTTGTTCCACGGCCTGTCGTGCCGTTTCACGCCAGCCAATACGCCCGACGGACATGCGTTCCTTGCGGTCGTGGACAGAAAGGGTAGCCTTCAATTCATCTTCACTGTGTTCTTCCAAATGGGCGAGCGCCCCAAGTGTCTCGAACCGATCGAAGATCAGTCCAAGTTCGGATTGCATCCCAACAAACGACCGACCCCATTCGGTGAAAACATTCAAAAGATGGTCGCTTAGAGGTGTCTTTCGACGATCCAGTCCTTCAAGCGTCCTCCATGTGTTTTCATCGAAGCCTTTCCAGTCCCAAAGAAAAAGTGTTTTCACCAATGGCTTCGGGGTGCGGTCTTCGCGGGGCATCTTGAGATAGAACAGGTCGTGCAATTCTCTCCATCGTTGAGCGCGGACCAACCCCAATCCGTAGGCGGTAAACACCAACAATGCGGGATAAGACCTGAGTCCAAGCCAAATACTAAGGCCACTTCCTTCCTTGTTGGCATGCGAAACCAAGGCCCTTACGATATCGGACAACTGCGAAAATTCCGCGCCGTCACCCCACCGACCCATCGCGCCGGCGGCTCTGGCCAGCGGCTCCGATGCGGCCTGATAAATCTGGACGCGACCGCGAAATTCCTCCGGAGTCCAACTGCCTTGTGGCGATAGCTCGGACATGCCCATCCGATCCAATAGGCGCTCACCCTCTTGCGCGATGATTTCGTCAAGTTGGATGCGATGCTCTCCCTTGGCCAAATACCGCTTTACAGTGCTAACGAGTAGCTCGACGCTTAGCGGATTTTGTTTCCGGGTGTGGCTTAGGGTCTCGACTCGTTGGGCCAATGAGACGAAGAATGTATCTGCGTCTGAAATCGTCACCTGTTGTGCTTTTCGGTGGCCAATCAGTTCACCAGCACCGCTGCCCGGTTCACCACGCAGGGTCCAGAAAGTAGGATATCGTCGGTTTGGTGCCCGTAAGATGGCTGCACGTAGTGCATGATCCCAGTCGCCAGACCAGCCACACAAAATAAGTCCGTGCTCATCGAAAATCCGATCGAGAAGCGCGTCATATTCGGGCGGATAGCCGTTCAGTTCTTCATCGGTGTTAAGGATTCTCGCATCCTTGTAATCACCGTGAAGCTTGAAGATGTAGCATGAGCTGTGGGACAACGGCTCTGCTCCGGCGAGCGCATCCACCGACCACACCACAGTTGGTTCAACACCTGCCTCCCTGAGCGCATTTTCCATCAACCGATCAAAATTCGTCGTGACGATCACTTTAAAGTAGCCGTCACGGACCAATCCGGCGATAGCATGATGTGCGGCCGTGGGGACTTTTCGCCGATCAATTCGATCCTGTTCATCAGGTTCAATGTACGAGTGCAGGATTGACCGTCGTTCTGCGCGCGATGATGCAAGTTCTCCCAGCAAAATAGAGTAATTTGGCTCGCTACCAGTCTGGGTTCGATACCATTGGGCCCAATCGGTCGGATCCGCCGCTCCCTGTGCCAAGGCGACGCGACGAACGAGATCGAGGGTGATTTCCCAGCCCGTTGGTATTCCCGCTGACCGGGAGAGCCCTGATCCCAGCAGCAGCGCATAAACGCCCTTGTTCTCAAATATAGAAAAGGCAAGTTGAGTGAGAGGATCGCCTGCCAAGATGCTCATGCGGGTTCCAACAACATATGACTCTTGATATGTCAGGACAGTAGAAGTTCGTTCCGACAGCGATCGTGAATATTCCCCTGCTAAATCTGTGAACTATGAACCTATGCTGCCGACCGCAGCGCAGTTTCCTCTTTGAAACTACGCCGATCAGGTAAGCATCGCGTATCCTGTTTAGGGCCACGCGAGAGTTCAAGTGACAACAAACTGTCGCCGGCAAATGCCGGACTGAGTTCGAGTCTCAGATATTCGAAGAGTTGACGATCGTGCACAGCCACGATCACTTGACGCTTTTGTCCCTTTGAAAGCGTCCGAAGCAACGCCGCGAAATGGGCGATATGCACGTCATCCATCGATTGAACCGGGTCGTCAAGGATCAGCCATGGCAACTGGGGCGCGACGCTCAAATGGAGTGCGATGAACAACGTCAGTGCAGCGGTGTTGAGATTCCCGGCGCTGAGCATTGCGCCCGGCGTGCCGCCGGCGCCGCCCGAGCGATGGGTGGTAATGAGTTTCGGATTGAGCCGATGCGTCGATTCGCTGGGGATCCTAAACGCAGGAACAAAGGGTTCATTCGGCGCCAGCCGGACAAAGAGATCTCGCCAGAGGCGGTTTAGCCGCTCATTAAATTCCCGAACGATAATGCGCGAACGAACAACCTCAACCTTTGCCCTGATTTTCTGAGCGTCGGCGCGGATCCCATTTGCTTTGCTTAGGGCGCTTTCGACTTCACTATATGTGCTCGTATCGTCACGGATCAGCTTCTCGGCGAACTCGCGTCTCGCGACTTCTGCTCGTATTCGCCGGAGAGCATCCTTGGCAGTGCGACGCGCGCTGACGCGCGTGTTCAATGCAGCCGTTCGCTGATCGAGCGCATCCAGGAGCTGAACGATGGCGGACTGGGGCGTGGCAATCAGTTCTGGCGCCGCCTGACCGAGCGTTTCAGTGAGCTCGGTCAATGTTGCCATCGTGGCGGTGCGAGCCAGATCCGCAGACTGGTGGCCAGCGAGAGCGCGGCGCGTGGCGGTCTCGACCGCAGCTCGGC
The DNA here is from genome assembly GCF_040318825.1 of Mesorhizobium sp. M1006. NCBI lineage: Bacteria > Pseudomonadati > Pseudomonadota > Alphaproteobacteria > Hyphomicrobiales > Phyllobacteriaceae > Mesorhizobium > Mesorhizobium sp. M1006. The sequence goes on from NZ_JAMYMZ010000032.1 coordinate 29,609, forward strand.
GCGATCCTTCTCGAGCGACATTCTCACGCTGATCAAGTTCAACAACCAGGGCATCAACATCGGCAGACTCGCGCTCAAGGTCCGCAAGGGCTTTCGGTTCTAGAAGGCGCGACTTGAGCTCGGTCGCCTCGCGTTCTAGCCGCTCGACCAAGACCTGCTGCTCGGCTCTGTTCGTACTCAGGCCAAGCAAACGCTCTGCCGATCCAGAAAGGGTCCGCACCTTGTGGTTCAAATGCTCGGTAAGCGGACCTTGGCCCTTCTCGGCAAAATCGCGATCGCACACAGGACAGTGATCGTTCAAAACGAAAGACGACAGCTCCGCGAGTGCAGCGGCCAGGTTCCCCGAGTTGGTGGCTATGCGTCCTATCTCGCCGTCAATCGTCGTGAGATGCTTGCCGGCGACGATCAGTTCCGCCGTCACTTCCGATTCGCGCTTGGTGTCTTGAGCGGCGCGAACTTCGCGCTCGTTGAGCTGCACTTTCCGCGCCCGCAGAAGTTTCAGCGCATCAAGGCGCATCGCTTCCGGATCGGCTTGCGATAGAACTACATCGGGCAAAATCTTAGTGACCCGGTCACGTAGTTGGGAGAATACGTTCTCGAACTCTCTCTGCCATCCCTGGAGGTCGCTGTTCGCCTTACCATGGGCTTCAGAGAGACTCGTTTCGTCCTGTTGCGAAACGGTGGAAACGTTTCGCACTGCTTCCTGTTGGACGGCCAACACCTGCCGACGCTGGCCTGCCAAATCATTCAGTTGCGCATCTTCCGGCGATTGGGAGATCGCCTCCTCGATCAAATCTAAGCGCGTTTCGTCGATCGGGTTGAGAAGCTCCAACTGTGCCAGCGCCAGATTTAGATCGCCAAGTGCCTCAGCAATTATCTTCGCGGCCGCGTCGCGGGCTCCGCGATGTTCCGAGAGGGTTCGCTCAAGCCGTGTCTTTTCATACTCGACCTGACCATAGCGGTCGGTGGTCTTCCTTAGATTCCTGATGTCCGCTGCAGGGAGCAGCCCTGTTTCAATTGCATCAAGGCGGTCAAGGCCAAGCAACTCGTTGACAAACCGCGACAAGGGCGAATTCGGAGCCGAGTCCGAATCTTGATAGATTTGCAACAGCTGTCCGAGGAACGATTGCGGCAGATAACACCGTTCACTGAAGAACGATGCTGGTCCAGCCGGCAGTTTCTCGCCAGGCTCGACCCCGGCCCTCGTCAGAACTGAATGGAAATGATTGCCTCCGGCCAGCCCAAGAGTACGAAGGTCGATGTGCCCGCGTTCTGCCGAGCAGTGTAGCAATTGCTTTTGATACTGCGGATCCGCTCGGCCCAACGAAACAACACGCCCAGTGAGCGCCGTCTCGATCGCTGACAAAAGACTGGTTTTGCCGGCGCCGTTCTCACCATGGACGAGTATGACCTTAGCATCTAGTGGAGCGCGCACCATACCCTTGATGCTACGGAAGTTGGAGACCTCGAGTTCTTGGAGCTGAATATCAGTCATGAGCTGGTCCGCAGCGTCAGGACTTCGCCGAGACGTGCGCCAAGAGCCTGAGTAACCGCCTCCTCTCCATGAACCGACGCCTCAACGAGCCCGTCGACCAATTCGCGATCTAGGGTCTTCGGAAGCGCTGCAAGAAGTTCGGTCATCGTGTCGCTTTTCGACGTGCGTTCATCCGCTTCGTCCGAACCTAGGTCCAACGGCAAAAGGACACGGATTTGGTCGTCTAGAGCTTCGGCAACAGCGACATTGATGGGCCGGCCGTCGGCGTCAAGGGAGGCACTTTCCACGCTGAGGACTCGACACGTCGCGGACAGGGCTTCCATGTCTCCCTGCAGCATCGCTCCAGCAAGGATCACTGTCAGCACGTAGCGCGATTGCGTGATGTCCAGGGCCCGGCTGAGCGTCTCGATACGCTGCCGAACCCGCGTCGCATCCCTATCGCCATGGTCGCCGGTAGCCGTATCGACAATTAGGATGAGGTCGAGCCCGCGACCGTCACTGCCGCGCAATGCCGCGGTAAACTCGAAGTCCACTGTGGCAACCTTGAAGGGGGTCGCCAGTCTTGTGTAGCCAGCCGCCTCCAAACGTTTAACCAGGCCGTTCACGAGCAGAGTGTCGTTCATAGCGTAACCTCGCTGACGAACCTTGTCTTCAGACTGGCAAAATCTGGCTCGGTATCGAGCATCTGCGCTATGCTGACATGTCGTGTCCCGACCTTGCCTGTGCGGCCGGGAGGGCGGCTGCGTACGCGCGCGCTATCGACATTGTTAGGGAACATTTGTTGCCACACGTCATCGGCATGAATGACAACGGTGTTTTCGTTGGCGAAGGCCCCATGTTTCTGAAGATCAAGAGCAACTCCTGTCGATCGGGCGAGGAAAATAGCGCGTGAAGGAGCACCCGGCCAAGAACCCGTGCTTGCTATCGCGCCTGCCCCAAGGGCTTCGTCCGCGGGAGGCCTAAGCTCCCACAATCTCACGTTCTGGCCGTGTTCGAGAAGAGAAAGCGCGATGGCCATCTCTCCAAAACCGGCTGCTCGTACGTTCATGTCGCCCGCCAATTGTCCAACCGGAGTCGTGCTTATCACCTCATACGCGTCAGGCTTCGTCGGCAAGTGACCATTACGAAACAGGCTAATCATGCGCGACCATACAGCGATGGCGCGTGTGGTGAACTCAGTTCGATCAGTACCAATTGCACCCGCAATCGCATCCCGCATTCGGTGGAGTCCGGCTATGATAGGCTCAGTCTCACCTACGAACACAGTCCCAGCCAAACGCAGACTCAACAATGCGCTCAGCTTGTCAGTTAGCAGCTTCAGGATCAGCGCAAGCAGAACCTGCTCCGCCCCAGGATCGAAGATGTGCACCGCCCTCGATTTCATCGACGAACTCGTTATACGTGCCCGCGTACACCATTTTCAGCATTGTGCGCTGACCGTCGCTGATCGCTTCTTCGCAAAAGACATGGCCTTGAGCTCTAGGCTCGCAAGGCCAAGGCCACGGGTTCGCTTTGCGAGCCTTATTGAAGGTCGCCTGCAGATTCACGTCCTGCAGCGAAAGGCCAATCATTAAAGCTTTCAAATTAGTTGCAGCAGAAAGTACTTCGGTTTGCATTGCCGCAAACTTCGGGTTTTCAGGCCACCCGATGATCTGGGTTTCAGAAGCAGTCAGGAACTCACGATATACGTCGGGATCCTCTGTTGCGTGGACAATACAGCCGTGAAATTTGAGGAGACGGGCCTTGGCCGCAGCATCTCGTAGATGACCTGGATCAACGACAACCTGCAGGTTTCCTTTTACGCCCCCGGCGAGGCGCTCCACCGCGGCTTCGATGAAGCCATCCCAATTTGCAGATGCTATCTCGTTGACGGCACCCTCGAGGATCAGGATCGCGATAGATAGATGCTCGGCAGCCGGTGGTGCGGGGTCCTTGAAAGCGTCACGGATGTCGACGCCCTCCCAAAGCAGATAATCCTCGCGTTCGCCCTTGATTCGGATGTCGAGAAGCTTGGAATACTTATTCCAGAGAACGCTGACGATCTTGTCGCGAAGCTCAGTTGGCCAATCCGCGAACTGTTCCTGAAAGTGCGGTTCTACTACATCGACGTTGATCTCGCTCAGTTTCAGCGCGGCTCGAAACGCGGGCTCGAACTTTGCTTGGGTGTCGGGATCCACTGCATGTTTACGCAGGAACTCCATGGCGCGAATGACGATCCCGCCGAGACTTGGCGCCTTGCGTGAAATGCCGGACCCCACCCAAAGCGCAAACTCGCCATCCTCAATGGCAACTGCCATCGCGCGAAAATCGCCGTCAAGTTTCTGGAGGGTATCCAGCACAGTGATCGAGGAGGCTGTGGGCAGAGGTGTCATTTCCACCGGAATACACACCCTGGGCGTTCCCTGCTCCGCCGAAGGGAGCGACGGAAAGCCCTGAGATCATAACCTCGGCGACCGAGAATCCACTCGTCGAACAACACCTCGGTTCTCGTAGAATCCATTATCGCCCCCCACTCGCCATAGTAGCGGCTAATCCTTGATTTCCTACAGCAAAGATCGTTGGGGGCTGCACAAAACGGAAATTGTGATTTCTAAATGCCATCCGCCCGTCGCTTGACCCGCCCAGCAGGGCACAACCCACGCCGGAAACGAACTCAAAACTGGATAGAAACTGGGGGCAAGGTCAGGCGCGATATGCAGAACGCGGACGCGTTCCGTGCCGTCTTCCTTCGTGGCCTGCATACGCGATGCCAGCATTTGCTGACGAAAGAGCTCGTAGAACGGCTCCCAAAACAGATCCGGGAGCTTCAGGTCTGCACTGCTGCGCAACGGGCCGATCGGCGCGAAGGCGATGTTCTGGTAGCGGCGAGACGCTCCGCTTCGCGCTTCGGCTCGGGCGGAGCGCCGTAGGATTCAGTGTACTTCCACTCGACGAGCAAGGTCTCGACTCGGCCTGCCTGCCGGAACGCAAACGGCATCGGCGCTTGTCACATTGGCGGCGCGCTTCGGGGCCATTCGTTCAGGTAATCCGTACGGCCGATCCATTCAAAGCCGACGAACCAGGGTTCACCGTCCGGCCCTTTCTCGACCTTCAGCATTTCCGGCAAGTCGCCAAGCGCGCTTTGGACGAGTCGCGGCAACATCTCCGGACGCGCGTCGCGAGAGGCATCAGGAAATTCAGGCAGCAAACCTGTGACGAGAGGCCATGAGCGGCATGCTGATGCCAAGCGATGGCATTGTCGGCGAAAATAGCGGTTGGCAATGTCGTGGATGTCGGGGTTTAGGTTAGAAAGGCGGTTCGCGGGAGCAAGGCGAAAGGCGCTCCTTTCGAAGCCGGCTTCGCCGGGAAGGTAGGCTTCGAAGAAGGCAGCCTGCCGCGTGCGTTCCTGTAGTACGAAGTGAGGCTCGCATGGATCCGTCATGGTGACTTTGACCGTTAGGCTTTCCTCGCCTTAGCGAGCAATGTTGAAAACAGAGTCTTGGCTTTGTCTGCTCGTTCCAAAGCCTCCAGTAGCGGGGTCATCGCCTCTTCAAGGCGGCCATCGGCAATCGCGGCAGCAACTGCTTTTGAATCCAGGTTGCACACCGTGTAGAAGTTGCCGCTATCGCTGAGATGGAAATCGGTCTCGGCCAAAACGCGAGCGTGATCTTTCGCGAGGGGTTTCCATTTCCTCGTGCCCGTGGAGTCTTGCCCGAACCAAAGACAAAGTTGGCCGCCTGCGACACCAAGATAGCGGGAGAGCCAGAAGTAAGGCTCCTGACCTATGCCTTCGCCGGTATCATCCGGTCCCTTGTCCGGATAGAACCAAGCCTCCGGCTGACCTTCTAGAAACCATTCTTGGGGAGCCGTCCAAGGATTATCTCGCTCGAAAGCTCCTTTCCAGCCTTGTTTCTTTGCCCAGTCATCGAGATGCTCGATAATCGACTCCCAAATGTTTTCACCAATGACCTCAATTCGCTTTGCAGCGGCATCGAGGTCCAACAAGTTTTCTACGATCAATCCATCAAGTTCTGCGTTATCGGTCATTCAAACTCCTTAGTGAAATTGGCCCACATGCGCTGCGAAAAGCAGCGCTAGTCGCGTGGAGAAGGTTTCCGCGCCAAGATTCGCGCGACGGATTTGATCGCCCTCGAAACGTCTGCCCACCGAAGCTGGATGCAATTTGTGGGATCTGAGGGCGATGTTTCTGAGAGGTATAGGACGGCCCAATGCTGCTTGCGAAGGCTCGCCGCCTTTGTGGCTGCCAACTGCGCGTATAGAGCTACTTGGTCCCTTTTGGTTTCAAGCGCGTCAATCTTGACTTCCAGGAACAGGAGGAAGTTCGCACCCGTAATCTCGATATCGACACGGTGATCCCCATTGCCAAGCGGATAGCTCTCACGAACCGCACCTTGAACATCCCTGAGCAGGAAGCCCGCCTTGCGCGTCCCGCCGATGCGGTTCCAAATCTCAATCAGGTAGGCATCCCCAGCCCCGTGAGAGCCACCGGGATCGAGCAGCCAAGTTAGAACCCTCGCTGTACGGACCTCGTTGCGACCCAACCCCGCGACAGACCAGACGTCGATTGCGTCGCCGCGCTGCCGGGCCTGTAGCAGCGCGGGCGACAGTGCGCTCAGCACTTGGTCGAGTTGCGCTGGCACGAGCGTTTCAGGGGCCGAGACTAGGGCGCGGTGGTTGGCTTTCAACCCCGATCGAATCCGGAGGAGGATATCGCGCAAATTCTCGACGTCGACTGTTCTGTGCGGCTTCAGGTTCTTGCGCCAGTCCTTCAGAAATGAAGCGAGCCGTGCAAATGACGCAGAGGGCTGCGGATCTTCAGGCATCAGCCGTACGCTCGGCAAATCTCGCCGCCAGCTTTTCCCACTCGTCCTTGATCGCGAACGCATCCCGAAACTCGGCAAAGGCCCATGGATGACCGCCGGATATACTCGATGTGGAACCGTATCTCGCCCGAGAGCACAGCTGCGGAACTTGCACAATAGCATTCGTGCTCACGACGAAAGAATTGCCCATGGAGACACCCGGGGGGCTCGCTATGGTAGCGCCACTGCATCCGCCAAATGCAAGGTTTCTCAATGCGGATGAAAAGATCGCCGCGGTCATCGAAATCATGCGCGCGAAGCACTGCGGGTGGCTATTTCGCCTAAGACAGCATGAAGAAGCGTTCCAACTTCCTGTTCGGCCAGCCCAGGTGCAATTCCTGGTTCGGACAGTTGAACGAGAATTGTCTTGGCGGTGCTGCGCCAGAAGGCATTCGCGTCATCCCCGTTCTTGGATTCCAGGACTTGGGCGATACCTTCGACCAATTTCCGCCGCCGATGCAGCGGAAACGCGCTTATGTTTGAATCACACATCGATCACCTCACCCCTTCAATCTCGCGAATAAGCATTGGCGGGTTAAAAAATTTGGTTAACAGCGCTTTTTTCTGACGGTGGCCAGCAATGGAATACAGCGTCCGCTACGCTCGGTGGACGGTGCCGCGAATAGGGCATTCGGTCTTACACTGATCGTCATTTCGCAGGCGCTGTGTGATCGCAGTTCGGAAACTGGCTGCAGCCGAGAAACCGGCGATTGGCGGGCCCGGTTCTCTCAACGATGTAGCCGGCACGACACGTGGGACATTGACGTAGAAGGTCGCCGTCAATGGTCTCGAAGCGCAGGTTGTCGCCGGCAATCTCGGAGAGCTCGCGGATGTATCGAGATGGTTCGCGGCTGTTGGCGAGCAGGAACACGCCGCGGCTGGCGCGGGTTAGGGCGACATAGAACAAACGCCGTTCTTCGGCATATTCAAATGTCTCCGGTCGCGGCATGACCAAGTTCAGCAGTTCGTCGTCCTCGATCCGGCTTGGCACCCCGTAATCGCCTTCGCTGATATCGAGCAAGATTGTGTAGTCGGCCTCGAGCCCCTTGGCACGATGGAACGACAGTCCCGAGACGTCGATGTTTTCGAAACCAGGCTTTGCGCTCTTGAACGGGTCGAGCTGGTTGTAGCGCCAGAGCACCATCACTTTGAGCTTCTGGCGCCCATCGTTCCGCCATTGCTCTGAGATACCACCGAGGAAAATGTCGAGGCGCTTCAGCAGCCGCCTACAGGCTTCGCCAAAGTCGGGTTTGCCGCGGTCGCTCGCGACCGGAATGACGCGGATCGATCGAGCGATCGCCGGCCGTGTCGAATGCACCGACTTTTTCAGCTGCGCGGGATTGCGCTGCACGAAGCTCGCGGCAGTCTCGGCGATGAACTGGTTGCAGCGATAGGTCTGCTCGAGGCGACCTTGCCAGCTGGCCCCGAAATTCGCCTCGAACTGCGTGAAGATCGTGATGTTGGAACCGGCAAAACGGTAGATGGACTGCCAGTCGTCACCGACGGCAAATATCTTGGTGAAAGGTTTCTGGTACTTCAGCGCTTTGATGAGATTTGCACTCGGCTCGGAAATATCCTGGAACTCATCGGCGAGGATCAGGGTGTAGGGGCTCTGATACCGGCCGGTCTCCACAAGGCGCGTCGCCTTCGCAATCATGGAGTCGAAGTCGATGCGGTTGGCTTCTTCCAGCTTGCGGGAATAGGCCTCGGTAATGATCCAGACCGCGCGGGCGAAATCCTTGGCGCGGGCGCTATCGTGCAGCGATCCGGCGCGCTCGACGAGCATCTCCAGGGTTAGGTGCCTGGCGCGGATGTGTTTGATGCAGACCGCGATCAGCTTGTGATAGTGCTTGATCACCACCGGCTCGAGGGCCTGGACGATGGCGGTATAGCACTTTCGCCGGAGCGGAATACTGCGCTTGGCGAGCTCCGCTTCGAGCTCTGAGACCAGCGATCCACGACTCGCTTGTGCCGACGTGGTCTCGAACACATCGAGCCCCGCCTCGCGATACGAAGCCCGCTTGCTTTCGGTATGGGCGACGTAGTCGGCGAAGGGCGACGAACCGTCGGCGTTGATGGCCAGATGCTCGTGAATCGTTTGGCTGGCCGTGTAATAAAAGTCCGGATGCAGGTGCCTGATCGCACCGTTTTTGTTTTCGAGCGCGATCTGTCGCTCGTACTCGAATTCCACAGAATGCAACCATAACCAGTTGACGATCGTCTGCTCCTGAAGCGACTTCACGTAGACGCCGGCCATCGTGCCGATGGTGGCATTGCCATTTCGCCACCGCACCGACAGGTAGCGTTCGTGATCGGCCTTCGTATCGAAGACCTCGGCGGGGATATCGGCCTTGGGATGCAGAACCAGAAGGTCGATCCAGAGCCTGGCGAATTCCGGATCGACGCCCAACAAGTCTTCGATGATCTTCTCGATCACCTTCGCCTCACCAGCCGGGTGCTCGACCCAGTCGGCGAGTTGGGGCGGCCGTTCCTCGGTCTCTTCGATGATCTTACGCCCCAGCGCGTGAAAGGTGGTCACCCGGCATTTCAGTTCCCCCGCTTCGACGCCGAGTTGACGGGCAATCCGCCCCTTGAGTTCCTCGGCGGCGCTCCTGTTGAAGGCGAGTACCAGGATTTCGTCGGGGCGATGGAGCTGCTTGTTGAGGACATATGCGACCTTGCCGACCATGGTGGCGGACTTTCCGGAGCCCGCCGAGGCGACCAGCAGGTTGTTGTCCTCCAAGCGGATGCAGGCTTCCCGCTGCTGGTCGGACAAGGATCGCCCGTCGAGATCATCAAAGAATGATCGGTATCTGCTGAGCTCCGCGGAAACGAACTCATCATTGTACCGGTGGCGAACGCTCGGGTCCGTGAGGAACGCGAGGGACGCCGGCAATGCGGCCTTTAGACCCGAGGGCATCATTTCCGGATCGAAGAGCGGATGGGACAAAGCAGCTGCAGCCTTGCCCGGCACGGCCGCGATCACCCTCGCGAGATCGGCGTGGGCTAGGTATTGCCGCTGCTGCTCCGTGATCGTCCGCAGCCGGGCGTCCACCTCGCTCAATCGGCCGCTCTCGGAGGCAACGAGGTCGAACAGATGAGCGTTGACGAAACCATAGAGGTCGGTCGCGAGCTGCACCGCTGCCTGTTCTCCCAGGCAGGCAAGACTATCGACCCGATGGCTGGATCGAACCTCGACGCAATGCCACAGCAGGGCCTTGCTGACTGAGATGGCGGTTACGTCGATGCATGGCATATCGATGGTGCCGGACGAGACCAGTCGTACCATTCCCGGCGTCGATCGATTGAGCGTCAGCTTCCAGCGTCCGGACGGCAGAAACCGTGCGAAGAAACCAGGCCGGTATGTTCGAGTGCGTCCAGACATCCTGGACTAGGTGCCACATCGATGGCGTTGTCGTCACGCCGAGCAGAGCTGGCCAGCAATACTATTTTGTGGCGATCGCGGTCGCACGTGGCAAGATCATCTCTGGATGATGCGAGTCTCTTGTGAGGCGCAAGATGAAGCTGAGACGACTTGAAAAGATGCGCACGGGCGGTACCCGCACGAAGATGCAGCTCTCCATCCCAATGCCCAAGACGCCTGATGGAAGAGTCTATCGCTACTCACCCAATGCGGAGGCCCACCCCCGGCATTTCGTGCTCGGGGACCCTGTCGTCGGATTTGTTGCGGATCCTGATAGAGCCGTCCGGATCAAATATGCTCCTGGCACTCCGGGGACCGTCTGCCCCTACAGTGGCGTCAGGGCCGACGATGCAGAGTTCATGCATCCGGACGATCGCAAGGCTGCAGTCAAGATTGTGAAACAGGCCGCCTTGCAGGACATGCAGGACGCGGTTTCGGACATGCTTGCCGGTGTGGCGCGAGGCAGCAAGTCGATTACCTACAAGCCGGCAGCCCGCCGGAGCAAGTCTCGCCCTCGTTTCGGCCGCCGTGATCTTATGCGCCTTCTGGTCTGCGATTGCTGCGGGCGGGACTATGGTGTCTTCGCGATTGCGCTGTTTTGCCCCGACTGCGGGGCGCCCAATCTGGCGTTGCACTTCGCTCGCGAGGCCGAGTTGGTCGGGCAGCAGGTGGATCTGGCGGAATCCCAGGGTAAGGACCGGCAGGAACTGGCCTATCGCCTGCTCGGCAATGCTCATGAAGATGTGCTGACTGCTTTCTAGGCAACCCTCAAGGTCGCTTATGCCTATCGCGTTCAGAACCGTGTCCCAGGGTCGACACCGATCAAGCCGATCGGCAACGATTTCCAGAACATCGACAAAGGCCGCAAGCGCTTCGAGGAATTCTCGTTCGATCCGTTCGCCGAACTCGACGCAGGGGAGCTTGCAGTCCCTCACTCAATATCCAGAAACGTCACTTGATCGGACACAATCTCGGCGTGGTCGATGCCAAATTTGCGCAACATGCCAAGGAGGCAAAGCTGGGCGAGACCGTTGAACTGGTGGCGGCCGACGTCCGTGCCTTCGCCGCTCTCTGCAAAAAGGTGGTTCGACGGATCGACGATATGCTCGGGGACGCAGCACTGCCACCACCGGCGGACCAGACCGAGGAGGAGGCGATGCCGCCCCCAACAGAGACGGTCGGTGATCTGACCTCGGAGGGATCGGCACTGGGAAAATGGATATGCAAGACTCGGTCGATGGCCTACCCGATCATCTCAATGAGGATGCGCTGATCGCAGCCTTTCCAAACTGGTCTACGGATCAGTTCGCCGAAGCGCTGGCCGAGGACGACTACGTGAGCCTTACTCACACGATTTCCGGGCGTTTGCCGCGCGTACACGTGGGCGCGGACCTCTTCTTGACCTTCGATCCGATCTGCATGGAAAGCGATCCGATTGCCGACGCGCTGCAGCTGATCAGGCTCATCCTGGATAAGGACTCGGTGGACGTGCCTGCCCTGCATGCGGAAAGCCAAATGTCGCTGCGGCGCTTCAACCCCGCCATCGGCATGATCATCGCGGAGATCGGTGAGGGCAGGGTGTCCGAAGCCTACGTTGAGCGCTACCCGGCGCCGTATTTCTTCATCGTCGATTCTGATCGCGTGGCGATCAAAAGGCTGGCTCGGCGGCTGGAAGGTTAGTTGGAGCCGTCAACTCATGCCGATATGCTCGTGAGACGCGCGTCCGACATAGCCGGCGGGCGAGACGTGAGCGACCCGAGCATAGGTGACGGAACGTACCGGACACATAGTGTAGTGCACCCCTCGGGTGAGACAGAGATCAGTAACAGTTCTCTGTTTCTGAGATCGCCGCAGGGGCTTCCCGCCGCGAAGCTGTCCAAGAGCGCGGCGTGCAGTACCTCAGAGATGGCAAAGGTCTGGTACTCGGGCAGAATTCCATGTGACGCGACCTGACGGGCCACGGCCGCCTCGACCTCCTGTGGATTTTCACCAGCGTCGATGAGCTGGCGCGCCGCGATGGGGTAAGCAGCCGCCAACGCCGCTTCGAGCGTCATGCTGCCTTGCTTGAGCAGAGGGGAGGCCACTTTTCCCACCCGCTCCCCGAGCACAAGCTCGACCCGGGAGAACTTCGGCAGTTCGTTGGTCATCGGACCTGATCACTCAACGCTCGCAAGTGCTTCTAATACAACGGCTAGCGAGCACTTAGCTCGTTGCGCATTTTCTCATAGCTGTCCAACAATGCCTGCGACTCGGGAGTGGCGCTGATCGCGTGATTTATGAGCAGCAATCGATATTCGAAATTCGGGTGAGACTGCCCATGATCCCAGAATATGCGGGGATCGCCAAGCGAGCGGCATCCGAAACAGGCGAGTGTTGCCTCGCTCGAGACCACGAAGGAGAGGCTGCTCAGGAACATGATCGCCTCGGTGGTGCCGAAATAGAGGTCGTAGTTGTCGATCGGCGGATTGCCGTTTCCGAGTCGGCTAAATTCCCTTTTCAGGATTGTTGCAACATAATCGTCGGCTTGGCGCTCCCGCGCTTTCGCCTCGGTCTCGTCGTTGTTTGGCACGGCGTCGGCCGTTGCCGGAAGGAACGCACCGTAGTGCCTGTTCGCGATATGGCCCAGCTCATGCAGTAGCAGGAACACGAGCATCGAAATCTGCTTGTCCTGCATAAGCACATTGTCTTTGGACAGAACCGCGAAATTGCGCTCGAAATGCACGCCGCTGATCACAATCGTCCGGCAGCCTGCGGGTACTTCCGCGACGACCGGCCTGGCCTGGTCCGGCCTGATATGATGGACGGGGATCTCATCGCTGCTCGCGTTGTCTTCCGTCGTATTCGAGAAAAACAGTACCAGTTCCGGATCGCGCACGGCCGCGTTGACAATTTCGATCGCCCGTTTGATTTGGGCATCTGTCACCTTGGTGCTCCGCAGGGCAAAATCACAGGCGGCGACGGCGTTGCCCACGCCCAGAATTAGGGCCAACGAGGCGAATGTCAGAATTCGTACGAGCATTTCGTGCTTTGCAACGGTTCGCAGACCGGAGCAGGTCATCAAGGTATTGGCGCGCCGCCTGTGCATCGGTTTCATCTCTGACCGAACTGAGCGTTTTGGCCGCCTCCTGTTCAATGTTGTCCACGCAGCCGAAACGGCTATCGGCGACGCCATTCAGATAAGTTGCACCGGACGTCGAGACGGCGGCGCCTGCACCGAGCAAACCGATGGCAAGGGTCAGCAGGATGCTGGCCCGCGGTCCCATTGGATTGCCTTCTGCAGGCCAGCGAGTACCGTCGTTCCAGCTCCGAACACGACGACCAGCATCAACAGCCATTGTGCCCAGGATTTGGTCTCAATGGTCGCCTGATTCACGCTGGTCGCGATGGCATTGGCTTCGCTGATGGCGTTGTTGATTTCATCCGGAGGCAGCGGGAGGGCACCGTCGAACCCCGATCCGATGCGCGCAAAATCGCCGACGATGCGAAGGGCCTCCGGTGTCAGGGCGAACGTGACAAGAAGGCCTATCGCGAGAATGGCAATACCTATCGCAATGAGTGTCTTCCCCATGCCCCCTCCACGTCGATCAACCAACATGCACCGCCTGCCCCATACCCTGAGATCCGACTTCGCCAGGACTAGGTTACGCTCACAGCAGCAGCAATTTCGGCGCTCCCAAAATCATCGTCCCGCCGCACCACGATTGAGGTTTTCACCAGATAGTGGTCGGAAAGATACTTATCATGCGCCAGGGGACTTGCCGATCTCAGAATATACTGGCGGCTAAACCGGAAGGTTTTCCGCTCGGCGCCGCGCGGGATAAAGATGCGGTCGAACGGAGCATCATTGCCGATCGCGTAGGTCGGGATGTCGTCTTCATTCAAGTCTTCAAAGCCGCTCTCGATGAAGGCCTGAATCGCTCCTTCGTCACGCCTTTTGCAGTTGGTGTCGCCGAGGACGATGATATCACGCTCATCGAAGGCATCGCCAATTGCGGCAATCTGCGCCGTCAGTTCGCGCGCTTCATGGTATCGCGTGCGCATCACGACGTGGCGTTGCCCGACGTTCGACTTCATGTGAAGCGGTATCACCACGAAGTCCGTCAGTTGTATGGCTGCGTCTTCACCGGGCCTCGCCGCAAATTTCACCGCATGCGGATGCCTGTCCCAAAGGAAGAGCCTGTCTCCGTTGTCGTCGACGACCTGGTTCGACACGTTGACGCGCAGGGTGTCGCCGACTTTTGTCACGCGGGCCGTGTTCCAGGCGATGCCACAAAGCTGTTCTCGATCGCTCGGATCACGATTCGGGAAGATTTCGTACTCCCAATGATTGCCGGTGTGCTCCTCGACGAGATCTAAGGAGGCTCTGAGGAACTTGTTTCCAAGTTGGCCGCCGGCTGGGAAATCATCCGTGATGTAGAGCTCCTGAATCGCTAAAATGCTGACGCCGGAGAGTTCGATGTGCTCGGCGATGGCGTACTGATTGTTCGGTGAGTCGTCCACTCGCCCGAAATGTTCGATATTCCAGCTGCCGATATGTATGTATCTTGGTTTCATGTGACCCTCCCTTTGCCAAAATGACGGTTCATGTCATCCGAGGAGTTGCCGACGGACGGTCGCCGCGGTGCTGCGCGGGCCCAGATCGACGCCCGGGCGGTCACTCCGCTTCGATCTCGATATCCACATAAGTCTTGCCACTGAGGATGCACTCGAGGTCCGTTCGCGGCGGTTGTGCCTCCATGAGCCACTGCTCCTCCCGGTCCGCATAGTGCGGCAGGTTCGCGGCACCGGCCGCACCGAAGCTGTCCAGATACTTTCGAGCGTTGCCGACGCGCTTGCCGAGCTCGACAAGAAGCTCGGAGCGCGGGATGCTTGGGTACGTGTTCCCTCGTGCCGTCGACACGAGCGCTTTCGCGGCTGGCTGCTCTCCATCGGCAGGAAGGGGAAGGATCGCATTCAGGATCCTGGCAGGCTCGCTTTCGCCGTTTCCGCCGCTGGACCAAGGCGTGGCGTTCTCGCTGCCATGATGGCCGATTTTGAGGAAATCGATCGGCTCGCCCAGAAGTTCGGGCCGCGTGTTCCACATTGTGTTCCAGGAACCATTTCCCTGCCCAAGGCGGAACGTATTGGTCCATTCTGCATCGCCGACGAACAGAAGGCGCCGTCCTTTCCATTCGATCAGCAGAACGACACTGGTGTTGTTGATGACTTTGTCGTTTTCCTGCGTGAACGCGAACAGTCCCGACATCATCCGCGATCGCAGACGCCGGAAATCGGAGCCGCTTATGCTCTCGGGCCTGACCTGGGGCTCGTCCCTGAGCGTTCGCAGGGCACCTGTCGTTTCATTGAAGGCGTGAACGATCTCCGCCCCTTCATCACCGAGATAATAGAGGTCGATATTCTCTTCGGGCCCGAGAACCTTGAGAGTGGCGCCCTGCAGTGTCTCGATCGCCAATTCATCTTCCGTCATGTCGGCATGGACGTATTTGGGTTCGATTGCGTTTCGGGTCGGAAGCGTGGTTCGCAACGCCTCCATCGCGCCGTCATTGCCGAGCTCATAGAGGGCGACGAGGCCTTGGAGCTCAGGGCTCAGGGACAGGTCCCTCGCCGCAAGATTGCGCATGGCCCGCGTCGCAAGCCGGTTGAGGGCAAAGGCGTGTTCGGCTTGAGGATGCTGCGCGTTCATCGCCGCGCTCATCCAGATGTTTTCGATTTGGATGCCGTCGAAGTCCTCGGGGTCGAATCCCTTGATATGGTCGGCATGTTCGTGTGTCGCGACCAGAAGGTCGAGCCGAACCCGCCCACCGCCGGCGTCCGGCAGGATCTCTTTCAGATTTGCGACCGCACGCTTTAGTAGCGCTGCCCGGCCCTTCGAACCGCAGTCTATGAGGATGTGGAAGTTGTCGACCGCACCGTCTTTCACACGCGCCCCGGGAATGCAGCAATAGATGCAGTCGCCGACCTCGACGTCGTAGGCGCGGACTAGGAGCTTATCTGCCACTGCACATCTCCCATTTCATCGTCGCGATCGTCATGGAGGCCGATATGCGGAGCCAGGTGAAAGCGCACCGTGCCGTCGATCACGCGCGAGCCGAGAGGAGCTATGCTCTTCTCGAGCAGCCCAGCCTCCCCACCAATCGGATTGTTGATTCTCCCTGCCGCAATCCGACGGGCCAACGCCGAGAGGAAGGCCGCCCTGCGCTCTCGTCCTTCCTCAAGCTCATCATCGGCGTCCCGGCCCGTGCCAAGCTGTGGCCCGGTACCCGGCTTCCGCGGCCAGTGAAGGACGTTGCCGTTCTCATCAAGCGCGATTGTGCCGCCGCACAGCAGACTTGTGGTCTGGCCTTCATAGGCGCCGAATTCAGCACCGTTGAGCTCGACATCCTCGCGCCAGACGTACTGGACGAGGACCTGCTTCGGCTGTCGGCGCCCGTCGATGGTGAACTTCTGCGCGGTCGTGACCTCAGGAAGAACAATGTCTGCCGTGTACGGGATAAGCAGCGACTTACGGTTATCGTCGAGGAAGCGGTAGGCGTACGCCCGCGAATTCGCGATGGTTTCGACATCGTGAAATATGTCGACAGGCAGACGCCGGAACGTGACCTTTGCTCGGCCAAGCTCTTCACGCTCCGACTCGTCGATCAGCCCGCGTTGTATGAACGCGTCGAGCATCATCGCTCGCTGACCGTCCGGATCGCTCGGATTGGCGATCTCCTCTGCCCGCAGGACGGCGATCGCATAATCTTTGAAGGTGACGTCTACGGGCGGCAGCAGATCGAGGGGCTGCACTGCTACGTTTTGCATCCGTCGCACAGTGTACCAGAATGCCTTTGCGACAGAGAGCTTTTCAACGTCGATATAATATCGCGACAGCCGGCGGAGGATGTCAAATATGGCTCCGGTCAGCACCTCCGACATGAAGTGTTGCGACTGGCTGTCTTTCACGTCAGCAAACCTCTGCTTGTTCAGAGCGCTACGCAGGTAAGGCCGATCCTTCACTTGTCTGCCGAATTCGTCGGCAATGCTGGACAGCGCACTCTCGCTGTCGAGGTCGCCCTCTGTTTTCGCGACGAGTTGGGCACGGAAGGCATTGTTGCGGAAGGCGATCAGGATCGCAGCCATATCGCCCATGAACTCGTGAAATCCCGCGGTCTCGGGCAACACGGACTCGTTATAGTAGGGACGTAGACCATCGAGCACGGCATGGCCGAATTCGTGGTTGATGATGTCGGCTGAGAGGCAGGTGAAAACGCGGCCTGCAGGTCGGTCGAAATAATAGAACTGGAGCGACTTGCTCTCGCGATCGTAGTAGGCGTTTTCGCCGTAGCCGGCGTGGGGAACAACGATCAGCCGGTTGCCCTCGAAACCCCAGCGAATTGGCCGTCCCAAACCAAACCCGTTCTCGAAGTAATCAAGTCCGTTCTGCAGCGTGGCCCAGACGTTCACCTGGTGGAACTGAGGCGTGTTCAGCTTGTTCCGGTCTACCTCATCGCCATTCTGGTCGAGAAAAACGTTTCGCCGAGGATCCCACTTCGCCGGCGCGGCGAAGGACTCAGTGCCGCCGTCATAATCGACCACCACGAATCGTGCACTGGTTGGACCATCGCCCAACCCCGGTTCCCAGGGCACCAGAAATCCATCCGCGAAATCGAACTTCTGGTCCGACGCCGTGATGGCCGGGTCCTGAAAATAGACGTCGAACGGGATGCGTAGGTCCAGTTCCTCCTGTACGTCCCGCTGCACGTATCGGCGCGCCGCATAGACCTGCCTCCGAGCCTCCGGGGAAATGGACAAGTCCTGCGTCGCTCTTGGCATGTCACCTCCCGTGCCGGAGTTTTCCGGCCACCTCACAAACGCTTCGTAACGGCGTCTACTCAATCACTAGGTAGGCAGCTGCTGGTCGAGAAGCCCTGTTGAGAAGTTCCGCCAATCGAAGGCCCGCGGTTCCCAGCTGGTGGTCGATCAGAGGAAGGTTCTCGTTCCGATAAGCATCATCCAGCACTATGTTGTTCGGCACGCTGGCGATCAGTGTGACTGCGATGCGGTGGCTCTCGTTCGCCCAGTCGGTGGTCGTACCGACAGAAATGGCAGTGGCGTCAGCCGTCCTGAGCCAACCGGTTTCGAGGCGCTCGACATAGCTATCCCATGACCAGCCGGTCTTGTCGATCAGAGCAGCGTCCCAAGTTGAGTGCAGGTTTGTGTTGAACGGTAGGTCTCCGTTCACCCGCTCCAGGGTGGTTATCGTGACATCGATGCCGTTTCCGCCGCGTTCGTCCTTGATCGTGTGCAACGGTTGATGGAGGCCTCCAATGAGGTGAACCAGGAACTTCAGCGCCCGCTGCCGCTGTTCCGTTGGTGCGGTGGCACAGCTGACGAGCGCGAGTTCCCGGTCGATCGCTGCGATGATGCAATCACCAAGCGCCGGGTCGGGTGTGCAGTCGCGAGTCGCGTCGTAGGCTGCGGCGGCGGATGGTATTTCGACGAAATGCCAACGGGTCGTTCTCCGGTCTCGAGCGCGTTCATCATCTGCCCAACTACCGATGGATGCGAGTGACGTACCCGGCCCCAGGATGGATTCGACACCAACGGCGGCCGCGTCGTTCAAACGATGCTGCGCGATCTCCGCAACAATCGAATGACCAGAGGTCCCCCAAGCAAACGCAGTATGAGTTGCCGCAAGTACACCCAATGCTGTCAGCACAAGTGTCCGCATTATGCACGTCCCCTCAAGATCTACATTAAGACATCCTTTTTGTGACAGATGCAAGACAACGGCCTGAGGCCGACGGACGAGGTGAAAAAACTTGAGCTTGGTTGCGGAAGTTGCGATCCAGCCATGACGCAACAGCAAGCCACACCGATGCCGATGGATGGAGGGTTTCAGCGCGAGCTACGCCTTCGCGGGCTGCTGAACTCGGGTAGCGGTTTAGAGGCTTACAAACGCAGGAGACACAATGGGGAAGATGAAAGAGCTGCAGATCGAGACCCACAACCTCGATCGAGATTGGCAAGATCTATTGCTACGCATTCTCGCGCAGGAGGACGTCGGCCTGGCGGCCGCAACGCGGCCGGATGAAGAGCCAGCAGACGAGGAAGAATGGGAACTCTACCGTTCGCTTCCAGACTTGACGTTTACGCCGAAAGAGACAGTCAGAAAGTTGGCCGTCGAGTTCAAGATGTTCCGCTGGCAGAAAGATTGGCAGCGGCATGTAAGAGACGCGATTTCTCACATCCATGGGATCGTTAGAACAGAGGGCTTCGATGGCGGGATTGTCATCGTATCCCTCGACATTTCGGACCAGGCCCTCGCGGAGCTCAAGTCGACCGCCGCACCTGAAGTTCAGATTTGGGGACTGGGCACTCTGAGGTCGTTGGCAGAGAAAGATGACGCACTCGCGGACGCCCTCGAAGAGCTCGTCTCAGAAACTGTCCTCGACGGTGATTCTGGCATTCGCGGCAACGTGGACACGCAATCGCCGACAGGCTGGAAGCTCGCTTCGCGCCTCCGTCAAATCCCAGCCGGCAAGGAAGGTTGGAGCGACTTCGAGAAATATTGCGAGCAGGCTATTCGGTTTCTATTTGCGGCGGAACTCTCCAATCTGAGTTCTCAACAGCGCACCGACGATAAGCTGAACCGAATGGATTTGATTGGCCGGATCAAATCAGATCGCGGTTCATTCTGGTCTATGATCGCCGCCGACTTCTCGTCTCGCTACATTGTCTTCGACGCGAAAAACTATCATGAGCCGATTGGTCAAGCTGAGATCCAAATCACCGAAAAATATCTCTTCTCCAAAGGGCTCAGGACGGTCGCTATCCTGGTCGCGCGATCAGGCGCCGATGAGAGCGCCCGGAAATCTGCCGAGACGATCTTGCGTGAGAATGGGAAGTTCATACTGGTCATCAACCTAGACGATCTGTGCCACATGCTTACGGGAGCGGATGCGGGGGACCCGCCCGAGAACCGGCTTTTTGAACGAATGGACGAGATGCTCATGAAGATGGGTCGATAGACAACCGTCAGCTCGGCGCACGCTCTTAGCGACGCAAGTAGTCACCGCGACTCCGACGCATCAGAGGAACGACCGTCAAGATCTATCTTCACGGCCAGCTTGTCCGGCAGCCGCCCCTAGGGTTGGGTCAGGATTGAACCTTCTCAGCAACTCGCATATTGTTGGTTGAGCGCCGCCATCATCGGCGTGGCCGCTGCCATGGCGAAGGACCGTCGTCCAACGGGTATTCTTTCTCGCGACCGAACCCTGATTCCGGCCGCAAGAGGTGAGCAGCGCATCTCGACAAGGCCGAGATGAAGGACTTCGCGTGTATTCCACACTTGATGGCGCTAAGAAATGCGCAAAGGAGTTGAAGCGGCTGTTTGAGGACAGCGGCTTCGTTTTTCCGTTGAACAAATGCCAGGCAGCAGTTGCCCGCGGCGGGGGCTTCCGAGACTGGCACGATCTTGAGGCAGCTCTCAGCAACTCCGTTCGACCGATCGAGCTAGGTGCCTTTCGCAAGCGGCTGCTCGTAGCGTTGCCCGAGCCCTGCCGTCCACCCGTGCTCGCGTGGCTCGACAAAGATCCGGCGGAAGCAGCACCCGATCGCGAAACACCCCCGCGTTGGTATCGCGACGTCTTTCCGTATCTGTTGGCGACCGCCGCGTTGCACCGCAGTCGCAGCCCTCTGCTACGGCCTGGTTCAGGAGCCGGCCAGCGACTGCGAGAAGCACTCGTCCTCGGCCTCCTTCTCAACGTCCATGGAGGAACGCGAGCCGTCCCCTGGCTTGAGCCCGACACACTTGCCTTTGTGTTCCGTGGCGACCTGGCGTCTCTGTTTCAAGACGATGCTCGGCACCCACGGTTCGACGCCGAGCTTGCGACATTGATCGCTGCCGGCATTCTGGACGTCCAGGAGGGGCGGGTCAGGGTGCTTTCTCCCAATGCGGAGGCGGTGGCGGCGCGTGTTGCTGACAACCGGACCGGAAAGGCCGAGTATTGGGCAGGGGCAGGCGGCGCCGAGGGTACGTGCTCTGCACGACGCGCTTGCTGCTATCGGCGTCCGCAACGCGCGGCGGGTCGCGGACGCCATCTCCCGTTTCGGTTCGGACGCGTACATCACACCCTCCGGGCCGGTGCTGGAGTTACTTTCTTCGCTCGCTGAGGAGGGCGAGGTCCAGACGTTCGCCAAGGCATACGGGCTGTTCACCACCCTTCGGCCGCTCAATGCCCACTATGTGCGCGAGTCGGTACCGGCAAAGATCTCGTCGCGCTATCTTGCGAGTCATCGACGTCTCGATGCATCCAAGATACTCGCATGGGCATCCGTCCATCCGGATTGGCCAGATCAGCTCAAGGCGACGCTATCGAAACCGGCCCTATTCGCTCTCACAGTCAACGCGATGGCAAATGCGATCGCGGTCGCATGATCATCAAACCGCCGCCGCGCATACGGCGGCGGCGGTTCCTCCTAGTTAGATATCCGTTCGGTTCTTGTGCTTTCGTCCTCCCTGCTTGCCGTCCGCGGGCGGATCCAGCCGGAGGGAGAGGTGGTCCATCTTGTTGCCCATCACCTCACCGACCTGTTCGGGGGCATTGCACATGCCTCTAAACCTAGGACGGGAACTCTCCTATTCCGAGAGGGAAGCCCCGGGTATCAGCCGCTTCGCTCCCAGCATATTCCATTTGGGTCGCATGGCGCGGATGAGGGCGGCTTCAAGCCCGGCGGCAGTGCTCACCGGCAGACCGTTCCACTCGAGCGCCTCGGGTGTCGCGACAAAAACCTGCACCGACTTTCCCTCGGCTAGGCACTCGAGGGTCAGCGCCTTCCACGCGCGAGCTCGTCCTGTGGCCTTTGTGGCCCCGCCGGTAGTGGCCCATCCGCGCGTGCAAACCTGTCTAGGTCAGCCCGATATATTTAACCACTCCGTCAACGGCGAAGGCGTAGATTCCAGGCTCGTTGGGCGCCCTCTCGCTAAGATGGAAGGCCTCGTCCGAAAGGCGGGTCCACTCGCCGACTGGCCAGAACCCGGCCTTGATCAATACTGCAGGCGAGGCGTCCAAGCGCGGGCTGGCAGCCGCATGATCCGCCGCCTTGGGTTTCCCGGCGCTACGAGGTCGTTGCCCCTGTGCGCCTCTGGCTTCCTCATCGACGAGCACTTTGCGAACATGCTGGTATCGGAGCTCGAGCATACGGGCGATCTCCGCCCGCTCGTAGCCGGCTAGCCGCGAGCGCCCGAATTCGCGCGGATTTGGTTGTAAGGCCAGTAATCACATCCTCGACCGGAGGTCGTGCGGTTCGCAGGTCAGACATCGATCGACCAGACCTCAATACCATCTTTCTCAAATTGCGGCCGCCGCGAGTTTCCGGGGAACAGCGGAGACATGAAGAACACGTACCGGTTGCGTTCGGGCCGCCCCGCGAGCTTCGCGAGGTCCGCCGCAAGTTTGCCGTTGTTGCGGGGGGTTGCCGCAGCGAAGGTCTCCGCGCCAACCTCACCAGCTCCACGCTCATGATGTCGAGCTCGAGCGACGCATGGGCGCCAGGCGCGAGGCGGAAGCCGCCGATATTCGGATGCAGCTGCAGCAACTGCCTGGCAGCGCCAATCGCGACTGCAAACGTCCAGGTCTGATTGATCTGCTCGATGAAGTTGAGCGCACGATCCTCGATCGAATGAAAGGCGACAGGCTCGAACTTGATCTGCCGCAGCATGTCGAGCGGATCGCCGGTTTATGCTGACATCCAGTCCCGCGCTCGTGCGGCCGACGCACGCACGAGCGACATCAGTTCGTCGGCCTCCTCACGGCAGCTGACGGTCAGCGCAGGCGCCATGGCGATCCGGCGAACCTCTTCCAATGTCATCTCCCCATCGTGCGCCCGCACCAGAACCGATAGGTGCTCATGCGTCGATCGTCGACGACATGTCCGTGAATCCCGCGAGCCTGCACGACCGCGAGGGTGTCACGCATCCGCGCCACGCGGTTCTGGCGATCGACCGTTGTGGCCAGGGCCATCTGAAGGCCGTCAAATGCCAGGATTTCCTCGTGGAAATTGTGAGCGGAGCCGTGGTGGGGCAGCGTCAATATACCAACATTGGACGCGTATGGCTGATAGAAATTCATCCAGGGGTCGCGCCGTAGCTTCTGCTTCAGCGCGGAATCTCCCGTTCCGAGCCAGCCCACAGGTTCAATGAAGCCGATGTCCCAATGGGGAAAGTCCTCATAGGGCCATCCGTATCGATGCCAGCGATGATCGTCATCGGCTGGTCGGGTGCTTTGACAATACGGTCCGGAGTAGAGCGACATCGACAGGGCGTTGTGGCCGTGCCCGAAGTGCTCACCGTAGAGATCAAGCAGCACCTTCGTCTTCTCGGGCGAGCAAAGAAATTCGATCAATTTCGCGGCGAGCTTTTCCTCGTTGCCGCCTCTGATCCTAAGGGCCTTTGTGACCGCTCGCTGAAAGCGGGAACGAACGGCCTTGTCGACCGGATGCACATAGGGGAGCAGGATCCAGTCGCCGATCTGCCACTGTGCAGTTTCATAATAGCGCCACTCCAGTCGCATGAAGGAGCCGGCGCCGGCAAGAACGGCGCCGTCGGCGGCTTCTGACCTCGCTTCGCTGGCGGCCGTCAAACCTTCCGGGACAGGTCCTCTTGGCTTACGCAGGTGGTGGGCAAGCCGCGTGCCGGGCTTTTTCTTTTCCGGCAATGCCATCGCATCCCGGCGATCGTCACCCCCGCCGTCGTCGATCGGACCATCGGGCTCCATCGGCCCGCCCGGCCGCGGAGCATCACCATCATCCGCCTCGAGAAAGATGACGTATCTCGCGCCGCGGTCCAGCCACCAGCCCGCCGGATTGCCGAAGTACTCGCGAGCGGATGTCGAAACGGCGCCGGACTCCGTGTCAGCGAGAATGAAGATCAGTCGCTCGATGACGTCGAGATACGGCACGACGACGGTCTCTGCTGGTGCAATGGCCTGCAAGTGTTCGATGCCGTTGGAGTGATCAGAGTGGAGGTGGGATACGAAGAGAATGTCCGTGCGTCCCTCGCAACTCAGCCGGTGCGCGTTTAATGCGCTCTTGAACGCGTTGCCGTGCTCGGACCCGCAGTCATAAACGTACCGGAAGCTCTTAATCTCCGTATAGCCTTCCAGCTCCGCACCAGTTCTTGGTGGCTCGAAGACCTGAATGTGTCCCGTGTGGAAACCACCATGTCCAACGGCATGTTGTACGCGACTGACGCACGCCCTGAGCACGATTGCCCGCCCCCCCAATTTTCTTTCCTGAAGCTTATAGCAGCATTGCTTGCCAAATCTTTGCTAGTCGTGGAATCGCGTGACGGTGCTCCAGTCTGCACCAGTTCTTTCCGATCGAACGGGGCGGTGGCGCATGAAGACGCTGCCTTAAACATTGTCTGGCGCTCACGGCACGAACTGACCTCAAGGGGGTCTAAACATGCCAGCACGCTCTCATGTTCACGTTCTGTGCTCGAAAAGTCGCATAAAGAGGCAGTCTGGAGTTGAAAGTTCAGGACCCAAAGGGGCCTCATTTCATTCCATTGAACCCGCCTTGGCCGGATAACCCTTTGCGACGTAGCTAAGAAGGCGGCTTCATAGCCGAGCGCGATGGCGAAGATGCGCTAGTCTAAGTCTAGACGCATCTGTGAATTTTTGCATGCGCATCGCTGCCGACAACGCCTGGCATGATTGTCCTGCTCGAAAACGGCTGCGGCGATCGCGGCAACGCGATCGATGCGATCATTTAGACAGAGGCCTCCGCCTGGCATCGAGCAACATGCACGGAGGTACGCAAAGCGCAAATTGCATCAAGTATTTGATGGGACGAGCCCCCCGCGCAAAGAGCTTGCGCTGCGTCCATCGTGCCGCCGAACTGGGGGCGTGACGATCGACCACGATGGCCTATTTTTTTTGCAAAGTCGAATGTCCCGATTCCGAAGGCAGGGAAAAACTCCGACCACAGCGAAGAATAGTAACAACACGGGCGACGCAAGCCGCCTTGCCCTCTAGCAGGGGAGGTGGTTGCGGTGCTCTCACTGACACGAGATCGCAAATGGCACGTGGGTGAGCAACAGAACTGGCGACGCCCATGGTGATCGGCTTGACTCGCTGGAGGAAGCACAAGGTCTCGGCGGGCGCAGGCGCAAGCGACGGGTCGAGGCTGGCCACCGCGGTATCTGATCGAAGCGTAGTCGGACAAGCAAGCGGCGTAGTGCCCTACCTCGATGTTCCTAGAAGCGCGCCGGCAGCCTGGGCGGGGGGCTTGGGGTTAGACTGCCGGCGCACGCCACTCATGAAGAGCGGCCTCTTTTCGCGGTTCGGACACCCATAGTCAACCCGGCAACGTCTGGATGCCCGCTGTGCTCTTTGCAGAGCGGCGATGCCGGCATATCGGCCGATCCTGTCTAGGATGGTGGGCCACTCTCGTCGGCCGAGTTGATGCTCCAGCCAGTATCGCCTTGCCGACCAGCATGAGTTCGCCGTTAGCAATCCATCGTCGCGAGCCGAGACCGAGGTAAAAAGCGCGTGTTATCGACTATGTAGCTGACGCTCCCGCTGACGCCCTCGAGTGCAGACGCTATGGCCCGTTCGCACATCTTGTGAATAGTACTGCCCCATGCACCTGAAACCGCCTCCTGGGACCAGGCTTGCTCAAGCCCTTCCTTCAACACGATTGATCCGACGCCAAGGGAAGCGGTTTCGAGGTGCCGCAGCGCGTCCATGATGATGGCCGCCGCGGGGGCCTCGCGGACTTCGAGAACCTTTTCACCGGTTGAGATGTGTTCGAGCCCGGTTATTGAAATACTGGCTCTTGCGGATTCTGATCGACTTCAGTGCTCGTCGCGATCGATGCCGCAGGCCATTTTTCTGCAGCAAATGACCTTTCCGAAAGTTTGCGACAGAACCCGCCGACGCCGCTCTCATCGAAGCGGATGAGGCTCAGCGGCCTCCCACCGTTGCCGGCCGAGGGCTGCTGCTGCAGAATTCATGCGGGCGTTCCAGTCACGGCCTTCCATTCGGCGATGGCTTGCAGGCGATGAACATGTATGGCGAGAGCAGAACGTTTGGGGCGGGGCGGGACGAAGAGGTTGCGGAGGGCTGACAAGGTCGAGACGAAGCGTTGCAGGCCTCCCGGCGATCGGACCCCCTGCATCATCCGCTCCCGTTTCGCGGCGGCACATGGGAATTCTCCGCTCTGTTGTTCAACCCCTTGTGCGACCGGTGCCTCGACGTCCGGCATCACCTGTCGCTTTGCCGCTCCATACGAGCGCAGCTAGTCGGTGATCATGCGCTTCGGCGCGAGCCCCTGCTTCTTCAACAGCCGCGTCAGCAAGCGCTTGGCGGCCTTGGTGTTGCGGCGGTTTTGCACGATTTCGTCCAGCACATATCCATCCTGGTCGACGGCGCGCCACAACCAAAGCTTTTTGCCGGCGATGGTGACGACCACTTCGTTCAGGTACCAGACATCATTCCGGCACGGCGGCTTGCGGCGCAAGCAGCGAGCGTAGTCCGGCCCGAACTTGATGCCCCACCGGCGAATTGTCTCATACGAAACCACGATGCCGCGTTCCAGCAGCATTTCCTCAACCAGGCGCAGGCTCAGCGGAAACCGGAAATAAAGCCAGACCGCGTGGGCGATAATAGGCGGCGGAAATCGGGGGGCGTGTAGCTGACGGCGGGCGTATTCATGCCCCCCGGCGTCTATGTCGCAAATCTTGGCGATTGGTTTGTGTGACAAGCCCGCCGCAGGTCTCAACGCGTTCATATGCAGACAATGTGAAATCGCCCTATTCCGCCTTTTTTTACCGCTCCTTAAGTCCCTCGCTCGCATGCTTGTCGATGCCATTGAACTCATGGCCATCGGCCAAGGATTTGGAAAATACCTCTCGCAGCAGAAACCGTGAGAGTCGCTGTAGGCCTAACGTTAAGGGGCTGGGAGAGAGCGGTTTGATTGGACGAAATGTGTACCGGAGTACCGAGTCATGAAGCCACGAGGTAATCTGGTCCGACTGAAGCAATTTCAGGTGAATGAGAAGCGGCGACAGTTGCAGCAGCTAGACATGATGATTGCCGATTTCGAACGCATGGCGCGAGAACTGGACTTCCAGATAAACGCCGAGGAAACGAAGGCCGGCATCTCCGATATCAATCATTTCGCTTATCCGACGTTCGCCAAGGCCGCCCGCCTACGTCGTGACAACCTCAAGAATTCGCAATCGGACCTTCTGCGGCAGAGAACCACAGCCGAGCCATGCCTCGCCGAGGCTGAAGCAGAGCTCTCCAAGGCGCAAATGCTAGAATCGCGCAGCGGCAGAGGCCACGACCTCGAACCCGGCAACCGAAGCGCCATGATCGGCTGAGCCGGACGGCTTCAGCGCGCCTCAATTCGCGACACCCGACTGGCCGTTGGCGCGTGTGTCGCCGCAGCGTGACAGCCGTCCCGGCCAGCTATCGCTGCATCAAGCCGCTGAAACTTTACAGTACCGGGCGCGCTGCTACCTCAATTTCTTTACCGCTCAATCAATGTGACAGCACCGATTCTTCTCAACCGCGGCATGCCCTAAATCGTCACCTGCGTCCCGATCTCGACGACGCGTCCGGTCGGGATCTGGAAATATTCCGTCGCATCTGCCGCCGTGCGCGCCAGCCCGATGAACAGCTTGTCCTGCCAGGCCGGCATGCCGGAATTGGGCGAGGCTTTGAGCGAGCGCCGCGACAGGAAGAACGACGTCGTCATGATGTCGAACTTCCAGCCCTGCTTGCGGCAGATGGCCAGCGCGCGCGGGATGTTGGGCTGCTCCATATAGCCGAAGGTCAGCGTCACGCGCATGAACAGCTCGTTGACGGTCTCCATCTTGACGCGCTCGCTGTCGGGCACGACAGGCTGCGGCGCCGTCACCACCGAAAGGATGACGTTCTGTTCGTGCAGCACCTTGTAGTGCTTGAGGCTGTGCATCAGCGCGGTCGGCGCGCTCAGCGGATCGCTGGTCAGGAACACCGCGGTGCCCGACACCAGATGCGGCTTCTTCTTCAGCAGATTGCCGGCAAGGAAATCCAGCGGGATCTCGTTCCGGCGCGTCTTGTCGAACAAATAGCGGGTGCCGCGGATCCAGGTCCACATCGCCAGCACAATGGTGAAGGCCACCGCCAGCGAAGCCCAGCCACCTTCGAACACTTTGACGATGTTCGAGGCAAAGAAGCCGATGTCGATGAACGCGAATACCACTGTCAGGGAGATGGCCAGCCAGAGCTGCCATTTCCAGATGCGGCTCATGATCACGTACAGCAGCACCGTCGTCACCAGCATGTTGCCGGTCACCGAAATGCCGTAGGCTGACGCAAGCTTGCTGGATTCGCCAAAGCCGACCACCAGCAGCATCACCACCAGCGCCAGCAGCATGTTGACGCGCGGCATGTAGATCTGGCCGGACTGTCTTTCCGACGTATGCAGGATTTCCAGGCGCGGCAGCATGTTGAGCTGCACCGCTTGCCTGGTCAGCGAGAAAGCGCCGGAGATCACCGCCTGGCTGGCGATGACGGTCGCAGCGGTGGCGAGAACGACCATCGGAATTAGCGTCCAGCCTTCGTTCATCTCGAAGAAGGGATGACCGACCACTCCGTTTTTCGCCAGCACGAATGCGCCCTGCCCGGCATAGTTCAGCAGCAGGCAAGGGAACACGATTGCCAGCCAGGCGAGCACGATGGGCTTGCGGCCGAAATGGCCGAGGTCGGCGTAGAGCGCTTCGGCGCCGGTGACGGCGAGGAAGATGGCGCCGATCGTCACGAAGGCGACGTCGGGTGAATTGATCAGGAAGGCGACGATATAATGCGGGCTGACTGCCAGCAGGATTTCCGGATCGGCGATGATGTGGTTGAGACCGGAAAGGCCGATGGCCAGGAACCAGACTGCCGTGATCGGGCCGAAGATCAGGGCGACGCCGCCGGTTCCAAACCGCTGTGCCGAAAACAGAATCGCCAGGATGACCAGCGTCAGCGGCACCACATAAGGCTGGAAGGTCGGCGTGACGACGTTCATGCCTTCGACCGCCGACAGCACCGAGATCGCCGGCGTGATGACTGCGTCACCAAAAAAAAGCGAGGCACCGACGATGCCGATGCCGAGGATCACCGCCGAGCGGGTCGGGAAACTGTTGCGCGCCAGCGCCATCAGCGACAGCACACCGCCCTCGCCGCGATTGTCGGCCCTGAGCACGAACATGATATATTTGATGGTGACGATGATGGTCAGCGACCAGATGATCAGCGACAACACGCCGAGGATGTCGCCACGGTTGGCGACTTCGCCCCCCGACGATGCCACCAATGCCTCGCGGAAAGCATAGATCGGGCTGGTGCCGATATCGCCGTAAACCACGCCGAGTGCGCCCAGCATCAGCACCTTGGTGCTGTGCTGCTCGACCTCAGAATGGCTCGATTGTTCGACGGGTTCTGCCTCGTTACCAGCATTGGTAAGGGCCATGGACGACACTCCGATAAGCGCGCGGTGCTCTACGCTTGCTGCACTGCAATATCAAGTGCCGTCACGTAATGGCTCCGTATGCGGACCGCATTTGTTGCCCCACCGGCGGATTGTCTCATACGAAACCACGATCCCCCTCCAGCGCCATTTCCTCGACCAAACACAGGCTCAAGGGGAACCTGAAGGAGAGCCAGACCGCATGGGCGATGATCTGCGGCAGGAAACGATGGCGCGTGACGCTCAACCTGCCCGACCTCAGCTGGAGTTTGCGACGGAACCGGGAAATATGCCGGACCAAGCTGACTGGTGACACACGAACGCATTATTGTCTTCCGGTCTGGCGGCAACAGTATCGGCAGGACGGCAAAGCTGACCGGCTGCTGCAGCGAAGCGCAGGTGAAGCGCGTCTGGGCTCGACATCAGAAGGAAAGCGGGAAGCAGGAAATGCTGTCGCAAAAGTTGAGCTCTGCGACGGTGCAAAAGTCAGTTGCAAATCGTCGCGACAGAGGCTCGGCAGCTCCCCGAAGTAGCCATTTCAGATTGCTTGCAGGTGCGGATAAAGTCCTTTATGCATCGGCACATGATCAAGTCCGCGCTCATCGCTGCAATCTATTATGCGACGCTTCCATAAGGAGCGGCGCGTTTCGATCATGCCTTGAAACAAGCCGCCGTCAGGCGGCTTTGTTCATGAGAGGACCCCCTGGCGGCAATACCAGGAGGATTCCCTATGGCACTTCCCGATTTATCAACCGGTCATTCCGAACCATGTTCGGCGGCTTTGAAGACGCTCATTGAGCGCGGCTATGTAAATCAAGGGACCGACCTGCCGGGTGTCGATGCCGCCTTTGAAGCAGGCGTCGTACCCGCTTACGCTGGTTTCGATGCGACGGCTGACAGTCTTCATGTCGGCCATCTTCTTCTGATCATGGCGCTTCGTCATCTTCAGCAGACTGGCCATAAACCCATCGTTCTCATTGGGGGTGGGACCACCCGCATCGGCGATCCCAGCTTCCGTTCGGAGGCGCGGCCGATGCTGACGGACGAGCGGATCGCCGCCAACATTGAAGGGATCAGAAAGGTCTTTGACCGTCTCCTTGTCTTCGGAGACGGCCCGACGGATGCCGTGATGGTGAACAATGCCGACTGGCTGGACAGCATTCGTTGGATCGACATGCTGAGAGACGTCGGCAGGCATTTCTCCGTCAATCGGATGCTCTCTTTCGACAGTGTGAAGTCGCGGCTGGAAAAGCAGGAGAACCTGAGCTTCTTAGAATTCAACTACATGATCCTCCAAGCGTTCGACTTCCTTGAGCTATCCCGCCGGACCGGTTGCCGTCTGCAGATGGGTGGAGCCGACCAGTGGGGGAACATCATCAATGGCATCGACTTGATACGGCGGACGGATGGAAAGGAAGTCTTCGGAGTGACTACGCCGCTTCTGACGACTCCTTCAGGTGTCAAGATGGGTAAGACGGCTGCCGGAGCTGTGTGGCTCAACGAAGATCGCCTTTCGCCATACGATTACTGGCAATTCTGGCGTAACACGGAAGACGCTGATGTCGTTCGGTTCCTGAAGCTTTTCACCGATCTGCCGATGGACGAGATCGAGCGATTTGGACAGGCTGAAGGAACCGAGCTAAACGCCGTCAAAGAACGTCTCGCCAACGAAGCTACGGCCCTGGCACATGGAACTAACGCCGCCAAACAGGCGGAGGCCACGGCTAGCCAAGCATTTGGGCAGGGCGAAGCCGCAGAGGGGCTACCGACGCTTCATCTAAATGACGCCGAGGGCTTGGCCGGAGTAGCCCTTGTGGATTTGCTGGTACGCGCCGGATTGACCTCCTCCAAAGGGGAAGCGCGAAGGGCGATCTCGGGACGAGGTGTGCGGATCAACGGCAACGTCGTCGAGGTTGATACAATGATATCGTCCCAAGACCTCCCGATCCGGCTTTCGCTCGGCCGGAAGCGCCACACTGTTGTAAAGTAGGGTTTCAGCAAGATGCTGTCGCAGAAATTCTGCCCGCTTAGCGGATATTGCAGACATTCGCGTCGAGTTCCCTGAGGAATGTCGAGAGACATTCCCCAGGGGGTAGTTAAGGCCGGGCAAAGGCAGCAAACTGGCCGGGTGGGTGATTGGCTACTATATTACGTGATGCATTAACATGTAGGAGGTCGAGCAGCATTGTCACGCTTCCATGCGGCAATGGGCGGGCCGTTTCCTTTGATGTGATCGGCATTGACGGCGACCGCACACAAGGTGTCCACCTATTTTGGTGACGCCTCATGCATCAGAGCACTCAACAGTAAAAGGTGCGGGGAAATTCGCGCTTACTAATTAACTGCCAAGCGACACACGTTTCGCGCGCGGATCTGCAGATCATCTTGCGGCGCGCGGCATTGATGCTCAGAAACGTCGCCGGCGTGCCGCTGGAACCGGCCACCGAGGACGCTCTCAACGCCATTGCTGCCGAAATGGAAATCGGCCGGGCGGACCTCATTCAGATCGTGCTGCGGGAATGGTTGGAAACGAACGCCTATCTGCCCGTGCGCGAAATCGATGAGGAGAATGAAACGGACGGGAGCGCGTAAATGCAAACTTCCGCGATTACGCTATGCACGGCGAAGCTGCGACTCATCTATCGCTAAGGCGCGGCGGACCTGATGGCCTGTCGTATTCGTCGATGGCCATGGTTCGAGCGATAGGAACGCGGAACGCCTCCGTGGCGCCCCGAATGTCGTCATCATATACGGCTTGTACGCGTCCCCAACTGCCGCAGCTTTCATCGGCTGCGCACTTCGCCATCCGGACTTGAGACAGTGCCGGCTCTGCTTCGGTGCAACGTCCGCGATGGCGGCTCGATTCCTGGGCCAAGACTCCATTTTCGGGCGGCAATTCCAGCACCGACCTTGACCGAGTCATGCCGCATATCTGTTGGATGTCGCATCGTCGTAGCCCCGCTAAGCCGACCAGGCCTCCCGACCGCCGGATCGATAATGATGATCGCCTCTGGAGAATTGTTCTTGCTGTCGAGCGCGATGGTCTCCACCGTCTTGCCGTGCTCTATTTCCGCTCAGTCATGAGCAACGCCAGCCAGCCTGTCGACACTTTCGACGAGGTCCCGTGCCTTATCTGCATCGTGTGAAGGCTTTGTGGGTTCGCTCGGGCCGCGCCATCCCCAGCCTATCTTCCTTCACGCCCAACAGCGAAGCATCCAATGCTAATTCGTGAAGCGTCGAGAAAACAAAATTTGACTGGCAATCAAGTTTCTGTGGCGCGACCTTTCGTGGATGCGACAGCCAAACAGCCTGACTTCCCCACTGGGAATGCTTGCTGCCTCGACCTCTCTCCGGCCGGCCGAACGCCCTTTGCGGTGCCGGCCGACACGTTCCGTGCCGGTGCCGGAGCCGAGGAGAGCCCGAGGCCTTCACCATCATCAATCCGCTATATGGGCCATGCGCTCAACAACGCGCTGCAGGACACAGGACGTGCCGTCCCACAGGGATTATTGAATCCCGTTAGGATTTAAACGCCATATCCAATCGCAGCCATCCGCTGAACGCAGCTATCGCCGTCGACGCGAACATCGAACAGAACCGACCCTGCGGTTTTTTCCGCAGCGTCAGCCACACGATCGCAGAACGGTCGATTGAGGTAACAGGCACAGCAATAATCGTGTTGGGGAACAACGGAGAACTTAGATGCGCGTCGGTAAACGGGGACACCGCCCTTTTGGTGGCGGAATTGGCTGCGTGGAATGCGTCTCCGCTGAGTTCCGAAGTCGGAGCCCGCACCTCGGCATCGCCGACGGCGTCGAAGATTTCCAGGAAATCATTATCCGGCATTCCTAATATGCCGCCTCGCGTTTTGCCCTGAAAGCCGAGCCAGCGCTGATCCAGTTCGCGGAGTCTTCGCCCATGCCGTTCGTCAATGGCATCAAGGCTTCGCGGGAGCGTGTCGTCGCTCGGGA
>NZ_JAMYMZ010000033.1:0-62807 GCF_040318825.1 Mesorhizobium sp. M1006
GCTCGTTTGCGAGAAGGCTCGTAGTCGAGTAGGGGAGTAGGGGAGTAGGGCAGTAGGGCAGTAGGGCAGTAGGTGTCTATTCAGCCGACAGCTTGCGGATCAGAAGCCGCAAGAGCTTTCCTACGCTCTCGCTGTGGGGCATCAATGACTCGACCGCCTCGCGAGAGGTAATTCCAACCCTTTGCGCGATTAAAAGGTGTGTCTCCAGTTCCTTGAGTGATCCCTGGGCGATCCTGAGAAACTGCTGGTAGGAAGCTCGGCTTTCTCGGCCGTAACGCTCGGCGATGTTGGCGGGCACCGACGTTGCTGCCCGACGCACCTGACCCGTCAGCCCGTAGATCTCGTCTTTCGGCCAAGTCCTTGTCACCTGGTAGATTGCAACTGTTAGGTCCATGGCTTGCTGCCAAACGATCAGATCCCTGTACGATGCGATCTTGTCCGTCATCCTTGCCCTACTCCCCTACTGCCCTACTCCCCTACTACACATTCAGCAGCAAATACTCCCTCTCCCACGGGCTGATCACTTCCATGAAGGTTTCGAATTCCGCTCGCTTGATCGCCGCATAGGTGGCGGCAAATGACTTGCCGAGCAGCGCGCCGAGTTCTTCGTCTGCCTCGAACAGGTCGACGGCTTCGAGCAGGCTGCGCGGCAGGTCGATCTGGTCCTCGTTGGCGGTCGTCAGAACCGGCGGCTCGGCCTTGATCTTGTTGGTCATGCCGATCAGTCCGCAGGCAAGCGATGCCGCCAGCGCCAGATAGGGGTTGGCGTCGGAGGAGGGGATGCGGTTTTCGACGCGCCGCGCCGCCGGGTCGGAGCGGGGCACGCGGAAGGCCGTGGTGCGGTTGTCGTAGCCCCATTTGTTGTTGACCGGCGCCGAGGCCGACTGCGTCAGCCGCCGGTAGGAATTGACATAGGGCGCAAACATTACCAGCGCGTTGGGCACATGTTTCTGCATGCCGCCGATGAAGTGGAAGAAGGCGTCGGTCTCCGAGCCGTCCTCCGCCGAAAAGACGTTCTTGCCGGTCTTCTTGTCGATGATCGACTGATGGATATGCATGGCCGAACCGGGCTGCCCTTGGATCGGCTTGGCCATAAACGTGGCGTAGATCTCGTGCTTGAGCGCCGCCTCGCGGATGGTTCGCTTGAACATGAACACCTGATCGGCGAGCTCGATCGGATCGCCGTGACGCAGATTGATTTCGAGCTGGCCGGCGCCCTCCTCGTGGATCAGCGTGTCGATCTCCAGGCCCTGGCTTTCGGAGAAATGGTAGATGTCGTCGATCAATTCGTCGAATTCGTTAACCCCGGCGATCGAATAGCCGGCGCCGCCGCCGATCGGCCGCCCCGATCGACCTACCGGCGGGGTCAGCGGATAGTCCGGATCGGGGTTCTTGCGCACCAGGTAGAACTCGATCTCGGGTGCCACGACCGGCCTCAGTCCACGCTTGTCATAGGCGGCAAGCACGCGCTTCAGCACGTTGCGCGGCGTGAACTCGACCGAGCGGCCGTCCTGATGGACGAGGTCGCAGATAACCGCCGCAGTAGGGTCCTCCTCCCACGGCACCACCGTCAGCGTCGAGAGGTCAGGCATCAGCTTGAGGTCGCCGTCGTCCTCCGGATAGTGGAAGCCGTTGCCGTCCTCCGGATAGCCGCCGGAAATCGTTGTCATGAACACCGCCGAAGGCAGCGCCAGCGAGGTGTTGGAGGTGAACTTCTTCGATGGCATCATCTTGCCGCGCGCAACCCCGGCCTGGTCGGGTGTGATGCATTCGATATCTTCGATGCCGCGCCATTCCAGCCAGGCGCTGACTTCCTTCCAGTTCTTGACGCCACGTTGGTTTTTCACGAAGGCAGGCGTGCGGGCGCGTCCTCCGCGGCTCGACGGACGGACTTCCTTTTTTGCAGGCGGCATCAATCACCAGATTTGTTGCAGATTGTGGAGTATAGCCGTTGCCGGCGACGAAAGGGAAGGGGAGCCGGCTGGCGTCCGCCTCGACTAGCCGGGGAAACACAACGACTTCCGGATAAAAACATCCTGGTCTAGGGTCGGCGTCCCGCAACGCCGCAATTGAAGACGTCGAATGCAACACAGCCGCAAACTGACAACGATCGGCTTCGATGCCGACGACACGCTGTGGCAGAACGAACAGTTCTTCCGCGTGACCGAGAAGCGCTTTGCCGCACTGCTCGCCGATCACGCCGAGGAGGACCGGATTTCAGCAAGATTGCTGGAGGCCGAGAAGCGCAACCTCGCGGTCTACGGCTTCGGCATCAAGGGGTTCACGCTGTCGATGATCGAGACGGCGATCGACGTCACCGACGGCCAGGTGCGGGCCTCGACTATCGCCGAAATTCTCGCCGCGGGCCGCGAGATGCTCAGCCATCCGATCGAGCCGCTTCCGCATGCGCGCGAAACCGTGGAAAAGCTGGCCGGCGCCTACCGCCTGGTGCTGATCACCAAGGGCGACCTGTTCGACCAGGAACGCAAGCTCGCGCAATCCGGGCTGGGCGAGCTGTTTGATGCCGTCGAGATCGTCAGCGACAAGAGCGCGGCCACCTATAGCCGCATCTTCAGCCGCCACGGCGACGGCCCGGAAAAGGGCATGATGGTCGGCAACTCGCTCAAATCGGACGTCGTGCCGGCCATCGAAGCCGGCAGTTGGGGCATCCACGTTCCGCATGATCTGACCTGGGTGCTGGAACATGTCGAGCCGCCGGTCTCGGCACCACGCTTTCGCCAGATAGCCAATCTCGGTGAACTGCCGGGCTTGATCGAGCGTATCGGCGAGATTGATTGATCAGATCGGCAGCCGAGGCATCACGGTAGGCGTCAATTGCGGCTAATTG
The DNA here is from genome assembly GCF_040318825.1 of Mesorhizobium sp. M1006. Classification (NCBI taxonomy): domain Bacteria; kingdom Pseudomonadati; phylum Pseudomonadota; class Alphaproteobacteria; order Hyphomicrobiales; family Phyllobacteriaceae; genus Mesorhizobium; species Mesorhizobium sp. M1006. Next base: position 2,849 of record NZ_JAMYMZ010000033.1, read on the forward strand.
CGATCAGCCGGTCGATCACCGGCTGCAGCCGTTCGGTGGTGATCGGCTTGACGACCACTGCATCGATGACGCTGGACAGGCCCAGGCTCTCCGGCGTGCCGGTCTTGACTGAAAGCAGGATCACCGACGGAAGCGATCTGCCTGACGCCCTTCGCAGTGCATCGATACCCGACAGCAAGGCGTCGCAGTCCCCATTCTCCGCACCGCCGTCGAGAACGACAGCCCCGGGAATCAGCGCGTGCAAGGCCTTTGCCGCGCTTTCGGGAGATTCCGAGATCGGTTTGAGGCCGGACCGCTCCACGATTTTTGAAACCACGATGCGGTTGATCGGTGATTTTCCGACCACCAGCACCCGCGAGAAATCCGGGAGCATCCGCGTCTCCACGTCCCGGCTGACGAAAGGCAGCTGTTTTGCAGTCTCGATGTCGCGATTCGCAGGGCACATGGCGGGGCAGGCCGTTGTTCAATGTTTCAATGCAGGGTTGAAACTCGAGAGGTAATTGGCGTGAGATCACTGCTCATGTCAAGCTCAAATGGCGTATCAGGAGAATATCGCAAGAAATATTAAAATTAAAATTAAATGCTTTTCTTTGCCGCCGCTCGAAAGGAGAAGTCGCCACCACAACCGGGCAGGCTCAGCTAAGTTTGGCTGTGCAGCGCGAACGCGTCAACTAGCAGCTATAGCCAGATTGACGAAAGGTTGGATGAAGTCGAGGCAAGTCTGTCGCAAGCTTGTCGCATCGCCTCGCCGGACTACCCTTCCTCGTTGGCTACGCACGTCTCTTTGATCGACGGGAGATGACAATGGAACTCGTGACTCACAAGAAATTCAAAAATGGCCGGTTGATGCCATGGGGAAAGGGTACGGTCGTTACCGGCGCGAAGGGGTTTGTCCACCTTTCCGGAAACACCGCGACGGCCGAGGACTACGATCCGATCGGCAAAAGCGGCGGCGGCGCCATTGGCGATGCAGCGGCACAGTGGCGCACAATTCTCACCAATATCAAATCAGACCTGGAGGAGCTTGGCAGTGCGCTCGAGCATCTCATCAGGCTGACCTTCTTCGTTAAGGGACCGTTTCCCGATGGCGGCGTTCTGAGCTCTCCCAATTTTCGCCTGGACGTCTTGGACGAATTCTTTGCGGTGCACTGCCCGAAGCACTGCAGCTACAACAACCCGCCGCCCTCGGAAGTTATTGGCGTTGCAGCGCTTGCGCAGCCTGATCTTGTCATTGAAATCGTTGCACTAGCGGCTCTGCCGGATTAGGCAGGGCCGCTGCCTGCGAGGTGCGATAGCCCGCGTTCAAAAAAGGCGCGGTGCGGTAGAATTCATCAGTCGTGGCTCCGCTGCGTGACGATGACCGGGATCAGCAGATCGCCCCAATTGCCGTCGCCGCCATGGTGCCGTGCCGAGCGCACCAGTTCGACCGAGACGCCGGCCTCGACCGCCTTCATCACCGACTGATTGAGCCTGTGCAGATCGTTCGCCAGCATGCGGATGGTCGCCTGCTGGTCGACATTCATGCTGGTGGCCTGCTCTTCGGCCCGTTCCTTGACGCGGCTTATCGATGCCATTGGTCTTCTCCCTGTGTTGCCATGCCTGTTGTGTTGCCATGCCCGCTTGGGCGTTCCCTCTGTTTGTCTGCTGTCCCGCTATTCCGCCGCCGGCCTGAATTGGGCGTGCTCGGTCGATCCATGCATGGCCGTGGTCGAAGAACGGCCACCGGTGATCGCCATCGAGACGGCGTCGAAATAGCCGGTGCCGACCTCGCGCTGGTGCTTGGTGGCGGTGTAGCCATTGGCTTCCGCGGCGAATTCCGCCTCCTGCAGTTCCGCATAGGCTGCCATCTGCCGCTCCTTGTAGCCGCGAGCGAGCTCGAACATGCCGAAATTGAGCTGGTGGAAGCCGGCCAGCGTAATGAACTGGAACTTGTAGCCCATGGCGCCGAGTTCCTTCTGGAACTTCGCTATCGTCGCGTCGTCGAGATTCTTCTTCCAGTTGAAAGACGGCGAGCAATTATAGGCAAGCAGCTTGCCTGGATGATGCTTGCGCACACCCTCGGCAAACGTCCTGGCCTGCGCCAGATCTGGCTTTGAAGTCTCACACCAGATCAGGTCCGCATAGGGCGCATAGGCGACGGCGCGGGCGATGCAGGGCTCGATGCCGTTGCTGACATGGTAGAAGCCCTCCGCAGTGCGGCCGGCGCCATAATCGACGAAAGGTCGGTCGCGTTCGTCGATGTCGGAGGTCAAGAGCTTCGCCGCTTCAGCGTCGGTGCGCGCCACGACCAGCGTCGGCGTGCCCATGACGTCGGCGGCAAGCCGCGCCGCGTTGAGGTTGCGGATGTGTGCGGCGGTCGGGATCAGCACCTTGCCGCCGAGATGGCCGCATTTCTTCTCCGAAGCCAGCTGGTCCTCGTAGTGGACACCGGCCGCACCCGCCTCGATGAATGCCTTCATGATCTCGAAGGCGTTGAGCGGCCCGCCGAAGCCGGCTTCGGCATCGGCGACGATCGGCGCGAACCAGGTGTCGACCGACAGCCCCTTGCCTTCCGAAGTCTCGATCTGGTCGGCGCGCTGTAAGGTGCGGTTGATGCGCTTGACCAGCTCGGGCGCGGCATTGGCGGGATAAAGCGACTGGTCCGGGTACATGGCGGAAGCGGTGTTGGCATCGGCGGCGACCTGCCATCCCGACAGATAGATCGCTTTCAGCCCCGCCCGCACCTGCTGCATCGCCTGGTTGCCCGACATGGCACCCAGCGCGTTGACGAAATCTTCTTCATGGATGAGCTGCCACAGCCGGTTTGCCCCCATTTCGGCGAGGCTCTGCCGGATCTGCACCGAGCCGCGCAGCCGCTTCACCTCCTCCGGCCAATAGGGCCGTTCGATGCCATCAAAGCGACCTTGCGGCGCCGACGGGACAAGGTTGTAAAAGTCGGTCATTGGTCACTCCAGGCGGTTTTGATGCCGGTTTTCGGAAGGCGTCGCAGAGGAAAAATGCGTGCCCCATGTGTGACATCATTTACATGCCGGCACGACGCAAGCGAGGTAAACCTCCAGGTTAGCCAGAAAATAAGAGAAAACCTGTGTTGTGTTTGACGGATGAGAGCTGTAAATTTGTCATGATTGTAAAACGCCGCCATGCCATCAGCGGATGTAAATTTCTGTCAAGGGCAGTCGATTGGCCGACCACAAAATCTTTGCCGGGCCGCGCATTCGTCGCATCCGCAACGCCAAGGGGCTGACCCAGACGGCGATGGCCGAAGGGCTCGGCATCTCGCCGTCCTATCTCAATCTCATCGAGCGCAACCAGCGGCCGCTGACGGTGCAACTGATCCTGAGGCTGGCAACCGTCTACAAGGTCGACCCACATGAATTGCAGGGCGAGGCGAGGGGGTCGGTCGCCGATTTGAAGGAAGTGTTTTCAGATCCGTTGCTGGCCGGCGAACTGCCGGGCGACCAGGAACTCATCGAGCTTGCCGAGGCGGCGCCAAATGCTTCCGCCGCTGTCATAAAGCTGTTTCGCGCCTATCGCGAGCAGGCCGAGCGATTGTCGGATATCAACGAGCTGCTCGCGCGTGAGGGCAAGGCCACCGCCCTCTCCGGTGCCAGGCTGCCGATCGACGAGGTGCATGAGATTTTCGAACGCCGGCCGAACCATTTTGCCGCGCTCGAAGAGGAAGCCGAGGCATTCACGTCGGTGCTCGATCCCGGCGACGATCTGTTCAGTGCGTTGAAGGCTTGGCTGCGGCGTGAATTCGGCATCGTCGTCAAGGTACTGCCGGTCGCCACCATGCCCAACTGGCGGCGTCGCTATGACCGTCACTCGCAGCGCCTGTTCCTGTCCGAGCGGCTGTCGCCATTCGATCAACTGCGCGAGGTGGCGATGGAGGCCTGCCTGATCCGCATGAGCGTCGCTGTCGCCGCCGAGATCCAGGTGCTGAAGCTGACCACCGACGAAGCCCGCCGGCTGGCGCGTTTCGAGCTCGGCCGCTATGCCGCGCACGCGCTGATGATGCCCTATCAGCCTTTTCATGCGGCGGCGGTCCGCGCCCGCTATGACATCGACATGTTGCGGTCGCGCTTCGGCGTTTCGTTCGAGCAGGCGGCCAACCGGCTGACCACCCTGCAGCGGCCGGGTGCGCTGGCTGTGCCGTTCTTCATGCTCGAGGTCGACAATGCCGGCAATCGCTTCCGCAAGGCGGGCAGCCACGGCTTTCCGCAAAGCCGCTTCGGCGGCGGCTGTCCGAAGCTGCCGGTCCATGCCGCCTTCGCTCAGCCCGGCCAGATCCTGGTCGAGGCAGTGGAAATGCCAGATGGCGCAGCGTTTCTCTGCATTGCCCGCACGCTCGAGGGGCCGCAGGGCTCGTTTGCCGAGCGCCCGCGGCGCACGGCGCTGTTGCTCGGCTGCGACATCGGTTTTCGCGACGAGGTCGTCTATGGAGCGGCATTGCCGGGGCCGGCCGCCATCGGCAAGACCGGACAGAGCGCCGCTGCGCTGGCTACGCCGGTCGGCCCTGCCTGCCGGCTGTGCGAACGCATCGGCTGCCTCGCCCGCGCCGAGCCACCCGTTACACGTCCGCTCGGCCTCGACGAGATGGTCACGGGACTGTCGGCGTTCGATTTCCAGTGATTCGGCTCCAGCAATATTGCGGCTGAATCTTCGACCAAAGGACCTCATCTGTTCCTGCGGCGGCAACCAGTAAGCTGGTTCGCGGTTGCCGGCCAAAATATTGGTTCGGCCAAAATATTGATTCAGCCGAATATTGATTCAGCATTGACGGTACGGTATCAAAAAAAAGAACTGCGCAACGGTCGGGGGATCAATGATGGGCAGGACAGTTTTTTGGCTTGGCTTGGCGCTCGCGTTTTCCCCCGATCCCGCATTGGCTGAAAAGTCCTCGGATTTCTTCAAGTCCTATCAACAGTATAATGATGCCGGCAAGGCGTTCCTGGACAAGATCGATCCGAAGACCGGCGCGATAAATCTTGCCGAAGGCATCCATCTCGACCTCAAGGACAAGTTCTATTTTCTGGACTAGAAGGACACGCTCTCCGTCCTCACCGAAGCCTGGGGCAATCCGCCCGACTCTGGTTCCGATGCCCTCGGCATGATCTTTCCAGTCTCCCATGATCCCATTGCCGACAACAATTGGGGGATAGAGCTGCGCTGGGAAAAGATCGGTTACGTCGACGACAGCGACGCCGCGTCCATCGATTACAATGAACTGCTGCGCAACATGCAGTCAGACACTCTGTCCGGCAACGATCAGAGGGTAAAGGATGGCTATGCGCCCATTACGCTGATCGGCTGGGCGTCGCCGCCGGTTTATGACGCGGCCCACAAGCGCCTGCACTGGGCCAAGGAGCTGCAATTTGGCAACGATGCCGCCCATACGCTCAACTACGACGTCCGTTTCCTTGGCAGGGAGGGCGTCTTCGTGATGAGCTATATCGCGACGGTGGAACAATTGCCGGAGATAAGGCAAAGCCTGGATGAAGTGCTTGGCCTCGCGGACTTCAATACCGGCAAGACATACGCTGATTTCGTGCCGGGCGTCGATACTGTTGCGGCGATTGGCGTCGGTGGCCTGATTGCCGGCAAGCTGGCGGCGAAAGCAGGTTTTCTGGTCGTGGCGCTGATCGCGCTGAAAAAGTTTGGCCTGCTCCTGCTGGTTCCGCTGGCCGGTCTCTGGCGCTTTATCCGCGGCAATAGGGGCACGTCGTAAAGCCATCGTCGACCGGTCGCCTCGGATCATCGCCGGGCGAGGGCGATGCGCCCTCATCAGTGCGCCAAACGGAACATCGAACTGGATCACGCCCGGCCTTCTGCTTTGCGTTACGCGAATGAGGCACGTCTCTGTCGTCCATTGCACATCGTGCTGCTCCGAATTCGCCGACAGTCATACCCATGACCGATACCGCATCATCTCCGGTTGCCGCTTCGCCGATCGTGTCGCCGCAAGGCGAACGCGTCGGCTTCCTGCTGGTATTCCTGTCGGCGTTGATGTGGAGCTTCGGCGGCAGCATTGCGCGCTTCATCGACAACGCCGACAGCTGGACGGTGGTGTTCTGGCGCTCGGTCTGGGCCGCCGCCTTCCTGCTCTGCTTCATGGTCTGGCGCGATGGCTGGCGTGGCACGCTGAAGCTGTTTCGCGGCATGGGCCTGGCCGGCCTTGCGGTGGCGTTCTGCTTCGCCACGGCGTCGACCTCTTTCGTCGTGGCGCTTGCCTATACCACCGTCGCCAACATCCTGTTGATGCAGGCCGGCGTGCCGCTTCTGGCGGCGCTGTTTGCCTGGGCGCTGTTTCGCGAACGGGTGGCGGTGGCGACCTGGGTGGCGATCGCCGCCGTTATTGTCGGCGTCGCCATCATGGTGTCGGAATCGCTCGATGGCGCGGTGTCGCCAATCGGCGACGGGCTGGCGCTGCTCATCGCTGTCATGTTCTCGATCGCCACCGTCATCACGCGCCGCTTTGCCCATGTGCGCATGACGCCGGCGACCTGCCTCGGCACGATGCTGGCGGCCGCCTTTGCGGCATCGCAGGCGTTGGCGCTGGGCGTCTCCAGCCACGATATGGGCTTCCTCTTTGCCTTTGGCGTGATCAATCTGGGACTCGGTCTCGCCTTCTTCGCCACCGGTGCCCGGCTTGTTCCGGCCGCTGTGGCGGCGCTGCTCGGCACGTTCGAACCGATCCTTGGCCCGATCTGGGTCTGGCTCATTCATTCCGAGGTGCCGTCGGCGCGGACCATCGTCGGCGGTGCCGTCGTCGTCACCGCGCTCCTCGTCCATATCGGGCTCGAGTTCAAGCGCCAGACGCGGCCCGCGCGAGCGGGCGTCATCGGTGTGCCGTCACCTAATTGATGCAGTGCGCGCGTCAAAGCGAGATGAACCATTGACAACGTCGCAGCCGCGCGGGCAGGCTGCGATCACGGCAACAACAAGACAGGCGTATCTTGCCAAGTCTCCATGCCGGCCGCATTGAGGCCGGACAATATCGTCGTCTCCCTGCCCGCGCCGTAGCGAAAGCTTCCGACGGCGTCGGAACACCACCAACGCCACGCCAGGTCTTCGCTGTCGGCTCGCCGCCGAACCATAATGGCGCCGGCAATTCGCGCTTGTCGCCTGCCTGCAAGCCCAATACCTTGAAGCAAATGCCCAGCCGCGCGGACGCCGCGACGAGCTGGCGACGGAACACTCATCAAAGGAGAATAGCATGACCCGCAAAGCGCTCTGGCTTTCGGCGACTTCGGCGTTTCTGGCAGTTTTTACCTTTGGCGCGCATGCCGAGGATCGCGTCGTCAACGTCTTCAACTGGTCGGACTATATCGACAGTTCGATCATCGACGACTTCACCAAGGAAACCGGCATCAAGGTCGTCTACGACACTTTCGATTCCAACGAGATCCTGGAAACGAAACTGCTCGCCGGCGGCAGCGGCTACGATGTCGTCGTGCCCAGCGGCAATTTCCTTGCACGCCAGATCCAGGCGGGTGTGTTCCAGAAGCTCGACAAGTCGAAACTGCCGAACATTTCAAATATGTGGGACACGGTCATGGAACGGACCGCCAAATATGATCCCGGCAACGAATATTCGATCAACTACATGTGGGGTACGGTCGGCATCGGCTACAACATCAAGAAGGTGCAGGCAGCGCTCGGCACCGACAAGATCGACAGCTGGGACGTGTTCTTCAATCCCGAAAGCCTGGCCAAATTGAAGGACTGCGGCGTCTATGTACTGGATTCGCCGGCCGACATCATACCGGCGGCACTGAAATATCTGGGCCTCGATCCGAACAGCACGTCGCCCGATGAGATTGCCAAGGCCGAAGAAACCTTGCTGAAGGTCCGGCCCTATATCCGCAAGTTCCACTCCTCCGAATACATCAACGCCCTGGCCAATGGCGACATCTGCCTGGCGGTCGGCTGGTCGGGTGACGTCTTCCAGGCCCGCAACCGCGCGGACGAAGCCAAGCAGGGTGTCGAGATCGGCTACTCCGTGCCGAAGGAAGGTGCCCAGATGTGGTTCGACCAGATGGCGATCCCGGCCGGTGCAGCGCATGTCGCCGAAGCGCATGAGTTCCTGAACTACATGATGAAGCCCGAAGTGATCGCCAAATCGTCGAACTATGTGCTCTATGCCAACGGCAACAAGGCTTCGCAGCAGTTCATCGACAAGGCGATCCTGGAAGATCCGGCGATCTATCCGGATGCAGCCACCTTGCAGAAGCTCTACACCGTATCGCCTTACGATCCCAAGACCCAGCGCATCATCACCCGCACCTGGACCAAGATCGTCACCGGCCAATAGCAATCTGACCAGGCTCCGGCAGCCGTTGCCGGAGCCGCTTTCTCATGGGGCAAGCAGCAGGACGGAGTGGGACATGAAATCGCTTGGCAGCATCCGCAGGGATTTTGCGCCATGGAACGATCCGAACGCCAAGCCATACATCCAGTTCGACAACGTCACCAAGAAATTCGGTGAGTTCACAGCGGTCAACAACCTGTCGCTGACCATTTTCGAACGCGAATTCTTTGCCTTGCTGGGGGCCTCAGGCTGCGGGAAATCGACACTGCTCAGGATGCTTGCGGGCTTCGAGGAGCCGACCGCCGGCCGCATCCTGCTCGACGGCCAGGATCTGCGCGGCATTCCGCCCTACCGGCGGCCGGTCAACATGATGTTCCAGTCCTACGCCTTGTTTCCGCACATGACGGTCGAGAACAATATCGCCTTCGGCCTCAAGCAGGAAGGCATGGCCAAGGCCGACATCGACAAGCGCGTCGCCGAGATGCTGAAGCTGGTCAAGCTCGAGCAGTTCGCCAAGCGCAAACCGCACCAATTGTCGGGCGGCCAGCGCCAGCGCGTCGCACTCGCGCGCTCGGTGGCCAAGCGGCCGAAAGTCCTGCTGCTCGACGAGCCGCTTGGCGCGCTGGACAAGAAGCTGCGCGAGGAGACCCAGTTCGAGCTGATGGACCTGCAGCAGAACCTCGGCCTCACCTTCGTCGTCGTCACCCATGATCAGGAAGAGGCGATGACGATGGCCGACCGCATCGCCATCATCGACAAGGGCGAGGTGATGCAGGTGGCGACGCCGGCCGAGGTCTACGAAGCGCCGGGTTCCCGCTTCGTCGCCGGCTTCGTCGGCAATGTGAATATGTTCGACGGCAAGATCGCGGCTGGCGAGGCCGGCAGCGCGAGCATCGATGCCGGCAACGGCATCACCATCCGGACCGAAAATGCCGGCAGTGCCGCCGCCGGAACATCGGTTACCTTCGCCATCAGGCCGGAGAAGATAAAGGTGTCCTCCACGAAACCGGCCGGTGCCGTCAACGCCATCGAGGGCGAGGTCTACGATATAGCCTATCTCGGCGACATGACCGTCTATCACGTCAGGCTGGACGACGGTCAGGTGGTGCGGGCGAGCACCATGAACGCGGCACGCCTCACCGAGGACCCATTGACCTGGAACGACCGCGCCTGGGTTTCTTTCCGCCCCGACGCCGGCGTCGTCCTGACACGGTAGAGACTGATCATGTCCGCTGTCACCGCCGCAACAAGCTCTCCGGCAAGCGCTGCCGGCAAATCCGCCTTGGTCAGGCTGGGAGCGGCGTTCGTTAGCCGGCTCGTCATCATCATCCCCTACCTCTGGCTGCTGTTCTTCTTTCTCGTCCCTTTCATCATCGTCTTCAAGATTTCGCTGTCGCAGACGGCGATCGCCATGCCTCCCTACACGCCGGTGCTCGATTTCCGCGGCGGCATTTCCGGGGTTATCGCGTGGTTTGGCACCCTCAATTTCGACAACTACATCTTGCTGACGCAGGATGCGCTCTACTTCAACGCCTATGTGACGAGCGTCATCGTCGCCGCCATTTCGACCGTCCTGACATTGCTGATCGGCTATCCCATAGCCTATGGCATGGCACGCGCCCCGGCGACGATCCGTCCGACCTTGCTGATGCTGGTGATCCTGCCGTTCTGGACCTCGTTCCTGATTCGTGTCTATGCCTGGATCGGCATTCTCAAGCCCGAGGGCCTGCTCAACGAGCTGCTGCTCGCCACCGGCATCATCAGCCATCGGCTGATCATCCTCAACACCTACACGGCGATCTTCATCGGCATCGTCTACTCCTATCTGCCGTTCATGGTGCTGCCGCTCTATTCGGCCTTGGAGAAGATGGACAATTCGCTGATCGAGGCCGCCAAGGATCTCGGCTGTCCGCCGACCAGCGCCTTCTGGAAGATCACCTTCCCGCTGTCGCTGCCCGGCGTCATCGCCGGCTGCCTTCTGGTGTTCATTCCCGCCGTCGGCGAGTTCGTCATTCCCGATCTGCTCGGCGGCTCGCAGACGCTGATGATCGGCAGGACGCTGTGGAACGAGTTCTTCGGCAACCGCGACTGGCCGGTGTCGTCCGCCGTCGCCGTCATCTTGCTGCTGCTGCTGATCGTGCCGATCATGCTCTTCCAGCGAGCCCAGGCGCGCACCCAGGAGCAGGACCAATGAACGCGACCTGGAGCCGCTTCAACATCATTTCGATCGTGCTCGGCTTTGCCTTTCTTTACCTGCCGATCGTCCTGCTCGTTGTGTTCTCTTTCAACGAATCGAAGCTGGTCACCGTCTGGGGTGGCTTCTCGACGAAATGGTACGTGTCGCTGTTCCACAACCGGGGTCTTATGGACGCCACCTGGGTGACGGCCCGCGTCGGCGTCATCTCGGCAAGCGTGGCGACCGTGCTCGGCACGCTGGCGGCGCTCACCTTGACACGCTACACGCGCTTTCGCGGCCGGCTGCTGTTTTCCGGCATGGTGTTTGCGCCGCTGGTCATGCCGGAAGTCATCACCGGCCTGTCGCTGCTGCTGCTCTTCGTCGCCGTCGGCCTCGACCGCGGCTTTCTGACGGTGACGCTTGCCCACACCACGCTAACCATGTGCTTCGTTGCGGTGGTGGTTCAGTCACGCCTGATCACTTTTGATCGTTCGCTGGAAGAGGCCGCGATGGACCTCGGCGCGCCACCGGTGAAGACCTTCTTCCAGATCACGCTGCCGGTCATCATGCCGGCTATCGTCTCCGGCTGGATGCTGGCCTTCACGCTGTCGCTCGACGATTTGGTTATTGCCAGCTTCACCTCGGGACCCGGCGCCACGACGCTGCCGATGAAGATCTACAGCCAGGTCCGCCTTGGCGTGACGCCGGAAATCAACGCAGCCTGCACCATCTTGATCGCGGTCGTCGCAGTTGGCGTGATCATCGCTTCGCTCGCAAACAAACGCCGCGAGGTGCAGCGCCAACGCGACGAGCAGGCCGCGCAGCGCGGTTGATGCTGCTGCTGCTTACTCTCCCGAAACGCCGCGGCTTATCGGCGAGATGAACGGCGTGCTCCACGTGCCGCCGACGAAGAACGACGACTGATTGGGTCCCTGGCCGTTCGTCTGCGTGGCAGCCTGGCTCGGCTGGACGATGCCGCCGGACAGCGCCAGCCCGCGTCCGGCATAGGATGCGATGCCGGAAAGCCAGATCTTGTATTGCGCGGAATTCACCTCGGCCTTGTCGATGCGCGCCACGCCGTTCGAAATGCTCGCCTTGAGCTCGGCCCCGTCGATCGGCAGCGTTCCGTCCGAGACGTCGTCCAGCGCGAAGAATCCGCCCTGTTCGGTGTGCTTGAGGAACGCCGGCAGGTTAAGCCGGCTCAGCGCACCCGCGCCGAACGTCGCCGACAGCGAGCCATTGGCGTTTTCGAAAATCGAGTCCCAGGTTCTGCCAGGCCCCTTGAGGATGACCGAAACGGTTCCAGTGCCGATCGGCACCAGCCGTGTCATCCCGGCCGCGGTGCCGAAAGCGCCGCCGTCGATATCGGAAGCAAGCAGCCGGATCTCGACTTCCGTGCCGGCGGGCTTGCGGTCGAAACGGACGCTGCTCTGGACGTTGCCGCCAAAGGCGGATGCATCCGAGATGTCGAAGACGGCAAGGCCGTTCTTGACCTGGGCAGTGGCAGCGACGTCGGCAAGCTGGATGGCGCCGGCGGTGGCATGCGCCGCCGACAGCCTGAGATCGAGATTGATCCGGTCGGCGAAGCTCGTATCGATTTCGCCCGGGCCGGTGCCGCCGGCGGATGGTACCGGCGTAAAGGCGGAGAGAAATGATCTGAGGTCGAGCGTATCGAAGGCAAGTGTGCCGGAGATCACCGGCAGTGCCTCACCATAGGTGAAGTCCAGCGCACCCATTCCCGGGTTGTTGTCGAGGGTCAGTGCCGTGTTTTCAAATTTGACTCGCCCGGCCGTCGCCGTGATCTTGCTTGAAACCGAGATCGAGCCGATTGCGGCACCGGGCGCGATGCCGGCCTGCGACCATTCGAGCACGCGTCGGAGCGAAGGTGCGGCGAATTTTGCCTGGCCGTCGAAATAGCCGTTCTCCGACATGCTGGCGCGGCCGTCGAACGAAAAACTGGCCGGTGCCGCCTTGAAGGAAAATGTGGCCGGTGCTGTGCCGCCACCAAACAGCACGAGCGGGTTCGGCGATGCGGCGTCGATGGCAACACTTTCGCCGCGCCATATCCCGGTCGCCGACAGCGTCGCATTGCTGTTCATCGCGGCCCAGTTCGCCTGGCCGCTCAGGCTGCTCAATATCTCCTGGTCCTTGCCGCCGATGGCAGCCACTACGCGGCCGTCCCTGAACTCGACTGTGCCGAACGGATCTGTCGGCAGCTTGCCGAGATCCGGCTTGGCGGGATTTGTGTTGATCACCGCGCGGGCAGCATCGATCGAACGCGTAATGCGCCCGCCGCTGGGAATCGCAGGCAGGAAAAACCCGCTCGCGGTACGCTGAACCCGGATCGTCGGTCGTACCAGCCGCGCCGTCGAAAACACCACATCGCCACGCAGCGCCGCCATCGCTGAGAGGTCGACCTCGACCCGTTCGGCCTCGACCACGGGCGGCGCATCCGTCTCTGTCCATTGCGACAGCGTCACGTCGCTCAGGATCGCCCGGAAATTCGGCCAGACCTCGATACGCGGCGCGCCGTCGATGGTGACCCGGAAACCGCTCCACGCGCTCATTTCCCACGCGATACGGTCGCGTACGATGCGGGTCGAGGCGATCAACGGCAAGGCTGCGACAACCAGCGCGATGACGATGACGGCTGCGCCGATCGCCCATATTCCGCGTCGGATCAAAGGTGATGGCATATCGCCCCGTATGCTTCCATTCCGACAAAATCGCCCGACGGGTGTAACCGACGGCTGACGCATTTCAAGTCTTTATGGCCCGGCGATGGCATTTGCGCACACCCTGACCGGCGCGGTCCAACAAAATCTTGCTCTGCTGCATCGCGATATGCATAAGCGATGCAGCCTACGGAGAAACAATGATGGCTGACGACGCACCGCTCTGGATCCCGACGCAAGAGCAGATCGACGCGGCGCCGATGACCGCCTTCATGAACGCCGCGGCGAACTTAGCCGGCGAGGCTTTCTCCTCCTATACCGACCTGCATCGCTGGTCGATCGATCACCGCGAGACCTTCTGGAGCCTGGTCTGGGACTTTTGTGGCATCGTCGGCGACAAGGGCGAACGCGTGCTAGTCGATGGCGACAAGATGCCCGGCGCGACCTTCTTCCCTGATGCGAAGCTGAACTTCGCCGAGAATCTCCTCAAGAAAACCGGGCTTGGCGACGCAATCGTCTTTCGCGGCGAGGACAAGGTCGAGCGGCGGCTGTCCTGGAACGAGCTGCATGCGCTGACCTCGCGCCTGCAGCAGCTTTTCCTGTCACTCAAGGTGAAGAAGGGCGACCGCATCGCCGCGATGATGCCCAACATGCCGGAGACCGTTGCTGCGATGCTGGCGGCCGCCTCGATCGGCGCGGTCTGGTCGTCCTGCTCCCCAGATTTCGGCGAGCAGGGGGTTCTCGACCGGTTCGGCCAGATCGAGCCTGTCGTGTTCATCGCGCCGGACGGCTACTGGTACAATGGCAAGGCGATCGAAGTCGCCGACAAGATCGCGGCCGTGGCGGGCAAGCTCGCCACCGTCCGCAAAGTCCTCATTGTCGACTATCTCGGCACCTCGCTCGACGTCGCCGCGACCATCGGCAAGGCGGCTGCGCTGGAAGAGGCGCTGTCACCCTTTGCCGCAAGGCCTGTCGCCTACGAAAGGCTGCCGTTTTCGCATCCGCTGTACATCCTGTTTTCATCGGGCACGACCGGCATTCCCAAATGCATTGTCCATTCGGCCGGCGGAACGCTGATCCAGCACGTCAAGGAAGAACGGCTGCATGCCGGCCTGCTCGACGGCGACCGCTTCTTCTACTTCACCACCTGCGGCTGGATGATGTGGAACTGGCTGGTGTCGGGCCTGGCATCGGGCGCCACCTTGCTGCTCTACGACGGCTCGCCGTTCTACCCGGACGGCAATGCGCTGTTCGACTTCGCCGATGCCGAAAAGATGACCTATTTCGGCACCTCGGCCAAATTCATCGATTCCGTGCGCAAGGCCGGCCTGAAGCCGATCCGCACGCATGATCTTTCCAGCGTGCGCACCATCTCATCGACCGGCTCGCCGCTATCGCCGGAAGATTTCCGCTTCGTCTATGAAGGCATCAAGAAGGACGTGCATCTGGCTTCGATTTCCGGCGGCACCGATATCGTCTCCTGCTTCGTGCTCGGCGTGCCGATCGAACCGGTATGGACCGGCGAGATCCAAGGGCCCGGGCTCGGCCTTGCCGTCGATGTCTGGGACGATGACGGCCGCCCGCTCCGCCAGGAGAAGGGCGAGCTCGTCTGCACCAAGGCGTTTCCGGCAATGCCGATCGGCTTCTGGAACGACCCTGACGGCAGGAAATACAAAGCCGCCTATTTCGAACGTTTCGACGATGTCTGGTGCCACGGCGATTTCGCCGAATGGACCGCCCATGGCGGCCTGATCATCCATGGCCGTTCCGACGCCACGCTCAATCCGGGCGGTGTCAGGATCGGCACGGCGGAGATCTACAATCAGGTCGAGCAGATGCCGGAAATCCTCGAAGCGCTGTGCATCGGCCAGGATTTCGACAATGACGTGCGTGTCGTGCTGTTCGTGCGGCTGGCGGCCGGCGTTGAGCTCGACGCCGAGCTGGAAAAACGCATCCGCGCGAAAATCCGCACCGGGGCGAGCCCGCGCCATGTGCCGGCCAAGATCGTCGCCGTCAGCGATATTCCACGAACCAAATCGGGCAAGATCACCGAGCTCGCGGTACGCGACATGGTGCACGGCCGCGCCATCAAGAACAAGGAAGCGCTCGCCAATCCCGAAGCGCTCGAGCTGTTCCGCAGCCTGCCGCAGCTTGCCGACTGACCCCGGGATCCAAGGTGGCGCCGTTTTGAGGTCCCAGGTATCGTTAACAAATTATCTCTTCGGAATTTACCTAGATTTCATGAGTGGTACACATTGGTAAATTTTCCGGCGTGCCGGTAAGGATTTGTTAAGGCCCGGCATCAATAGTCGTGCGTAACTTGAGGGAGAAATCCCGTTCCTCTTAGCCCCGAGAGGATCTGATTCGCTCAAGCCCCGTTGTGACAGCAATTCCAATTTCTCAAGGCGTCCTGTTGGACGCCTTTTTTCTTGCGCAACCATAGCTAACCGGCGAGCACGCGGGTCGAGGGAAAGGCGACTTCGACCAGGGTTCCCTCGCCGGGCGTCGAGTTGATGGTGAACCGGGCCCGGTTCGCTTCGACCATCGCCTTGGTCAGCGGCAGCCCAAGACCCGTGCCGTCGCCACGGCCGCGCTTCAGCGCGTTGATCTGCTTGAACGGCTTCAGCGCCTGCTCGATCTCGGACTGGCTCATGCCGATGCCGGTATCGCGCACGCGCATGACGACATCGCCGGAGATCTCGTAAGCCGTCGACACGATCACCTGGCCGCCAGCCTGCGTGTAGCGGACGGCATTCGACAGGATGTTGAGCGCGATCTGCCGCACGCTGCGCAGATCGGCCACCACTTCCGGCAGCCGCGAGGCGAAGCTGGAGCGGATGATGACGCGTTCCCGGTTGGCTTGCGGCTGCATCATCGCCACGGTTTCGGCCAGCGTGTCGTTAAGCGACACCGCCTCATAGGCCATCTCCTGCTGGCCGGCCTCGATTTTCGAAATGTCGAGCAGGTCGTTGACCAGGTCGAGAACGTGGTTGCCCGAACGGTTGATGTCGCGCAGATAGTCGCGATAACGGTCATTGGCCACCGGCCCGAATTTCTCGTCGACCATTAGCTCGGAAAAGCCGATTATGGCGTTGAGCGGCGTGCGGATCTCGTGGCTAATGCGGGCCAGAAAATCGGTCTTCTGCGACGAAGCGCGTTCGGCGACTGCGCGCGCCTGGGTCAAGTCCTCTTCGGCCCGCTTCCACTGGGTGATATCGCGCACCACCGCACAGAAGCCGCTGTCGTTGGGCAGCCTGCCGATAGTCATGAACAGCGGAATGAAACGCCCCTGCGCCTCGCGCCCGATCACCTCGCGGCCATCGTTCATCACGCTTGCAACGCCGGGCTCCGACAACCCCTCGAGATAGTCACGCGCCGCGCGCTGGCTTTCGATCGCAAACAGCGAGACGAACGGTTTGCCGGTCACCTCGTCGCTGTCGAAGCCGAACAGCGCTTCCGCCGGACGGCTAATTGAACGGATCGTTCCGTTGCGGCCGATCAGCACGACGCCGTCGGTGGCGGTGTCGATGATAGTGCGCATTTCGGCAATACGTGCCTTGAGCTCGGAAACATCCGGCTGCGTTTGGTCTTCGGCGGCGCCATGTGGAATGGCTGCTGCCTCGTCGTCGCCGGAACGACGTACGACCAGCATCAGCGCCTTGCCGTTTCCCCAGGGCACGGAGCGTAAAATCGCATCGATCGGAAACTCCTGACCTTCGCGCGTTTTCAGCCGCAGAGCGCGGTCGCCGCCGTCCGAACTGCCGTCGTCGGCATAAGGGTCGGCAAACAGCGCGCCGAGCCCGCCAGCCTCGTCCAGGGCATTGAGCGTCGCATAGCCGGTCAATCTGAGGAATTCGTCGTTCGCGTAATGCAGCTGGTCGCCGGAATGGATAAGCACCGGCACTGGCAGCTTGCCGAGGATCGAGGTATCCGGCCCCGTGTTGTCCTCTCCGGCAAACGCCGACGGCACGAAGCCGTCGAGTTTGAGCGGTGGTGCCTGCGGCCGCTCGACGGGCGGCACATGGCCGGCAGCGTCGGCTGCGGCTGCGCTGTCCTCGGACCAATCCTCGCTGTCCTCGGCGTCACGGAAGTCTTCGGCCGTCATGCTGTCGTCGTCGCCATCCCGCGGCGCTTCGGCGACGATCGTTCGACGGTTCGTGCTGGGCTCAACGCCTTCCTGCGCCTCATCTCTGGGTTCGCGGTCGGCATAGTCGAGCAGCGATCCGGAAACAGGGCGTGTGACGGGTTCGCCGGCTTGCGCCTCTGCTACCGCCTCATCCGGCTGCTCGCCGTCAAGTCGGGCGAGGTCCTTCTGGTCTTCGGTATCGGCCTCGGGCGGTTCGGCGGCAGCCGCCTCGCTTTCCGGACCTGGTTCCGGCATCTCACCCTTGTCCGTCGGGCCGGCTTCTTTCAGCTTTGGCTCGTCGGCCTTGCCGGCTGCCTCGACTTTCTCAACCGGCTTCTGCTTTCCGGCGCTGGGCTGTTCTTCGGCCGGGGTGCTGTCCTTCTTGAGACGCTCGCCAATCTCGCGAAACGCGCTGCGTTCCAGCGTCGACAGGCCCTTGTCGTTGGCCGGCTGCCGGTGCTCGGCCAGCCGGATCACCTTGTCGGCAAAACGCCGCTCGGGTTTTGGCACGATGGTCAATGCCGGCACTTCGCCCCTGAACGGATCGGCGGGTTTAGGTGTCTCGGGGAGAGGTTCGACGGCTTTCGGCCCGATGGTCGCGGCAGGTTTCTCCTCAGCGACAAGGGCCATGCCGACGGCATCCGGATCGACCACCGCATCGCCGCTCCTGGCCACGCCGAAACCGCGAAAACCTTCGAAAACGCGGCTGCGGCTGTAAACCGGGAGCGCCGCCAGATCGACGGGTATCTTCAGATCGGTGCCGGCGACCGGCCACAGCACGGAGCGGCCGGACCAGGTGTCGCGCCGTTCGAGCAGGCCGGCGATCTCGCCAGAAGCATCGAGGCCATAGGCGGCCGAAACATCCTCGAAGCGGCGGCCGATCACGTCGGCGGCAGGCTTGCCGACGAGTTCGGCAAATTCCGGCGACAGGGCGCTGAAATGGCCCTCCGCGTCGGTACGCCAGACGAAACGCATGGGCGCGGCGGTGCGATCGATCGCCGAAGCGCGGTGTTCGGCCGGCGAGGCGGCTTTGGTGGCTTTTGCGGCGCTTTCCGGCGAAGTATCCGGGCTGGCCTGCGAAGCGTCCGGGCTGGTCTCGACTTCGCCGGACGCAGCTGCCCCGGGCGGGACCTGCGTGTCGTCGCCGGCATTGAAGTACCAATGGTCATGCTGCGTCGGCGTTTCGCCAACCGTGCGGTGATCGTCGGCCGCGTCGGCAGGTTCGTGCTCCGCCGATGCTGAGGTGCCTTCCATCGCTGCAAGGTCGATCTCCGCCGCGCCGCTGCTGGCGATCGGCTGCTCGTTGTCCTGGTCCGTTGGCTGGGGAAGATCGCCACCGCTCGGTGCCGCTGCCGCCTCGGTTTCCCCGCCGGCGCGTTCGCCATCGGGAGCCTCGCCGTCAAGCCGGTCCTCGTCGATCACCACCAGCAGGTGCCGCTCTTCCGTCAGCCGGGCAAGGCCCGCGGGATAGGAGCTGGACCCACCCGGAACCAGGCGCTTGACGATGCGGTCGCTCTCGTTCGCCACGTCGGCGACAAGCGCGGCCAGCGTCTCAGGCCGGATGCCGAGCGCCGAAAAGCCGTCCGATGCGGCGGCGATATTGCCCTTGGCATCGACAAAGGCGATGTAGTGGCCGTCTTCCGTAAAGCCACCGATGGCGCGGTCGGCGATCTCGGCCGCGCTGCGCGAGCCGGTCTGCGCCGCCGGCAAGGCCAGCATGATGGCTTCCTCGCCATCGGGCATGGTCACTGCGCTGGCCAGGAAGCCGACCGCGCGGCTGGTCAGGCCGGTCGCCAGCCGGACCATGATGGCACGGTCGCGGCCGATCTGCGGAAAACCGCTGGTTGCCATGATCTGGCGCCGGGCGATCAGCGGCAACCCTGCCGAGGCGCCGATGATAGCGCCGATGTCCGGATAGCCGAATACCGCCGCGCCGGGCCCGTTGGCCCAGATCACCTGCTCGAGATCTGCCGACAGAATGGCGATCGCGTCGCCTGCGGCGAAGCGCAGGCGGACGGCGTCGAGCACGGCGACGTCAAGGAAGGAGTAGTTTTCAGCCGGCATGCGCTTGGCGACCCTCACAGAGCGGGCAATTTGCGGTTAACGCTTTGTTAATAAAAGCCGACGGCGCGAAGGTCCACAAGTCATAGCGTGCAACCAGCGGAATCTCTAGGCGCGTGGTTAACGCCGCGAACCAAATATTTTATGGTGCGATGCAACAAACATGTTGCAATGCACAAAATTTGCCTTTATATTGCCATGATAGATGAACGAGACGGCATTTTGTCAAAGCCGCTGCCGCTGAAAAGGATGGAAAATGTCCAGGACCAAGACCGCTGAAACGATCGAAAACGTAGAATTCCCGAGCTTCGACGCTTCGAAGGCCACCGACCAGATCCGTGCCTTCGCCGAAAAGGGCGTCGAGCAGTCGAAAGAGGCCTACGCCAAGCTGAAGACCGGCGCCGAGGAGACCCAGAAGGCTCTGGAGTCGACCTACGAGACCGCCAAGTCCGTTTCCAGCGACCTGTCGCTCAAGACCATCGCCGCCCTGCGCGCCAATGCCGAAGCCGGCTTCTCGCATTTCGAAGCGCTGATCGGCGCCAAGTCGCTGTCGGAAGTCGTCGAGTTGCAGACCGCTTTCCTGCGCAAGCGCGTCGAAATGACCGTCGAGCAGGCTAAGGACTTCCAGGCGGTTGCTGCCAAGGCGGCCGAGGACGTATCCAAGCCGATCAAGACCGCCTTCGAGAAGGCCGTGAAAGAAATCAAGATCGCCTAATATTTGCGCACAGTTTGACGATGCATCAAAAGGTCGCATTTCGTCAGACAAATAGATGTGCGATATAGTGGTTCAAGTGAATACCCGGCGGGTGGAACCTCCTCCCTCTGCTCACCGGGGTGACCAGCCAGCACCTCCTCCCGCTGGCTCGTAACAGGAAAAGGCCGGCACCTCCTCCCGCCGGCCTTTTCTTTTGTCCGGCGGAAAATGACTCGATGCCGGAGCGAGCTTTTGCCTTGCCAAAAGCCTTGAATTAAACTCCGATAGCCCGTATGGACGCATCGCCGAACGACAGAGCGGGTCCCGAACGTTTCATCTCGATCCCGCTCAGGCAAACGTGCCGTTGTAGCTCAGATGGTTAGAGCGCCGGATTGTGGATCCGGAGGTCGCTGGTTCGATCCCAGCCAACGGTACCATTCAGCTTTCAGCCAGGTTTCTGACCAATAGCGCCGAGCGTTCACTACGATCCCGTAGCGCTCACCCGCGGTCCCGCGCCTGACGCGCGCCGCGCAGGTGATCCACGAGGGCTCTCAGCTTCGGCGCGATATTTCGTCGGCTTGGGAAATAGAGATAGAAACCCGCAAACGGCGGAAGATAGCCGTCGAGGATTGGCACGAGCTCGCCGCGGTCGAGCCAGGGGCGGAATGTATCGGCCATGCCGAACGTGATCCCGGCGCCCGCAACGGCCAGCCGGATCATCAGCCACATGTCGTTGGTCGTGATCTCGGGCGCGACTGCCACGTCGAACTCGCGCCCGTCCTCGCCGAACTCCCAGCGATAGGGCGAAACTCCCGGCGCCGGCCGCCAGCCGATGCATCGACGTGCCACAAGCTCGCGCGGATGGGCGGGTGCTCCGAACTTTTCGAGATAGCGCGGGGCGCAGACGGCCATCTGTCGCTGATCGCCCGATACCGGCACGGCAATCATGTCCTGCTCGATCACTTCGCCGAGCCTCACTCCCGCATCATAGCCTTCGGCAACGATGTCGAATTCCTCGTCGGTGACCACAATATCCAGATGCACCTCGGGAAATCTTTCTGCAAAGGACGCCAGCAATGGTCCTGACAGAAAGGCCTCTGCGATAGACGAAACCGCGATCCGCAGGCGGCCGCGCGGGCGGTCCAGCAACTCCGTGGTGGCTTCGATTGCCGCGTTCACGTCGGCGATCGCCGGTGCGACGCTCGCCAGCAGGCGCTCGCCCGCTTCGGTCAGGTTGACGCTGCGTGTCGTGCGCTGCAGCAATGCGATGCCAAGGCGCTGTTCAAGCCTGAGGATGCTCTGGCTGACCGCTGAGCGCGTCACGCCCAACCGGTCTGCCGCAGCGCGAAAATTGCGTTCCTCGGCCACGGTGACGAAGACGGCAATTGCATTGAGATCGATGTCCATTGGTTAGCCAAACTTACCATAGAGATTAACGGCGGGCGGCTTATCGCGACAATGCCATGGCTCTATCTCTGTCGCAACGGCAAGAAAGGCTTGATCCCCCGATCCAGGTCGATGCCGGCTGACCAAGGAGATACCCCATGACATCACTGCCTTCCTCCTGGAACCTGGATGGAAAGGTCGCTCTCGTGACCGGCGCGGCACGCGGAATCGGTCGTTGCACGGCGGAGCTGCTGCGTGCGCGCGGGGCCCGGATCGTGGCAAGCGATCTCAGCGACAGCGTACGCGAATTGGAAGCCGAGGATGTGGCAACGCTGGTCGGCGATGTCGCCGACGAGGACCTGGCCAGACGCTCGGTCGAACTCGCCGCGAAGCGCTTCGGACGACTGGATATCGTCGTGAACAACGCCGGTCGCACGCTCAACAAACGACTGACTGAGACCTCGGTCGACGACTATGACCGCATTCTGCAGATCAACGCGCGCGGCAGCTTCGTCACTGCCCGTGCCGCTGTGGAACTGATGGCCGCCGGCGGTGGCGGCGCGATCGTCAATGTCTCGTCGATCTCGGCGGTTGCGGCCTTCGAGACGCAGGCGGCCTATGCCTCGTCCAAGGCGGCTGTCGCACAGCTGACCAAGGTGATCGCGATCGAATACGGGCGCATGGGCATTCGCTGCAACGCCGTTGCCCCTGGCGTGATCGAAACCGACATCATGGAAGGCGTGGTGGAGAATGGCCGGGAGATGCTGCGCAGCTTCGGCGGCGCGCATCCAATCGGCCGGATCGGCCAGCCGCAAGAAGTTGCCGAGGCCATCGCCTTTCTTGCCTCGCCGGCGTCCAGCTTCATCACCGGGGCCTTGCTTCTGGTCGATGGCGGCTACACCGCCCAGTGAGCCCCCCAATAGGGCCGGCGCGCCGCGGGAGCTCACCCGCACCCAATCCCTTCACATCGTGAAAATAATCACAGACCAAAAGGATCATCTCGATGACCATGAACAGAGTTGTTCTGATCACCGGTGCCTCCAGCGGCATCGGCGCTGGCATTGCCCGCGAGCTTGGCGCGGCAGGTGCGAAGCTGATGCTCGGCGCACGCCGCACCGACCGCCTTGAAGCGCTTGCGGCCGAAATCGAGGCATCTGGTGGAACGGTTCGCGTGCGAGCGCTCGACGTCACCAGGAGGGCGGATGTCGCAGCATTCGCCGACGCAGCCCGGGCCGAATGGGGCCAGGTCGATGTCATCGTCAACAATGCGGGCGTCATGCCGCTGTCGGCCATGGCAGCCATGAAGGTCGACGAGTGGGAGCTGATGGTGGACGTCAACATCAAGGGTGTTCTGTACGGCGTCGCGGCGGTTCTGCCCGAGATGACGGCACGCGGCTCCGGTCACATCATCAATATCGGTTCCATTGGCGCACTGGCCGTCTCGCCCACGGCTGCCGTCTATTGCGCAACGAAATTACGCTGTCCGCGCGATTTCCGATGGGCTCCGCCAGGAGAGTGACGATATCCGCGTAACCTGCATTCATCCTGGCGTGGTGGAAAGCGAGCTGGCGAACACGATCTCCGACGAAGCCGCTGCCGCCGCCATGAAAAGCTGGCGTGCTATTGCACTGAAACCCGATGCCGTCGCCAGGGCAGTGCGCTATGCAATCGAACAGCCCGACGATGTCGACGTCAACGAGATAGTCGTGCGTCCGACGAAGGCGGCGCATTGATGCGATCCACTTTGGCCGCAGTGCTTACGGGTATTGCCGTTGCTGTAGCTCCAACCGGCCTGACCCTTCCTGCAACTCCAATCCTTGCGGAGGAACCAATGACGCACCAAGCTCATCCCTATGTCGGAATGTGGGTCACCGAGGATCGCCATATCAGGCACGAACTCCTGGCGAACGGCCGTTATGACGAAGCGCGCGGTGACCGCGAAAGCGCCTACCGGGGACGCTATGAAGTGCACGGCAACCACATAGAATACTGGGACGATACGGGCTTCACCGCGGATGGTGAGTTCGTCGAAGGCGTCCTCTATCATGCCGGCATGATCCTTTACCGCCAGCGGTAGAGAGCCACCCTGAGACAAGCACTTCAGGGTTTCCACAAGACGCTATTGCATGCCTTGCATGAGGCGCTCGGCAGCTTGCACGGCAAGGCCCGTCACACCACATATCTCCCAGCAAGCGCGGCGGAAAGAAGCAGGACCGCAAGCAGAGTCGACATTGCAAATGGTTATCACTATATAGCGGCGGCTTTGACGGCTCGCCTCTTACATGGTGCCGGCGAGAGCGCGGTAAATGTGCTAGTCATTGCGACATCTATTGTGATCTAAAACGGCTTGAAAACCGACAAAAAGCAAATAGAAACAATAGCGCGGGTCGAACGAGTTTCCTCGAGAGAATCAGTCCTCAAGAACTAGAACGTGCTCCTTGAACCCTCCATTCCCTTCGGCTCTGTGGACCTCGGACAAGTTCGGCTTGCCGGGCGAAGCCGACTCGGCTCGAATGGCAGCACGCATCTTTTCGAAGATGCCGACGTTTATGATTACCAACCGGCATAGCCGCTAGGGAAACAGCAGTATGAGTGAACACGCAATCGAGTTCTTGCGCGGGTGGATTGGCGAAAAAGTCCACTGCCAGCCCTCGCCAGCCAGGATCGAGAAGCAGGCCGAGACCCTCGCCAGGGAATGTGCGGCCAAGGCCGCCGAAGCCGGCATACCCCTGGAGGATATCCAGGAAGAGGTCGGCGACATTCAGGAGCTCATTGCTTCGAGGCTCGAAGAGGCGGCCGAGGCCGACCAGGACGAGCAGAATTCCAACAAGCCTGCCGGCTGACGGACCGCCCCCCGGCAAAACCTGCCGGGCGAACATTGCCTGTCTGATGCAGTTGCGCGGTCTTATCGCCGCGCAGCTTTGCCAAATCTCTCCTCGAGCCATGCTTCCGGCAACGCTGGCACGAAATTGTCGTCGCGCCCGGTCATGTCTTCATTGGCGACCAGAGCATTGAGGATTGCCTCTTCCACGCTCTGAACGACGGCGTCGAAGAACGGGTTGATGTCGGCATCCGGTATATAGCCGGCGCTGACCAGCTTGCCGGCCGCGCCGCGCGCCGCATCGGCATTGGCCGTGCTGAAGGCCAGAAAAATATCGCCGGATGAATTGTATCCATAGCCGCCGGTCAGCGCGACGCCGAGCGGCAGGCGTTTCGCCAGCCGTTTCAACTGGTGCGGCATGAATGGCGCGTCGGTGGCGACGATCGCGATGATCGAGCTCTTTTCCGCTCGCGGCGTGTTGTCCCGGGTCGCCGGTTCGGCGAGTTCCGCTCCGGCTCTGATGCCACGGATCACGAGGTTCCGCCGTGCACCGAAATTCGACTGGACGAAGCAGCCGATCGTGAAACGCTCTCCATTCCAGTCGACGCTGCGCGAGGATGTGCCGGACCCTGCCTTGAAGCCGAAGGTGATCATGCCTGCGCCGCCGCCGACGCTGCCCTCTTCGATCGGCCCGCTTTCAGCCGTTTCGAGCGCGGAAAACACGTGCTCGAAGCTCACATGGTGGCCGTTGATATCGTTCAGGAAGCCGTCGTAAGTCTCGCCCGCCACCGGCAGCGCCCAGGCGCTGTCGAGCGATTGCGGCAGCACCGCCTGCATCCAGCGCAACGTTGCGTCGCGGCTGACGCCGCAGGAATGCGTGTTGGTGATGGTGATGGGAAGATTGAACGCTCCAAGTTCCTCTATCAGATGCGAGCCGGTCAGTTCGCCATTGCCATTGGCGCTGAACATCCCGGCGAACGCCGGGACGGCCAACTCGCCTCTGGGCCGTGGCAGGATCGCGGTCACGCCGGTGCGTACCGGACCCTTGCCGACGACGAGCGGCCCATCCCCTGAGATCAGTGTCGTATAGCCCACCGTCACGCCAGGCACATCGGTGATGGCGTTGAAGCGGCCCGGCGTTCCATCGAATGGGATCGCGAAGGCGCGGGCGCGCAGTTTGCCCGAGGGCATTGCAAGGTGCGGGTCGGTCATTTCACCCTCAAAGAAGTCTTGGTCACCCTCAGAAGAGCGAACCTTGGCCGCCCGGCGCCTTGAGCTTGGCCGCGGGCTTCGCAACCGTCTTCGGCCGCATCGTGCCACTGATGGCGACTGCATCGGCGGTGCCGTCGGCGAACTCCAGTGAAAGCGCCATCCCCGACACAACTTCTGCCGCGTGCTTGACCACGGCGCCGTCCACATCCTTGACCAGCGCGAAGCCTCGCGCCAGCACGGCCTTGTGCGAGAGCGTCGCCAGCAGCCGGTCGGCCTGCGTCAGTTTTCCACGCAGGCGGTCCAGCCGTCTTGAAATCGCCTGGTCCTGCCGCCGTGTCAGTGCCAGCAGTGCATCGCCTTGCAGTTTCTGCCGTCTGGCGATGGGCGCCGGTGACAGTCTGGTCGCCGTGCGTGAAAACCGCGCCCGACGCTCGCGCACGATGGCGAAGAAAGCCGCTTGCGCACGGGCGAGGTCGCGGCGGGTCAGCGTGCGGGCTTCGTTCATGCGCCGCGACAAGGTCGCCGGCGTCAGCCGCTGCCCCAGAAGCCTGGCTCGCTTGCGCTCGACGCTGACCGACAGCGCCCGGCCGAGCCGGCTCGTCGCCTCGTCGAAACGCCGCCGCGGCAGCGCCAGCAACTGGTCGGGCGAGGGCAGCGCCCGGGCGGCCGCGCGTGCCGCCTGCCGCTTGCGTTCGAAATTGCGCGACAGTGCGGTCTTCAACCGCGCGCCAAGGCCGGCAAGCGTCGCTTCGAGGTCGACCTTGACCGGCACGGCGATCTCGGCGGCGCCTGTCGGCGTCGGCGCCCGCACATCCGCAGCCAGATCGATCAATGTCCAGTCGGTCTCGTGGCCGACCGCGGAAATCACCGGAATACCCGAAGCGGCGACGGCCCGGGCGAGCGCTTCGTCGTTGAAGCCCCACAGATCCTCCAGGCTGCCGCCGCCGCGTGCCACGATCAACAGATCGGGCCGCGCGATGGCGCCGTCCCATGGCAGTGCGTTGAAGCCGTTGACGGCAGCGGTCACTTCCGCACCCGCCGTCTCGCCCTGCACCCGCACCGGCCAGACCAGCACGTGCAGTGGAAACCGATCCTTGATGCGGTGGATGATGTCGCGGATGACGGCGCCTGTCGGCGAGGTGACGACGCCGATGACGCAGGGCATGAACGGCAGCCTGCGCTTGCGCGCCGCATCGAACAGGCCTTCGGCCTGCAGCCGGCGCTTGCGCTCGTCCAGCAGCGCCATCAGCGCACCGGCACCGGCCGGCTCGAGATTGTCGATAACGATCTGGTAGTTCGACTTTCCGGGATAGGTGGTGAGCCGGCCGGTGGCGATCACCTCCATGCCTTCCTCCGGACGGAATTTCAGCCGGCTCATTGTGGTCTTCCACACCACGGCGTCGAGCCGCGCGCGATCGTCCTTCAGGCAGAAATAGGCATGGCCGGAGGAATGCGGTCCGCGATAGCCGGAAATCTCGCCGCGCACCCGTACATTGCCGAAGACGTCCTCGACCGTACGCTTCAGCGCGCCGGAAATCTCGCTCACCGTATATTCGGTAGCGTTGGTGCGTGATTCGGATGCTGCGTCGCTCATCGGCCGATTGGGGGACGATTGCTGGCCGGCGTCAAGGCGGCCGTGTTCGATGTCCGCCCCAATCGCGCGATCACCAGCCCGGCAGGATCTGGTTCGGCTTGGTCCGCTTCATCTTGGCGAAGGCGAGGGCGGCGAAGTCGAACGTGCCGGTCTCCTCGCCGAGTGGCACGGAAATATTGTCGAGGCTCTCCGAAATGTGGCGCGCAAGCGCGTCGACGATCTCCGGCCGCGAGGTCTGACCGCGCATGATGCCGATGCGGCAATCGGGCAGGGCGCCGAAACCATCGGCCTCGCCCAGCACCCGCATGCCGGGCCGCAGGGCGCATTCCGGCAGCACCGAGATCGCCAGGCCGGAAAGCACCGCGGCGGCGATGACGGTGGCAGAGAAGCTGGTGAACAGGATGCGATAGTCGCGGCTCTGCTGATCGAGCACGTCGGCGGCGGCCCGCCGCCAGATGCAGTTCGGCCGGCCGAAGGCCATCGGCAGGATCGGCTGCTCATGCGTCGCATGGTTGGCCGAGGTAACCCACAGCAGCGGTTCGCGCCGCACCACTTCCGACTGGCCGCGCGCGTCGTTGTGCGTCACCAGCGCCAGGTCGAGATTGCCTCGCTTGATGTGCTCGACCAGTCCCGGCGTCGGTTCGCAGATAACGGTCAGTTCGACATGCGGGTTAGAACGGGCAAACCGCGCCATGATCTCTGGCAAGAAGCGATCGGCATAATCGTCCGGCGTGCCGATGCGGATGGTGCCTTCGAGCCGGCGGTCGTCGAAGGCGGCCAGTGTTTCCTTGTTGAGATAGAGCAGCCGCCTTGCGTAGGAGAGCAGTCTGTCGCCTTCCTCGGTCAGCCTGTTGGTGCGGCCGTCTTTTTCGAACAGCGGCTTGCCGATCCGTTCCTCCAGCCGCCGCATCTGCATCGACACCGCAGACTGGGTCCGATGCACCGCTTCCGCCGCGCGGGTAAAGCTGCCGGTGTCGACAATCGAGATGAAGGTCTGCAACTGATCGAGATCGAGCGGCGCTTTCATTGGCCTAATCCATCATTGATGCTGATGCTAAAGATTAGAAACATTCGTTGGATTAATCAATCGCGCCATGGCAAATTCCGATTGTCCACATGAAGCGAATGCATGTCGCCCAAAAGTGGGCACCGGTTTTGGGGCGACGACATGCATCATCTTAGATGAATCGAAGCCGGAATGGCCGCTGTCGCCAGCGCCCGATCGACCGGTTTCGCCCGTTCGAATGTGAAGGAGACCGACATGGCTACGTTTGATTTCGCTACCGAGACCTCGCGCATCACCTCGCGTCCGGCCGTTGCGACGCGCGTGGCCAATGCCGCTGCCAATGTTTACCGCGCCTGGAAAAACCGCCGCGCCTTTTATCGCCTCGGCGAGATGTCGGATGCCGAGCTCGCCGACATCGGCCTGACCCGCGCCGACCTGCACGTCGCTGTCGGTGTACCCTTTGGCCGCGATCCGACAGAGAGGCTTCGCGTCATCGCCGTCGAGCGCGCCGAAACGATCGAGGATATTGCCCGCAAGGTCGTGTGATCGCGTGGGTTTCGCCGTTCGGGCGCGTTGAACCTTTTTGAGGCACGACGCCACCAAGTTGCGCAGGCTCCCCACTCCCTGCCGGATCCCCCCGGCCAGCCTGCGCGCTGCCCGGTCCTCCCAGGACCGGGCTTTCTTTTTTGGGCGGCACTGATGATTGGTTGCCGGTATCTGGTCTAGCGCCGGCCCATGCCCTGCTTGAACTGGTCGAAGATCGACTCCATGCCTTTCTGGTAGTCGTCGCGCTGCTGGGCGCCTGTCTCGAACATCTTGCCGAACAGGTCGTCAAACGGATTTCTCGGCCTGCCGCTCGGATTGGCCTGCGGCTGCGGCGCCTGGGGTTGCTGCGGCGCCTGACGCGGCTGAGACTGCGGTGCGCCACCGCCGAACATGTCCTGCAGTACCTTGCCGAGCGGATTGTCACCATAAGGGTTCTGTGTTTGCTGGGGTTGGTTCTGCGGCTGCTGTGGCTGTGGTGCACCGCCGCCGAACATATCCTGCAGCACCTTGCCGAGCGGATTGTCACCATAAGGGTTCTGCGTCTGCTGCGGCCGACTTTGCGGCTGCTGCCCGCCGCCGAACATGTCCTGCAGCACTTTGCCCAGCGGGTTGTCGCCGTAAGGGCTCTGCGTCTGTTGCGGCTGCTGTGCGCCGCCGAACATGTCCTGCAACACCTTGCCGAGCGGGTTATCCGTGGGGCCTGCAGGCTGAGGGGCCGGCACCTGGCCGCCGCCGCCCGCCTGCCGCATCATCTGCTCGATGAGCTCGCCAAGCGGATTACCGCCACCGCCTGCCGCATGCGTCTGCCCGCCTAGCTGGTTGGTGGTCTGCTTGAACAGCCCGCCCATCATCATCGAGGCGATTGCCGGCAGCATCTGCTGCAACACCTGCTGGCTGACGCCGCTCGCCTGCGCGGCCTGGTTGGCGACGGCCCGCGACAGGTCCTTCGAGCCGAACAAATGGCCGAGAATGCCGTTGCCTTCATTGAGGCCCTGCGGCGAGAAGGCCCGGCTTGCATCGTCGAAATATTTGGCGTGCTGGCCGCTGGCCATCGCCGTCATGAAGGAGCCGAGCCCGTAAGGGTCCGCCGTGTTGCGCTTCAGCCCCTGCGAAAAGGCCGGCAGCAGCGCCGCGACCGCCGCCTGCGTCTGTTGCTGCGAAAGCCCGAACTGCTGGGCCAGCGCCTGCATGCCGTTGCCGTTCTGGGCCTGCGCCAGAATATCGAACAAGGAAGGCATTGATTTCTCCTCCGGGAAAATCCTCGTTGGAGAAGCCTAGTTCGTTTCCATCAGCGATTGAAGCGAATTTGCCGGACCATCGGCCAAGCGGATAGCGAAGCGTTAATACGCGTATTCCATGAACACCGGCTCGATCGAGCCGCCCCAGCGTGTGTGGTAGGCCGAGAGCATCTCTTCGGCGCTGGTGGTGCCGCGCGCGACGACCTCGTCCAGCGTGTTGAGGAACGAGGTCTCGTCATAGCCGTCGCGGTTCTTGCGGCCGCGGTTCTTCAGTCCCATGCGCGAGATGACGAGCACGTCGCGGGCGATCTCGCGCAATGTCGTGTTGCGGAAGGGCGCCGAGATGCCCTGTTCCGGCACCGCGTTGCGCATTGCCAGCACTTCGTCGTAGCTCCAGCTCGAGGTCAGCGCCTCGGCCGCGTCGAGCGCAGCCGCATCGTAGAGCAGCCCGACCCAGAAGGCCGGCAGCGCGCAGATGCGCCGCCACGGCCCGCCATCGGCGCCGCGCATTTCGAGAAAGCGCTTCAGCCGCACGTCGGGGAACAGCGTTGACAGATGGTTCGCCCAGTCGCCCATCGTCGGCAGCCCGTCCGGCAGGTCGTTGCGGGCAGCACCCGCCATGAACTGGCGGAAGGTGATGTGCGTCATGTCATGGTACTGGCCGTCGCGGATGACGAAATACATCGGCACGTCGAGCGCCCATTCGACATAATCGGCAAAGCCGAAATCGGGCGAGAAGCAGAATTCGAGCAGGCCGGAGCGCTGATTGTCGGTGTCGCGCCAGATCTCGCCGCGCCAGCTCTGCAGGCCGTTCGGCCGGCTTTCGGTGAAGGGCGAGTTGGCAAACAGCGCCGTCGACAGCGGCTGCAGCTTCAGCGACACCTGCATCTTGCGGCGCATGTCGGCTTCGCTTTCGAAGTCGAGGTTCACCTGGATCGTGCAGGTCCGGTACATCATGTCGAGACCTTTGGTGCCGACCTTGGGCATGTAGCGGGTCATGATCTCGTAGCGCGATTTCGGCATCTTCGGCGTCTCGGCCAGTGACCATTTCGGGCTGCCGCCAAGGCCGAGAAAACGAATGCCCATCGGTTCGGCGATCTCGCGCACCTGCGCCAGATGCGCATTGCCTTCGCGGCAGGTCTGGTGGATCGTCTCCAGCGGCGCGCCGGACAGCTCGAACTGGCCGCCGGGCTCCAGCGAGATCGCGCCCTGGCCGGTCGGCTCGACCAGGCCGATGATGCGGCCGGCATCCATGATCGGGTCCCAGCCGAGTTTGTCCTGCATGCCTTCGAGGATGGCGCGGATGCCGCGCTCGCCGCCATAGGGCACCGGCGCATTGCCGTCGACATAGAACGGGAATTTCTCGTGCTCGGTGCCGATGCGCCATTTGTCGCGCGGCTTGTTGCCTTCGGCCAGATGCTCGACGAGTTCGTCGACGCTTTCTATCGGCCGGAAGTCGGTTGTATCGCGCGCCATAGGAGCCCTCCGCACATGACCCTGAAAATCGGCTTCGATTTTCGGAAGGGATCAGGTGCCCAATCAAATGCTACAGCGTCCTTTACGCGCCCGAAAGGACACGCGGCCACTGCCGGCGCTAGATGGACGAAATGTCAGTAGCCGATCAAGCGAAAAATCCTGAGCCAGCGGGTAATTGGAATTGATCACCAATCGCCGATTGTCGCCTGGATCAGCGCCAGTGCCGCCACCGCCGCCGTATCCGCTCGCAGGATGCGCGGCCCGAGCGGAATCGCGGTAACGAAAGGCAGCGCTCTCAGCATCTTGCGTTCCTCGTCGGAAAAGCCGCCCTCCGGTCCGACCAGCAGACCGAGCTTTCTCTCCCGCACCACCTGCAATGCCGGCAGGGGATTGTTGGTCGATGCATCCTCGTCGCAGAAGATCAGCCGCCGCTCCCGGTCCCAGCCTGCCAGCAGGCGTTCGAATTTTTCCGCTTCGCGCAGCTCCGGCACCGCCAATATGCCGCATTGCTCGGCCGCCTCGACGACATTGGCGCGCAGGCGCTCGATGCCGGGTTTTGCCACTTGTGTATGCTGGGTGATGACCGGCTGCAGGATGCCGGCGCCCATCTCCACCGCCTTTTGCACGAGGTAGTCGAGCCGCCCTTGCTTCAGTGGCGCGAAGCAATAGACGAGATCGGGCAACGGCGGCTGCGGCCGCTGCAATGCCAGCAACTTCAGGCGCAACGCCTTCTTCGACTTCGCCGCGATCGCCGCCGACCATTCGCCGTCGCGCCCGTTGAAGACCAGAATTTCGGCGCCTTCGCCGAGCCGCAGCACGTGCGAGAGATAATGGCTCTGCTGCGGGCCGACGTCGAACTCGATGTCCGGTCCAAGCCCGTCCGGCACGAACAGCCGCTGCATCTTGTAATTGGCGCGCATCGCCGAGGAATGCGGCAACGTCACCCTCGGCGTCAAGCCTCGGCGGAAGGATGCCAGACAGGCTCGTAGCCTTCCTGCAGCACCGAAACAGTTGTCGCTGGCGTGACCAGGCGGATTGGACTGTCGGTAAAACCGCCGAACCCCACCGGTTCGCCATAACCGCCGAAACTCCAGGGCAGCGCGGCGCCGTCAAACAGGACGTACGCCCTGTTTCCTGACGAGATCATCGTGCCGTCCGGCAAGTCCGCAAGCGCTTCCGGTTCCAGTCTCGTCGCCCGCCCGCCCGATGCCAGCCGCTCCTTGTGCAGGCGCTTGTCGAGCTGCGGCGCACGTGGCTCGGCAATGCCGAAGGCGTCGCCGAAACGCCGGACAAAATCCCTGGCCCGCTCGCGCCGGCAGAAGAAGCAGGGACGGTGGCCGGCGGCAAGCGCCGTCACCTCGTCGAGGAAAAACAGCTCGGTCCAGCCGGCCTTGCCGCCAGCCCGGTTGCGCCCCATCGGCTCGCGCCGCACGTTGCCGAATTCGCAGACGCAGATGATCCAGGCTTGCAGCGCCCAGCGCTTCTTCAACAGCGTTCTCGTCTCGGGGTCGTGAATGATGCCGCGATTGCCCATGAACAGGCCGCGCTCCGGCACGGCATGGATGGTGCCGAACGGGTCGATCCGGTTTTGCAGTGGCATAGGCGTTCCCTGTTGGCTGCAATGCTGGCGCCATGATATCGCTCGTTGCATCAATTTCATGTCAGCAGGTTTCGATGCGGGTCTTGGTTGTCCAGAACTTCGACAATGAGGGCCTTGGCCAGATCGGCGCGGCGCTTGTCGAGGCGGGTGCCGCTATCGACCTGCGCCGTCCCTACCGCGGCGACGCGCTGCCGCAAGATAGCGGCGGGCATGACGCCATGGTGGTGCTCGGCGGCGCGCAGAATGCGCTGGACGACGAGCTCTGTCCTTATTTTCCGGGCCTGCTCGACCTGACGCGCGACTTTGCCGAGAGGGATCGCGCGGTGCTTGGTATCTGCCTCGGCAGCCAGTTGGTCGCGCGCGCCTTTGGCGGCGAGAACCAGATCGGCGGCGCATCGGAGTTCGGCTGGCACGAAGTCGCGCTCACCGCGGCGGCGCAGGCCGATCCGGTGCTCGCTGCCTTGCCTGAAAAATTCCCGATCTTCGAATGGCACGACGACACCTTTGTCTTGCCCGAGACTGCCGTGCGGCTGGCCGGCAACGCCGTCGCCGAGAACCAGGCGTTCCGCATCGGCCGCGCCGTCTACGGCTTCCAGTTTCATTTCGAGGCCGACCGGCCGATGGTTCGCGACTGGAGCACGTCCTTCGCACCGCTGATCGCCGAACGCCATCCGGATTGGGCCGTCCGGCTCGACGACGAAATGGCCCGCAACGGACCGCAAGCCGATGCCGCCGGCCTGGCCATCGCCCGCGCCTGGGTGGCGACGATCTGACGGCCCATATAGTCAACGTATTTGGCGACGTTGCATATTTGGCACGCGGCGGCAAATCCGCCGGGGATAACGCGTTTCATCCTTGGCCTGTGTCTGTCCGCCAGCCTAAAAGGCGCGCGCTCTGCATCTTGCGTGCAACCGCGATGAACCTTTCCTGTGACCCGCGCGACACACCGCCGATACAGAACATGCCTAGAAGCGCGAAACCGTCCGACATTTGCGACGTATTTTGCGTTTCAACGCATTGGTAACCCGCTCGTGCATAGATGCAGGAAGCTCAACAAGAGATGACGTCCGTGAAAGCAGCCTTTTTGTCCTTTGTCATGTTGTCGGCTATCGTCTTGTGCGGCCTCGGCATTTATTCCGCCGACGCGGCCAACGACCACAATGCCGTTGACGGCTACGGCGTCACCGCCGCGCTTCGCTAGCCTCTCTGCTCATAATCCGACGCGTTTCCTACGCCCGCTCACCCGTCACTGTCAGGACATGCTTGTCCGCGCCGTCCACCACGAGCGCGGTGAGGTGTCCCGACTGCCAGGCGAGGGTGTCGACATTGACGCGGTTGCCGGTGATTTCGGCCTTGGGCACCGGCGTATGACCGTGCACCACGATCTTCGGATGAAGGCCGGTGTGATCGTGGAAGACCTCGCGGATCCAGATCAGGTCCTGCCGGCTCTGGCTTTCCAGCGCAACGCCGGGCCGGATGCCGGCATGGCAGAAGAAGAAGTCGCCGAACGTCACTGAGAAGGGCAGCGAGCGCAGGAACTCGACATGGTTCTGCGGCACCGCCTCGACCAGTGCGGCGTGCCCTTGCCGCAGTGCCGCATCGGCGCGGCCAAACCAGGCGCTGCTCCCACCGAGCGAGACACCATACGATAGCGCAGTCTGGATGCCGCCATAGCGCATGAACAGCCCGTCCGGATCGGGGACATCGAGAAAATCGAGAAAGCCGAGATCATGATTTCCGGCGAGCATCAGGTGACGCGGATCGCGTCTTTGCGCGTCGATCAGGAAATCGATGACGCCCCTGGAGTCCGGGCCGCGATCGACATAGTCGCCGAGATGGATCACGCGCCAATCGGCCGACAGCCTTTGACCGAGCTCCGCCTCGATCCGCCGGTGCATGGCGGTCAGCAAATCGAGCCGGCCGTGCACATCGCCGATCGCATAGAGGCGCATGCCTTGCGGTCCGCGCGCCTCGTAGAAACTGATGCCGGGCTCCGTCAATGCCTGCGTCGCCTCCATCATCATGCCGTCACGGGACTTTAGCGCCGAAGCTGATCCTTGCCCATGTCGGTGACCAGACGCTTTCCGCACAGAGCCAGCGTTATGTCCATCTCCTTGCGGATGATTTCCAGCGCCTTGGTAACGCCTTCCTTGCCGAGTGCGCCGAGGCCGTACAGGAAAGGCCGGCCGATATAGGTGCCCTTGGCGCCGAGGCACAGTGCCTTGAGCACGTCTTGGCCGGAGCGGATGCCGCCGTCCATATGCACCTCGATCGTGTCGCCGACGGCGTCGGCGATCTCTTCCAGCGCCATGATCGACGACGAGGCGCCGTCGAGCTGGCGGCCGCCATGGTTGGAAACGATGATCGCGTCGGCGCCCGTTCTGGCCGCCATCAGCGCATCTTCCCTGTCGAGTATGCCTTTCAGGATCAGCTTGCCGCCCCAGCGCTCCTTGATCCAGGCGACGTCCTTCCACGACAGATGTGGATCGAACTGCTCCTTCGTCCACGACGACAGCGAGGCGAGGTCGCCGACGCCCTTGGCATGGCCGACGATGTTGCGGAAGCTCCGGCGCTTGGTCCCGGCCATGCCGACGCACCAGCGTGGCCTGGTCGCCATCTGCCAGATGTGCTTCGGCGTCATCCGCGGCGGTGCCGAAAGCCCGTTGCGGATATCCTTGTGGCGCTGACCGAGGATCTGCAGGTCGAGCGTCAGCACCAGCGCCGAACATTTCGCCGCTTTTGCGCGATCGATCAAATCGAAGACGAAGTCCTTGTCGCGTAGCACATAGAGCTGGAACCAGAACGGCTTCCTGGTCACCGACGCGACATCCTCGATCGAGCAGATGCTCATTGTCGACAGCGTGAACGGCACACCGAATTCTTCCGCCGCCTGGGCCGCCAGCATCTCGCCGTCCGGATGCTGCATGCCGGTCATGCCGGTCGGCGCCAGCGCCACGGGCATCGTCACCTTCTCGCCGATCATGGTCGATTCCAGCGAGCGGTTGTCCATGTCGACAAGCACGCGCTGGCGGAACTTGATCTTCTGGAAATCCTCTTCGTTGGCGCGGTAGGTGCTTTCGGTCCAGGCGCCGGAATCGGCATAGTCGAAGAACATCTTCGGCACGCGGCGGCGCGCCAGGTCCTTGAGGTCGGCGATGGTGAGAATGCTGCTCATGGATCTTTTTTCCGCTGGTTCTTCGCTGGTTCGTCGTTGA
Organism: Mesorhizobium sp. M1006; assembly: GCF_040318825.1. Taxonomy (NCBI): domain Bacteria; kingdom Pseudomonadati; phylum Pseudomonadota; class Alphaproteobacteria; order Hyphomicrobiales; family Phyllobacteriaceae; genus Mesorhizobium; species Mesorhizobium sp. M1006. The sequence goes on from NZ_JAMYMZ010000033.1 coordinate 38,986, forward strand.
ATTTTCTGGGCGGTGCCTACGGCTGTTTTCTTGCCGGCTCGCCGCCACCGGGCTCGGAGCGCTGCCTGAGCCTCAGCCGCGACACGCGCTGCCAGTCGCCGCTGCGCTCGGCCTCGGCCATCGATCGTTCGACGTAGGAGATGTGGTCCATCGCCGCCTGCCGCGCCGCAGCCGGATCGCCGCCCTTGACCGCGGTGTAGATCGCCCGGTGCTGCGAAAGCAGCGCCTCGCGCGCGCCCGGCACGTTGAACACCAGCCGCCGGTTCTGGAACACGCCTTCCGACAGCAGCCGATAACAGGAGCGCAGCGTGTGCAGCAGGATGATGTTGTGCGCGCATTCGCAGATCGCGTGATGGAACTCGACGTCGATTTCCGCCTCGTCGTCGAAATTGCCGGTCCGGTGCGCCTCGTCCATACGTGCCATGATGCGGTCGAGCAGCGCCAGATCGTCCGATGTGGCACGCCGCGCCGCATATTCGGCCGCCACCGCCTCGATCTCCCGGCGGTACTCCAGATAGTCGGTCACCGCCTTGCGATGCATCGAGATCAGGTCGGTCACCGGCTTGGTGAACAGCTGGCCGATGACATCGGCGACATGGGTGCCGCCGCCTGGCCGTGTCGTCAACAGCCCGCGCCCTTCCAAGGTTTTCAAGGCATCGCGCAGGATCGGCCGCGACACCTCGAACTGGCGCGCCAGTTCGCGCTCGCCCGGCAGCCGGTCGCCGGTGCGCAGGACGCCTTCGAGGATCAGGCTCTCGATCTGCTGCACCACCTCGTCGGCGGTGCGCGAATGCTCGATCCGGGAGAAAATGTCGCTCAAACGGGATGCCTGGGGGTTGAACCGATGTCGCGCAAGATAAAGCCGGCGTCGCCAACTGGTCAAATTATTTATCCAATTCGCCGGGGGCCGGGTCCGTTTCACAGCCGCGGCGCCATATCATCTTCAGCTAAATTGGGCGTTTGCGTCCCCTGGCGATTGCCTCTAGAGGGACATCATTGCCAAAGGGCTCACAGAAGCCCGGGGGACCAGCCGTGCCAGACGCCGACCCTTCCAACCTCGAATTCCAGCTGCGCGCCAAAGCCGTGGGCGGCACCGTCATGGGCTTTCCGGCGCATGAAGGTCGGCCGGGCGCGCTCGGCGAGGTCCACGCCCGGCCGCAGCCGCTGGTCGAAAAGCCGCGCGTGCTGGTGCAGCTTTCCTTCATGACCGAAGCTGGATCCGGGATCGATCAGGCCGTGCTTTCCGAATTGTCGCGACGCCTCGGCATCGCCGCGCCCGACCCTCACGCCCGCCACCACGCGATGAAATGGGGCAAGGGCTCGCTGCGCTGGGAACGCCACACGGAATTCTCGACCTATCTCTGGGAAGGCCCGCTCGCCGAAAACGGCAGGGGGCAAGAAGACACACCCTTCGGCAACGGGTTTTCGCCGCCGGGCACGGTGATTTCCGGCATCAGGCTGGAGATCCGCAAATGGACGCCGGCGAACGAAAAACTGATCGCCGGCTTCGATCCGACCAGCCTGTGCTATTCGCTGGTCGAGCGCGGCAACGCGGCCATCGTCACCGATTTCCGTCAGGATGGCGACGGCTTGACCCGCATGCTGGTGCTCGACCGCGGCCTGACCCCGGCGCGCACCGGGGCACTGTCGCAGCGGCTGATCGACATCGAGACCTACCGCACGCTGGCCATGCTTGGGCTGCCGCTGGCCCTGACGCTGTCCGGTCGCGCCCGCCGCATCGAAGACAGGCTGGCCCAGACCACGTTGGAAATGAAGGTCGCCGAGACCCGCGACAGCCAGACGCTGCTTGCCGACTTGACCGAACTGGCCGCCGAGCTGGAGGCCGATGCCGCCTCCAGCCTCTACCGCTTCGGCGCCAGCCGCGCCTATGACGGCATCGTGCGCGAACGGCTGGAGGCGCTCGACGAAGAAGCGGTGCCCGGCTACGACACCTGGGGCGGTTTTCTGCAGCGCCGCGTGGCGCCGGCGATGCGTACCTGCCGTTCGGTCGAGGAGCGTCAGGCCAACCTGTCGACGAAGCTCACCCGTGCCACCACACTGCTGCGCACCTGGGTCGACGTCGAGGTCGAGAAGCAGAACCGCGATCTTTTGGCATCGATGAACAATCGCGCCCGCCTGCAATTGCGGCTGCAGCAGACGGTGGAGGGGCTCTCGGTCGCCGCGGTTTCCTACTATGTCGTCGGCCTCATCGGCTACGTCGCCAAGGGCGCCTCGATCTTCGGCCATGCCTTCGCGCCGGAAATGGTCACCGCCGCCTCGGTGCCGCTCGCGGTCGTGCTCGTCTGGTGGGGCGTGCGCCGCGTCCGCCGCATGCACTCCGAACCAGGCAAGCAGCCGGGCGAGTAGTGTGGGGCGCAGCGGCAGATTGCCGCTGCGGAAGGCTGTCTCGGCCATAGGCCTCTCATCCCGGCCAAAGCGGCATTTGCAAGCGACCACCGTCGCTGGTAAAAGATTTTTACCAGTCGATCGAAGGAGGCTGTCGATGTCCGGCCTTGCCATGCCGAAACCAGACGACGCCACGATGCGCCGGCGCGACGAGATCGTCGCCGATATGCGCATCATGGTGCCGGGCGAGGGCGTCGTCGACGCCGCCAATGCCATGCGCGCCTTCGAGAGCGACGGGCTCACCGCATACCGGCAATTGCCGCTCGTCGTTGTACTGCCGCAAACCGTGGCCCAGGTCTCGCGGGTGCTGAAATATTGCAGCGACCGCAACATCCGCGTCGTGCCGCGCGGCTCCGGCACCTCGCTCTCCGGCGGTGCGCTGCCGCTCGAAGACGCGGTGCTGCTGGTGATGAGCCGCTTCAACCGCATCCTCGAGATCGATTTTCAGAACCGCGTCGTCGTCGCCCAGCCCGGCGTCACCAATCTCGGCATCACCACCGCCGTCGAGCAGGAGGGCTTCTATTACGCCCCCGATCCATCCTCCCAGATCGCCTGCTCGATCGGCGGCAATGTCGCGGAAAATTCCGGCGGCGTGCACTGCCTGAAATACGGTCTCACCGCCAACAATGTGCTCGGCATCGAGATGGTGCTGATGAATGGCGAGGTGGTGCGCCTCGGCGGCAGCCATCTCGACGCGGAAGGCTACGACCTGCTCGGCGTCATGACCGGCTCCGAAGGACTGCTCGGCGTCGTAACCGAGGTCACCGTACGCATCCTGAAGAAGCCGGAGACGGCGCGTGCCCTGCTGATCGGTTTCCCGACCAGCGAGCAGGCCGGCCAATGCGTTGCCGACATCATCGGCGCCGGCATCATTCCGGGCGGCATGGAGATGATGGACCGTCCGGCCATCCACGCCGCCGAGGATTTCGTCCAGGCCGGCTATCCGCTCGATGTCGAGGCGCTGCTGATCGTCGAGCTGGACGGGCCGGGTGTCGAGGTCGACCATCTGATCGGCCTGGTCGAAGCCATTGCTTTTAGGAACGGCTCGACCACATGCCGCACGTCGCAGTCGGAACAGGAGCGGCTGAGCTTCTGGGCCGGCCGCAAGGCGGCGTTCCCGGCGGTCGGCCGCATCTCGCCCGACTACTACTGCATGGACGGCACCATCCCGCGCAAGGAACTGCCGCGCGTGCTCGCCGGCATGCGCGAACTGTCGCAGAAATACGGGCTCGGCGTCGCCAATGTCTTCCACGCCGGCGACGGCAATCTGCACCCGCTCATCCTCTATGACGCCAACGTGCCGGGCGAACTCGACAAGGCGGAGAGTTTCGGCGCTGACATATTGCGGCTCTGCGTCAAGGTCGGTGGCGTGCTGACCGGAGAGCACGGGGTCGGCATCGAGAAGCGCGACCTGATGCCGGAAATGTTCAACCAGATCGACCTCGACCAGCAGATGCGCGTCAAATGCGCCTTCGACCCCAACCATCTTTTGAATCCCGGCAAGGTCTTCCCGCAATTGAGGCGATGCGCCGAGCTCGGGCGGATGCACGTGCATCGCGGGAAAGTGGCGTTTCCGGACATTCCGAGGTTTTGAGCGCGTATGTTAGCGCTTGAACACCCCCCTCTGTCCTGCCGGACTTCTCCCCCTCAAGGGGGGAGATTGGCAGCTTCGGCGCCTCGCCCTCCCGTTAACACTGGAGATTGGCGAAGCCCGACGCAGCATCCGATCTCCCCCCTTGAGGGGGAGATGTCCGGCAAGACAGAGGGGGGCGCGAAGGAACACGACGTTCCCGCATTTGCAAATGCCGCGTCCGTCCCATGACCACCTTCACCCCGTCAACAGCCGCGGAAACCCTATCCACCGTCGCTTGGGCAGCCGCCGAAGACTCGCCGCTCGAAATCCTCGGCCACGGCTCCAAGCGCGGTATCGGCCGGCCGCAGCAGAGCGAGCATACGCTCGACCTTTCCAAACTCTCCGGCGTCATGCTTTACGAGCCGGCCGAACTGGTGCTGTCGGCAAAAGCCGGCACGCCGCTGGCCGAAATCGAAAGCCTGCTTGCCGAAAACGGCCAGCAACTTGCCTTCGAACCGATGGATTACGGCCCGCTGCTCGGCGGTGAGCCAGCGCGAGGCACGATCGGCGGCGCACTCGCCGCGAACCTTTCCGGCCCGCGCCGGCTGAAGGTGGGTGCTGCGCGCGACCATATCCTTGGCATAGCGGCCGTTTCCGGGCGCGGCGAGGCCTTCAAGTCCGGCGGCCGCGTCGTCAAGAACGTCACCGGCTATGATCTGTCCAAGCTGATGGCCAACAGCTGGGGCACGCTGGCGGTGCTCACCGACGTCACCTTCAAGGTGCTGCCTGCTGCCGAGACCGAAGTCACGCTTGCCATCCGCGGCCTGCTCGACGATCACGCCGCCGCCGCCATGGCGCTGGCGCTGGGTTCCAGCGCCGAAGTGTCGAGCGCTGCCCATCTTCCCGAACGGGTCGCAGCCAGGGTCGCCGGCGGCAGTCTCGGCAGCGATGCCGCGACGCTGCTGCGCATCGAGGGCTTCGGCCCGTCGGTCGCTTACCGCATTGCCGCGCTGAAAGACCTGCTGAAAAACGCTGGGCCGCTGCAGGAGATTTCCGGTTCGGTCTCGTACTCGGTCTGGCGCAATGTCCGCGACTGCGCGCCGTTCGCCGATGGCAGCGAAAGGCCGGTGTGGCGCGTCTCGATGGCGCCGTCGCGGGGCCACCAGATGGTGCTGGCGCTGCGCATGCAGGCCCCGGTCGATGCCTTCTATGATTGGCAGGGCGGGCTGATCTGGCTGCGCATGCAGCAGGACGATCCCGAGGCAGGCCTGTTGCGCAGCCTGATCAGAAAACACGGCGGCGGCCATGCGACGCTGGTGCGCGCAACCCCTTCGCACCGCGCCGCCGTACCGGTGTTCGAACCGCAAGCGCCGCAACTGGCAGCACTGTCGGCGCGGCTGAAGGCCGAATTCGACCCGAAGAATATCCTCAATCCCGGCCGTATGGCGCCGGGCGCAAGCTCTGCTACTCTCGCGCCGGCAACCGAGGGAGGAGCACAATGAGCGATCCAGGCCAAAACGGTACGTCACGCCAGACCGACCGCTGGCTGGAGCCCGGCCCGACCAACGCGCTGGTCATCTACATCCTCTATCTCGCCGGCCTGGCCATCGGCGTCAGCGGCATTGTCGGCATCGTCCTGGCCTATATCAATCGGGGCAAGGCCGGCGGCTTCGTCGAAGGCCACTACACATTCCTGATCCGCACCTTCTGGATCGGCCTGCTCTATGCACTGATCTCGGCGCTGCTGATGATCGTGGTCATCGGTGTCGTGCTGATGGTTGCCGTTGCCGTCTGGTTCATCGCCCGCTGCATTCTCGGCCTGCAGGCGCTGCAGCGCGGCGAGGCGGTCAAGAACCCGGAAAGCTGGTTTCTGGGATTATGAGCATGATCCCCAAAACTGGGTACCGGTTTTGGGAAAAGATCATGCTCAAACGGTAGGGATTCGTTTACGTGCAGACCAATTTCTCAGCTGCCCAGCTCGCCGATCCGCATGTCGCGGAATCGGAGAAGATCCTGCGCAAATGTGTGCATTGCGGCTTCTGCACCGCCACCTGCCCGACCTATGTGACGCTCGGCAACGAACTGGATTCGCCGCGCGGCCGGATTTATCTGATCAAGGACATGCTGGAAAACGGACGGCCGGCCGACAAGCAGATCGTCACCCATATCGACCGCTGCCTGTCCTGCCTCGCCTGCATGACCACCTGCCCGTCGGGCGTCAACTACATGCATCTGGTCGACCACGCCCGCGTCCATATCGAGCAAACCTACAAGCGTCCGCTGGCCGATCGCCTGACACGCGCCATGCTGGCCTTCGTGCTGCCCTACCCCTCGCGTTTCCGCGCGGCGCTCAAGCTGGCGAAGCTCGGCCAGCCATTCGCCGGCCTGTTTGAGAAAATCCAGGCATTGAAGCCTTTGGGCGCGATGTTGAAGCTGGCCCCGGCGTCGGTCCCGGCAGTCTCGCCGATGGCCTCGCCGGGCGTCCATGCCGGGCAGGGCGCGAAGAAAAATGGCCGTGTCGCCATCCTCACCGGCTGCGCGCAATCCGTGCTCGATCCCGGCATCAACGACACGACGATTTCGCTGCTGACCCGGCTTGGCGTTGAGGTCGTGGTGGCCGCGGGCGAGGGCTGCTGCGGCGCGCTGGTGCATCATATGGGGCGCGAGGACGCTGCCTTGGCGTCGGCCCGACGGAACGTCGACGCCTGGACGCGCGCCATCGAGCAGGGCGGACTCGACGCCATCGTCATCACCGCATCCGGGTGCGGCACCACCATCAAGGATTACGGCTTCATGCTGCGCCTCGATCCGGCCTATGCCGACAAGGCTGCGCGGGTCTCGGCGCTGGCCAGGGACATCACCGAATATCTGGCAAGCCTCGACCTGCCCGAGCCGGTCCGCAAGCCGGGCACCATCGTCGCCTATCACTCAGCCTGCTCGATGCAGCACGGCCAGAAGATCACCCGCCAGCCGAAGGAGCTTCTGGTCCGTGCCGGCTTCGTCGTGCGCGAGCCGCGCGAAGGGCATCTTTGCTGCGGTTCGGCCGGCACCTACAACATCCTGCAGCCCGAGATTTCGGCGACGTTGCGCGACCGCAAGCTCAGGAATATCGAGGCGACCGGTGCTGAAATCGTCGCCACCGGCAATATCGGCTGCATCACCCAGATCGCTTCCGCCGCCAAGCTGCCGGTGGTGCATACGATAAAGCTGCTGGACTGGGCCTATGGCGGCGAGCCGCCAAAATTGGTTTGATTGCTGCGCACCCGCCGATGAGACTGCCGAGATGCCCAACCCAAAGTCCGAAGAGATTGGAACCGTCGTTCGGCTGCTGTCGGACAGATCGCCGGCGACGTTCCAGGCCAGCTATGGCGAATGCCAGACAATCATCGCTCGTCATCTCAAGGATGGGTCCGAATTCCTGTTTGCGCTCATAAGGGCAGCGGTACAAGCCGACGTCCAGCAAGACAATCTGATTATCGACGCCGTTTCGTTTCTCGACGACGCGCATTTGGCTCGTCTGGCATTTTTCCTGCAAGAGGAAGTGAAACGCGGAATAGACGTGGAGGATCTGCTGGCTCACGTCGCCTTGCAGGCGCCGGAATTGTTTCCAGACAGTACCTTGGGCGACATTCCCGATTTCGCAGACTGGCTGACGCATGATGATCCTCGTTCGTCCCCGGCATGTCATCATTTCAGCTTTGAGGAAGGCGCTCCGAGCGACATGTCTTTTCCGACGCATCGCAATCATCCTACCTGGCATCTGCCGGCGACTGGCAGGCCACTTACGGTCGGCGGCGAAGGATCGGCAGTGTGCCCGACCTGTCGAGAGCGACTGATACATCTGATTACGCTGGACGATCTTGGGAATGAGCTGACGATGCCTCTTCCCAGACTCCGTATCGAGACCTGTGCGAATTCTCTCGAACCGACCTATTATTCCCACGACGCTGCCGGTGTGCCGACGCCGATCGCGCCTCTGCATTCGCCCTACATTGAGAGGCTTGCAAAGGCCGCCGAGAAAAGAACTGTTCGGTTGGCACCGACCCCTGAACGGTGGCTCAGGCAGTCGTACGGGATAAGCAATTCAAGGCAAAACCTGTTTCGGCTTGGTGGGCTGCCGTCATGGATTCAGGGACCGCAGTTTCCAGTCGTTCCCGGAACGGACCGGGAAATGAAATTTCTTCTTCAGTTCGATTCACTCGCCGGTTTCTTCTGGGGTAGCGGCGGCGTGCTCTACGTCTTCTGGGATGACGAGTCCCGGATCACCTGCCATGTGCCGCAATACACGTGACGAAGGCGCCTACTCCGCCGCCAGCCGGTCTGCCGTGCCGTAGGTTGCCTGATAGCGGGCACGCTGCCGGCTGAGGGCCACCATCGTGTTGCGCAGCAGGATCGCCACCGTGATCGGGCCGACGCCGCCCGGCACCGGCGTGATCCACGACGCGACATGCCTGACGCTCTCGGCATCGACGTCGCCGACGATGCGGCTCTCGCCGTCCGGCCCGATTTCCGAATTGATGCCGATATCGATGACGGCGGCGCCCGGCTTGACCATGTCGGCCTTGATCAGCCGCGGTTTGCCGACCGCGACGAACAGTGCGTCGGCGCGGCGTGCGTGTGCCGCCACCGAACGCGTCATGTGGTGACAGACGGTCACCGTCGCGCCTTCGCTCATCAAGAGGAACGCGATCGGCTTGCCGACGATCTCGGAATGGCCGACGACCACCACCTCGAGCCCCTTGAGGTCGAGGCCGGTTTCCCTGAGCAGTTCGACCGAAGCGGCGGCGGTGCAGGGCGCCAGGTCGAGCTGGTTGTAGACGATGTTGCCGATCGAGGCCGGATGCATGCCCTCGACATCCTTGAGCGGATGCACCGCCGCCTGCAGCGTCTTGATCGGAATGTGCACCGGCACCGGCCGCTGGATGATGATGCCGGTGACGCGCGGGTCGGCGTTAAGCCCGTGGATTGCCGCTTCCAGCTCGCCGGCGGTGATGTCGGCGCGAAAGCGCCTTTCCTCGAAGCCGATGCCGGCCAACCCGGCCTTGGCGCGCTGGTTGCGGACATAGACATCGACCGCGGCGGTATCGCCGACGGTGACCGACACCAGCTTGGGCGGAAAGCCTTCGGCGGTGGCGATCGCCGCGTCCTCGCGCACGCCGGCGATGATGCGTTGAGCAACCGGGCCGCCTCTGAGATAGCGGCTGTCGTCGGAAAGGGACATCGGGATGGGGCCTTTATCTGGATTTTAGCCGCCACATAGCAAAGCAACCGCGAAAAGGCAGCGCGAAAAGCGAACCGCCATGCCGGTCGCGCGACGTGCCGGCAAAATCTTCCCGTCAATTCCTGCTGGCGGAAACAAAAAGGGCAGCACGGCTTGCCGCGCTGCCCTTTCGTGACTGGCCGCATCCCCACACGGCCCGTCCCCCGTTATTCAATGCTCCCGAGGCTTCTGAGCAGAATCATCGATGAGGTCAACCGCAGATTACATGACTACAACCGTCGTGCCAACATTGACCCGCTCGTAAAGGTCGACCACGTCCTCGTTGCGCATGCGGATGCAGCCCGACGACACCGCGCCGCCGATCGTCCAGGGCTGATTGGTGCCGTGGATACGGTACTCAGTCGAGCCGAGATAGAGCGCGCGTGCGCCGAGCGGGTTTTCCATGCCGCCGGCGAGATAGGTCGGCAGATAACGGCCCTTGGCGGCTTCGCGGGCGATCATCACCGCCGGCGGCCGCCAATCCGGCCAGACGCGCTTGTTGGTGATCTTGTGGGTGCCGGACCATTCGAAGCCCGGCTTGCCGGTGCCGACGCCATAACGCCGCGCCTTACCGTTCTTCCCGACCAGATAGAGGAAATTCTCTCGCGTATCGATGACGATCGTGCCCGGCTTCTGCGGGCCGTCATAGGCGACTTCCTGCGGCAGATAGATCGGGTCGATCTGCGGCCGCATCACCATGCGCTTGGCCGGCGCCTGCACCGCTGCGGTGCGCAGCTGATCGGGTTCGGCCAGCCGCCGGTAGCGCCGTTGCGGCTGCGCCTCTTGCCGGCTCTGCCGCACGATGCCCGGGGCATGGCCGAGCTGCAGCACCCAGGGTGCCGAAAGATCCGGGCTGACCACCACCGGCGGCCTCTCCGCATAGCGGTCGTTGGCATTGGCGGCGCCGGCAGCAAGTACGGCCGCGGCGCCGAACAGTGGGAACAAGAATGTCTTCATCGCAACGCACCTTGATCGTCGAACATGCCGGGGTGCAAAGCCTCCCCGATTTCGCCGACATTGGGCGCGAAGCGGCAACCGAAACATGAATCGGAATGTGTAAAATGCCGATCTGTCAGTAAAGCTTTTGGTGTGGTTACCGCCCGGTTCAGGAATCTGGTAAAGCCGCGGTAAAGGCCGCGTCAAAACGCGTTAACGCCAAGACACGAACGGAATTCCGCCATGGATGAAAAGACAGGTCTGCTTGCCGGTCCCGACGGCATCGCCCGCTGCTTCTGGCACGGCAACCTGCCGGATTATCTGCACTACCACGACCACGAATGGGGCCGGCCGGTCGCCGACGACCGCCGCCTGTTCGAGAAGATCTGCCTCGAAGGTTTTCAGTCGGGCCTGTCCTGGCTGACCATATTGCGCAAGCGCGACAATTTCCGCGAGGCGTTTGCCGGCTTCGATGTCGACAAGATCGCCGCCTTCACCGACGCCGATGTCGATCGCCTGCTCGGCAATGCCGGCATCATCCGCCATCGCGGCAAGATCGTCTCGACCATCAACAACGCCAAGCGCGCCCGCGAACTCATCGACGAGGCCGGCTCGCTGGCCGCCTGGTTCTGGAAGTTCGAGCCCGGCCCGCACGAGCGGCCCGAGATCGTCGACCTCGCGCATTTGCGCGCCAATCCGACGACGGCCGTCTCGGTCCGCATTTCGAAAGAGCTGAAGAAGCGCGGCTGGAGCTTTGTCGGCCCGACCACCGTCTACGCCTTCATGCAGGCGATGGGGCTGGTCAACGACCATCTCGAGGGCTGCGTCTGCCGCGAGCCGGTCGAGGCGGAACGGAAAGCGTTCAAGCGGCCGAAATAGCGGCTCAGGCGCCGCCGGCGCCGGCCAGGAAAAACCCGGCAAGGATGGCCGCCAGCGCGGCGAACACCGGATAGATCACCAGCAGTCCGGTCATCAGCACGTCGCGCATGGTCGGTCCACTGCGCTGTTGCGCCGCGACCTCGAACGGTCCGGCGATTTGCTTCGTATTCGGGGCATAACCATCGGCCGGCCGCAGCCGGACCGAGGCGTCGCGTGCCCGGCTATCGATGATGTCGAACTTCTGTAGCGTGGCCATGGCCCCGAACCCCTTGTTTCGGCGCGCTTATCGGCCCGGATTGTGTCGGCACGATGCCGCGCGCATGGCACAATTGTTTCATTTGTGACGCGGTTTGTTTCGATCGCCCTGCCTGATGGCTTTGCGCTGCCCCTCATTGCCCTGCCGGGCATTTCTCCCCGTATAGTGACGGGGAGAAAGGACGCCTCCGCCGGTGGTTTCGCCAATCACAGCGTTGCACAAGTAGCGCCGAGGCTGCGACAACTCCCCTTCTCCCCGTCACTATACGGGGAGAAGGTGCCGGCAGGCGGATGAGGGGCGGCGCGACATTTGCGAACCAACTGGTCCCGCGACATCGCGGAAAAGCCGCAAACCCTTGCCTTCTCCGGGCTGCATCGGTAGGACACGCCGACCCGAAATAAGTCACCGTTTACATAGCAAAGTACCCATCCCATGGCCGACAAATCCGAAAAGATGAAAGCGCGGCTGCCGCGCGGCTTTGTCGACCGCGGCGCCGACGATCTGCGCACCGTCGAGAAGATGATGGCGACGATCCGCTCGGTCTTTGAGCTCTACGGTTTCGAGCCGGTCGACCAGCCGCTGATCGAATACACCGATGCGCTCGGCAAGTTCCTGCCCGACCAGGACCGGCCGAACGAGGGCGTGTTCTCGTTCCAGGACGACGACGATCAATGGCTGTCGCTGCGCTACGACCTGACCGCGCCGATGGCGCGCTTTGTCGCCGAGAATTTCGAGCGCCTGCCGAAACCCTATCGCAGCTATCGCTCCGGCTGGGTGTTCCGCAACGAGAAGCCCGGTCCCGGCCGCTTCCGCCAGTTCATGCAGTTCGACGCCGACACGGTAGGCACGCCGGGTGTCGCGGCCGATGCCGAGATGGCGATGATGATGGCCGACGTGATGGAGGCGCTCGGCATCAAGCGCGGCGACTACGTCGTCCGCGTCAACAATCGCAAGGTGCTCGACGGCGTGCTCGAGGCGATCGGCCTCGGCGGCGACGAGAACGCTGGCCGCCGGCTGCAGGTGCTGCGGGCGATCGACAAGCTGGACAAGCTGGGCGTCGAGGGCGTGCGCCTGCTTTTGGGCGCCGGGCGCAAGGACGAGAGCGGTGATTTTACCAAGGGCGCCGGGCTGGGTAACGCGCAAATCGATGTTGTGATCAGCTATTTCACGGTCATGGCGCAGCATGATCCCGAACAAATTGTCCAGACACTGGGATCTATCACCCCGGGGCTCAGCAATCTTGTCGAGGAAAGGAAACTCGAACATCTCGGCATAACGAATGCCTCGTTTGTCGAGGGTCTTGCAGAGCTGGAGCAGATAAGAACCATGGTCGCACAAAGCGGCTACGGTGAGGATCGCATTCGCATCGACCCATCCGTCGTCCGTGGCCTCGAATATTACACCGGCCCGGTCTACGAGGCCGAGCTGCTGGCCGAGATCCCCAACGAGGACGGCCAGATCGTGCGCTTCGGCTCGGTTGGCGGCGGCGGACGTTATGACGGCCTCGTCTCGCGCTTCCGTAGCGAGCCGGTGCCGGCGACCGGTTTTTCCATCGGCGTCTCGCGCCTTATGACGGCGCTGAAGAACCTCGGCAAGCTCGACACTTCCGATGTCATCGCGCCGGTCGTCGTGCTGACCATGGACAAGGATACGGAAAGCCTCGGCCGCTACCAGAAGATGGTGGCCGAGCTGCGCGCCGCCGGCATCCGCTCGGAAATGTATCTCGGCGGCGCCGGCATGAAGGCGCAGCTGAAATATGCCGACCGCCGCGGTAGCCCGGTCGCCGTCATCCAGGGCGGCGACGAGCGCGCCAAGGGCGAGGTGCAGATCAAGGACCTGATCGAAGGCGCGAAGATGTCGGCCGAGATCGCCGACAACGCCGAATGGCGCGCCGCGCGACCGGCGCAGGTGACCGTGGCGGAAGGCGATCTGGTCGCCGAGGTGAAGAAGATACTGGCGGCGCAGGCCGAGGAGCGGGCGCGTGGCAAGTAGGGCGCCGCTTCCTTCTCCCCTTGTGGGAGAAGGTGGCCGAGCGAAGCTCGGTCGGATGAGGGGTGTTCCAGGGAACGCCGACGCCTCATTTCTTCCGGCACCCCTCATCCGTCTTGGCGCTTCGCGCCAATCCACCTTCTCCCACAGGGGGAGAAGGGAAGGGCGCCTGCCGTGACCTCGCGCCCCGCCATCGCATCCGACATCACCAGCCTCTTCGCCGCGCGAAATACGCATGCGGTCGAAGTCGCGGTGCTGCAGCCGGCCGACCCGTTCCTCGACATGGCCGGCGAGGATTTGCGGCGCCGCATCTTTCTCACCGAGAGCGAGACCGGACAGACGCTTTGCCTGCGGCCGGAATTCACCATTCCGGTCTGCCTCGACCACATCGCCAGCCAGGCCGGCACGCCGCGCCGCTATTCCTATCTCGGCGAGGTGTTTCGCCAGCGCCGCGAGGGCGGCAACGAGTTCTTCCAGGCCGGCATCGAGGATCTCGGCGACCGCGACACGGCGGCCGCCGACGCCCGTTCGCTGGCCGATGCGCATGCGCTGCTGTCGCTGGTCCTGCCCGGCCGGGAACTGGCGGTGACGCTCGGCGACCAGACCATCTTCGAGGCGGTGCTGGCAGCACTTGGCCTGCCGCGCGGCTGGCGCATGCGGCTGGCCCGCGCCTTCGGCTCGGCGCCGATGCTTGAGGCCGCCCTTGCCGATCTGGCCAATCCACCGCGCAACAGCCAGCTTGCCGGCGCGGTCGCCGCGCTTGTCCTTGATGGCGATCTCGACGGTCTTTCGGCGCATGTCGCCGGCGGCATGGAAGAGGCTGGCCTGTCGGCAACGGCCGGGCGTTCGCCGTCCGAGATTGCGCGGCGCCTGATCGAGAAGGCCGAACTGCGCAGCGTGCGGCTGTCGAACGAGGCATTCGCGGCGCTAAAGAGTTTCCTGGCAATCGACGTGCCGCTCGACAGCGCCGCCGGAGCGCTCCAACGTTTTGCAGCCGATGCCGGGCTTTCACTGGGGGCTGCGCTGGAGAATTTCGCAGCCCGCGCCGCGGCCATCGAAAGCCTCGGCCTGCCGATGTCTGAAATCAGCTACGACGCCGCCTTCGGCCGGCCGCTCGATTACTACACCGGCCTGGTCTTCGAGATCGCGGCGCAGGATGGCGACCGGCCGCTCGCCGGTGGCGGCCGCTACGACCGGCTGCTGACGCTGCTCGGCGCCAAAACGCCGATCCCCGGCGTCGGTTTTTCCGTCTGGCTCGACCGCATCGAGGCGCTGCGGGAGACGGCGCCATGATCACGCTGGCGATCCCGTCGAAAGGCCGGCTCAAGGAGCAGGCGCTGGAGGTGCTGGCCAAGGCCGGGCTTGCCGTCAGCCTGCCCGGCGACGAGCGCAAATATCGCGCCCGCATCGACGGCCTTGACGGCGTCGAGATAGCATTCCTGTCTGCCTCGGAGATATCAGGCGAAATCGGCCAGGGGTCGGTCGATCTCGGCATCACCGGCGAGGACCTTTTGCGCGAAAACCTCGCCGATTGCGAGACGCGCGCCGAAATCATCGCCCGCCTCGGTTTCGGCAATGCCGATGTCGTCGTCGCCGTGCCCGACATCTGGCTCGATGTCGACACCATGGCCGACCTCGACGACGTCGCCGCCGATTTCCGCCAGCGCCACGGCCGCCGGCTCAGGATCGCCACCAAATACTGGCGCCTGACCCAGCAGTTCTTTTCGCAAAAGCACGGCATCCAGGTCTACCGCATTGTCGAAAGCCTTGGCGCCACCGAAGGCGCGCCGGCGGCCGGATTGGCCGATATCGTCGTCGACATCACCACGTCAGGCGCGACGCTGCGCGCCAACCATCTCAAGGTGCTGGCCGACGGCGTCATCCTGCGCTCGCAGGCCTGCCTCGTGGCGTCGAGGAAGATGCGTTCGGCGACGGACGAGGCCGTGTTGCGCGATATTGCGGGCAGGATGGCATCGGTGAACGCAGGCTGACGACCAGCCGATCTCCCCCCTTGAGGGGGAGATGTCGCCGAAGGCGACAGAGGGGGTCGGTACGTCTTGACGCGACTCTCCTAACCGACAGAACAGGCTGGAGCTCCGCGCGCGGCGACCCCCTCTGGCCTGCCGGCCATCTCCCCCTCAAGGAGGGAGATTGGCAGCTTGGCCGCAGTGCCAACCTGACGCGATTTTCTTGACGTACAGCAATTTTGTTCTTGCTTTGTGCCGGCAGCTATGCTACTAATCTCGCTATGGTGCCAATTGGCCCCGAAGACCCGCCCGCCGAGGCGGGTTTTTTATTTTCGGCCCTTACAGGCGAGTTCCCACCCAGCCCCACCATGGACGGGATTTCCACCACCCTGCCGGGCTGATAGGCTCGGCCTGTCTGCGGAGGACACGGCGATGCCGATCAATCTCGACGAGTTGAAGAATGCAACCAACCTGCGCTCCAAGCGCGATGGCGGTTCGTTCATTGCGCCGGTCGACGGCACGGCGCATGTCTCGGGCGAGCGCAGCGTGCCGCTGCTCAACCTGACCATCCCGGCGCTGTTTGCCGATACGGTCGGCAAATATGGCACGCTCGATGCCGCCGTCTTCGTCGAGCAGCATAAGCGCTTTACCTGGGACGAACTGTCCGACACGGTCGATGCGCTCGCCGCCGGCTTCCTGGCGCTCGGCCTCGAGAAAGGCGACCGCGTCGGCATCTGGTCGCCGAACCGCTGGGAATGGCTGGTGACGCAATTCGCCACCGCCCGCATCGGCCTGGTCCTGGTCAACATCAACCCGGCCTACCGGCTGGTCGAGCTGGAATATGCCTTGAACAAGGTCGCTTGCCGAGCGCTCGTCACCGCCGCCACATTCAAGAGTTCCGACTATCTCGGCATGATCGAAACGCTGGCGCCGGAGATCGCCAAGGCCACCCCCGGCAAGCTCGACGCCAACAGACTGCCGGCGCTGAAGACCGTCATCCGCATGGACGAGGACAATTCGCCGGGCATGTTCAATTTCGCCGACGTGCTGGCGATGGCCGGCCGCGACGAGCATGACCGGCTCGACCGGATTTCAGCGGGGCTGAAACCGGACGACGCCATCAATATCCAGTTCACCAGCGGCACGACCGGCGCGCCCAAGGGCGCGACGCTGACCCACAACAACATCGTCAACAACGGCAATTTCGTCACCGCGGCAATCCGGCTCACCGTCGACGACCTGCTGTGCATCCCGGTGCCGCTCTATCATTGCTTCGGCATGTCGATGGGCACGATGGGCTGCGTCACCAAGGGCGCGACCATGGTTTTCCCCAGCGAGGGGTTCGATGCCGGCGCCACGCTGAGGGCGGTGGCAACGGAACGCTGCACCGCGCTCTACGGCGTGCCGACCATGTTCGTCGGCCTGCTCGACCATCCGGAGTTCGCCTCCTTCGATCTCACCAGCCTGCGCACCGGCATCATGGCCGGCTCGCCATGCCCGATCGAGGTGATGAAGAAGGTGGTGTCGCTGATGCATATGGCTGAGGTGACCATCGCCTACGGCATGACCGAGACCAGCCCGGTGTCGTTCCAGAGCAGCGTCGACGATCCCCTGGAAAAGCGCGTCTCGACCGTCGGCCGCGTCCATCCGCATGTCGAGGTCAAGGCCATCGACGCCGAAGGCGCCACCGTCGCGGTCGGCGCGCCGGGCGAGCTGTGCACGCGCGGCTATTCCGTGATGAAGGGCTATTGGGACGACGAGCAGAAGACCCGCGAGGCCATCGACGCCGACGGCTGGATGCACACCGGCGACCTCGCCACCATCGATGCCGAGGGCTATTGCAACATCGTCGGCCGGGTCAAGGACATGGTCATCCGCGGCGGCGAGAACGTCTATCCACGCGAGGTCGAGGAGTTTCTCTATCGCAACCCGAAGGTCAAGGAGGTGCAGGTGTTCGGCATTCCCGACCCGAAATACGGCGAGGAGCTGTGCGCCTGGATCGTGCTGAAGCCCGGCCAGATCACCACCGAGCAGGAGATCAAGGCCTTCTGCGCCGGCCAGATCGCCCATTTCAAGATACCGCGCTACATCCGCTTCCGCACCGAATTGCCGATGACGGTGACCGGCAAGCCGCAGAAATTCCTGATGCGCCAGGCGATGGTCGACGAACTGGGACTGGTGACGCAGAAGACGGCTTGAGGGCGCGCTTCGGGCTTTCGCAGGGTTCGCAGACGAGGCTTGCCCAGAAGAGGCTTGCAAAAGGGGCTTGCGGAAGGGGCTTGGAATGAGTGGTTTCGCAAGATCGGCGGTTTCCTACGGCATGCCGTTGGCCGCGCTGGCGATGGCTGTCGCGGTCAGGGCCAGCGGGGTGTCGGTCGACGAAGGGTCGCTGGGCACCAGGATATTTATCGGCGCGCTGTCGAGCGCGATCATGTTCACCACCATTTTCGTGGTGCTCGACCACGCCGAGGCGGTGGCCCGGCGGGTGGGCGAGCCGTACGGCACGTTGGTGCTGACCATCGCCGTGACGGCAATCGAAGTGTCGATCATCGTTTCCATCATGCTGCACGGCGCCAACAACCCGACGCTTGCACGCGAATCCGTGTTCTCGACGGTGATGATCACGTCCACCGGCGTCGTCGGCATGTGCCTGACGTTTGGCGGCTGGCGCCATCGCAAGCAGGCAATCGTCCGCCAAGGAACCAGCGCCTATCTGGCGGTACTGGTCGCGCTGAGCGTCATGACGCTCATTCTGCCGACCTACACGCGAACCACCGATCCCGGCACGTTCTCGGCGGCGCAACTCGGCTTCGTCAGCGTGCTTTCGGTGCTGCTTTATGCCGGTTTTCTGTTCGCGCAGACTGTCCGCCACCGCGACGATTTCATCGACGGGCAAGCACATGGCGCCGCGGTGCGAGCCGACGCTCACGAAAGCGTCGCCGCCGGCGCCGTTCTCCTGCTGATCGGGCTGATCGGCATCGTCATGCTCGCCGAACAGGTCGCCGCCAGCGTCGAGGACGCGCTCGTCGCCTACCAGGTACCGCAGGCCGATGCCATTGTCGGCGCAATGATCGCCGCGCTGGTCTTGATGCCGGAGGCCATTTCGGCGGTTCGTGCCGCGCTCAGCAACGAGCTGCAGCGCGGCCTGAACGTCGCCATGGGCTCGGCCTGCGCGACGATCGGTTTGACAATACCCGGCATAGCCGCCGCCAGCCTGCTGACCGGAAGAGGCCTGACCCTGGGCCTGCCGGCGACCGACACGGTGCTTTTGGTCCTGGCGCTTTTCATCTGCAATGTGAGCTTCGGCACGGAGAGGACGACGTTCCTGACCGGCTTGGTGCACCTCGTGGTATTTTTTACCTGGGTGTTTTTGATATTTGTGCCGTGAGGGTTGGGGCGAGCAAGGGGGCAGGCAGATTCTGACGACTGTTCTCGGCCGAGCAGCCACACTTTTTCCGCACCGAGTTCCGAAGTAGGCAAGCCGCACAAGTTCGGCAAAGACGGCGTGAGGGGTGGGCGCCAATTTTTCTCCTTTGCGCCATGGGCGGACGCTTAGCACCAAGGCCTTGAACGTCTCGATAGGGGCCGCGAGCGGATTGGCAGCTTCTGGCTTCGCAACGAAGATTGCAGACATTCAACCCGCTGGATGGAGGTCGTGAACTGACCCAAGGCGACATTCCTCAGACTGTCCGTTTCCACCGAAGCGGGGCGATGCGGCCGATCAAGCGCCCTTTCGGGTTCGAAAGCTGTTAGGGTAGGATGATAAACGATGTGCCGCAGGAGCGGGGATGCCCGTCGATCGCGTTCAGCGGAAAGTAGCTGCCATCCTCGCTGCCGACGTGGTGGGGTTCAGCCGACTTGTCGGCAAAGATGAAGAGACGACCCTTGCTACCCTGAAGGTCCATCGACAAGCGATCGACAAGCTAATTGCCGGCTACGATGGACGCATCTTCGGAAGCGCAGGCGACAGCGTCATCGCAGAATTCGCCAGCGCGATAGGTGCGGTTCGGTGCGCTATCGACATCCAGTTGGCGATCGATCGGCTCAACGCCGACTTGCCTGGGCCAGGGCGCATGCGATTCCGGATTGGAGTCAACCTCGGCGACGTGGTGGTTGATGGCGACAATCTCATGGGTGACGGTGTGAATGTCGCCGCCCGCCTTGAGGGGCTGGCGCTTCCGGGCGGCATCTGCGTCTCTGACGCTATCCAGATGCAAGTTCGCGACCGTCTTGCAGCAGATTTCGTTGACCTGGGTGAGCAGCGCCTAAAGAACATTGCGCGGCCGGTTCGGGCTTTTCGCGTGCCCGTCACGTCTGAGGAACCAACTAGCTCGCCGTTTCGCGGCCTCGACAGTTTCGATTTCGAGCACGCCGATCTCTTCTTCGGGCGGAGCCGTGCGATCGCTATCTGCACTGAGCGACTGGAGCAGCTCGCGGTCGCGGGCAAGTGCTTCCTGCTCATCTACGGGATGAGCGGCTCCGGCAAGTCCTCGCTCGTGCGCGCCGGGCTGATTCCGGCCGTCACGCAACGTGGCGCGGTGCCGGGCATCTTGCTCTGGCGGCGTTGCGTCATGCGTCCGTCCGAGGGACCTGACGCGATCACGTCTCTGTCAGCGGCGTTGCTCCGCGCCGAAGCCTTGCCCGAACTTGCCGAAAACGGGACGGCGACCGAGTTGGCGGCGACGTTTCGGAACAATCCCGATCGGGCGCTGGCTTTTGTCCGCTCGGCGCTCGCCTCGACCCCCTCCAGTGGCGGCCCGGGTAAGGCGCGTCTGGTCCTAGCCGTCGATCAGATGGAGGAACTCTTCACAACCGAAACGGAACCAGCCTCGCGCGCTTTGTTCGTGCGATTGCTTTCAGCGTTCGCCACTAGCGGACTTGTATGGGTGATCGCGACGATTCGCGGCGACTTCTTCCATCGGTGCGGCGAGGTCCCGGGTTTCTCGGCATTGAAGGATGGCCTGAGCAGCTACGAACTCTTGCCTCCGACCGGGGCCGAGATTTCGAAGATCATCCGTGAACCCGCAAGCGCGGCGGGCCTGCGCTTTGAGGAAACGAAAGACCGCGGCCGACTGGAGGACGTGCTTCAGGAGGCGACAGCGGCCGACCCCGGTTCCCTACCACTGCTCGAGTTCGTGCTCGAAGCACTTTACCAAGCCGGCCGAGCAGAACGCCTGCTTACCTTCGCAGCCTATCGTGCGCTTGGAGGCCTCGAGGGCGCGATCGCGCGCCGGGCCGACGAAGTGGTCGAGGCGTTGTCGCCCACGGTTCAGGATGCGCTGCCAACCGTCCTTCGCGCGCTGACGACGGTTCGTCTCGGCGACAATTCAGTCGCCGCGGCCCCGGCGGTCCGCGACAACATGGCGCGAACGCCCGCACAAGCTGCACTTCTCGACGCGTTGATCGCGGCTCGGCTTCTCGTTTCCGACGAGAACCTTGAAGGGCAGGCAGTCGTCCGCGTCGCCCACGAGGCGCTTTTGAGCCGTTGGCCCCGCGCGCGCGACATCGTCAACGCTGATCGAAGTTTTCTGGAGACGCGTGCCCGGCTGCGAACCGATGCCGGCCGCTGGCATGCCGACAACAGGAATCCCGACCTGCTTCTGCCCGCCGGCATACGATTTGCCGAGGGCGAGGAATTGCTAGTGTCGCGGCGAGAGGACGTCGACGATCAAGTAGCTCAGTATGTAGAAGCATCATTGTTGGCTCAGATGGCGGTCGCGGAAAGGGAGCGACAGGCCGATCGTGCGCGCATAGAGGCCGAAGAGGCGACCAAACGGGAGCGCCTTGAGCGCGAAGCGGAACGCCGCAGCCTGGTGGCGGAAGCGGCGACACGGCTTGCGCGCCGCACGCGTTACGCCGCTATTGTCGCCTTTGCATTGGCGGTCGTGGCAGGCGCCGGCGCGATCGCCGGATTCTGGGGACAACACGAGGCCAGCCTTCAGGCAGAGCGCGCCGACGAGAATGCCCAGGAGGCAATAGCGGCGAGAGACCTCGCGCTGCGCAACCAGTCACGGTCGCTCTCGTCGATCTCGCTGCAACTGTCGTCCGCCGGGGACAGCGAGCTTGCCATCCTTCTGGCGCTGGAGGCCCTTCCCAAGAAGGGAGAAACGACCGAACGGCCCTATGTGACCGAGGCCGAAGCCGCCCTGTTCAGAGCTCTGTCCGGGTATCAGGAACTCGCCGTCCTTCGCCATGAAGATGCCGTCACCCACGGCGCTTTCAGTCCGGAAGGAGACCGCGTCGTTACATCTTCCTTCGATCAGACCGCGCGAGTTTGGAACACCGCCGACGGAAAGGCGCTTGCCATCCTCAAGGGCCATAAAGGCGTGCTAAAGTTGGCAGTGTTCAGCCCGGACGGAAGACAAGTCCTCACTGGCTCGGTCGACGGCACTGCAAGGGTCTGGGATGCGGCGACCGGCAAGCAGCTCTACGTCCTCAATCAGACCGGTGACGTCCACGCCGCGATTTTCAGCCGCGACGGAACGCGGATCTTTACTGCTTCGGAGTTTGCCGCGCCGACGATCTGGAACGCTCGGGACGGCACCGAGATTGCCAGATTGCCGGGAGCCAGTTGGCAATCTACCGTTCTTGCGGTGAGTCCCGACGGTCAAATGCTTGCTTCCGTCCAGTTCCACGGAGACGTTCAAATTTGGAATGCGAACGACGGCACTCCGATCGGCACGATTCCGGTTCGCGGAGACAATGTTACTGGCATCGAGTTTAGTCCGAACGGGACCCAACTCCTGACCGTCGCCTGGACTGGCACGTCTCGTCTTTGGAGTCTGGCGGATCTGTCGGGACTTGCCGCTCTCCCCGGATCACCGAGTGCTGGCCATCAAGGGACCTTCAGTCACGATGGCCGCCTTGTGGCAGTCGTTGCCATCGACGGATCCGCCCGTCTTTGGAATACAAGGACAGGTGAGTTGATCCGCATATTCGGCCAAGAAACCAGGGCAAGCGCGCTCAATGCCGGAATCTCCTATCAATATCTCGACGTCAACGGCGCGTTCAGCCCTGACGGCGAACTTTTCGCCACCGCGTCGGTGAACGGCGTTTCCCGTATCTGGGACGTCAAGAGCGGCTCGCAGGTCTCGATCCTCCACGGGCATAGTGCGCTGATCGAGGAGGTCGCCTTCAGCCCCGATGGCCGTCGCCTTCTCACGGTGTCGCACGACGGAACCGCGCGCATCTGGGACGTCGACGGTGTGCTAACGACCACGTTGCGTCACGAAACCGCGCGCAGGTTCGCAGTATTCAGTGCTGACGGGGCGCGCGTCGTGACGGGAAGCGGTGTCGTGGGGCATGTCTGGGATGTTGCAAGTGGCAATTTGGTTGCGACGCTCGCGCCCGGCACGGAAGGCTTGCTTAAGCTTGCGGTATTCAGCCCTGATGGGCATCGTCTTGCCACGACGTCCAACGACGGCGTGGTTCGGCTGTGGGAGGCCAAAGGCGGTCGCGAAGCGGCAGCGCTGGAAGGTCATGATCCCAAGGTCGTCCAGGTCCAATTCAGTTCCGATGGCTCGTTCCTGGCATCCGCTTCGGTCGATGGAACTGTGCGGCTCTGGGACGCCTCGACCGGCGCTGCCAAGACAGTATTTCAAACCACAGCGGATTTGCAGGATGCCTTGTTCAGCCCGGATGGCAAGCTGGTCCTTGCGACGTTGAACGACAATACAGCGCGGCTTTGGAAGATGGACGGCACTGAGATCACAGGTGTTCCAGGACACGAGAACCGCATCAGCGCAGCGGCTTTCAGTCCCGACAGCCGATTGGTCGCCATTGGTTCTTCCGACGGAACGACGCAAATCTGGTCAGTCGCGGAAGGGGAAGCTGCCGCCACGTTGAAGGGACACGGCGGGCCGGTGACAAATGTTGCCTTCAGCAACGATGGCAGGTCGCTGGCAACTGCCTCACGAGATGGAACCGTTCGCATCTGGAGCGTCAAGGACGGGAAGGAAAGGTCTGTCCTCACGGAGGGCAGTGCCAGCATCGACAACGTCGCATTGAGTCCCAACGGACAATATGCGGTGACGTCGTCCTACCGTGAGCGGTCTGTCAGGCTGTGGTCTGCCGACACGGGTCAGCAACTCGCGCTCCTTGTTGGCCAGCATGACACCAGCACGATCGTCCCGGCGGTCACGCGGGCCGCATTCAATTCGGATGGCACACAGGTCGCAGCTGTCTCAGGCGGAGATAGCGTGCAGTTGATCCGCGTCTTCACGTCGCCAGAGGACCTCATCGCCTATGCTCAAGACGTCGTGCACCGAAAACTCACTTCTTGCGAGCGTAGGCGCTTCTTCCTGCCCGTGGCAGATGATGCCGAGGACTGCCCTAGCTAAGCTGGCGTTGCAGCAGTCGTGTCGGCAGCGAGATGAAACGAATCCAGAGGGTCCGAAGCTGGCGCAACCTCGCCCGTCGTGTTGACACCAGGGAAGTCCGCTTCTGAAGGAAGGCAGGGGCCGGCTGAATGACCGACATTGCTGAAGGGTTTCGGGTGCCGTCAGGCGTACGAAAGTCTCTGATGCAGGAACCCGCGGGCCGCAGGCGGTGAGCTAT
>NZ_JAMYMZ010000034.1:0-62145 GCF_040318825.1 Mesorhizobium sp. M1006
TATCTCGCCGTAGCGCATGAAGGCAGCCTGTCCCGTTCGGAAAGCGATTTCAGCCTGTGACAGCGGCGACCAGGACGGCGCCGAAGGCCGGCGCTACTGTCCTTGGCGCGCCGCAAATGCCGCCTTTCATTGGGTCCTCCCGAACAAGCCGGATAAATAACGGCACTCTCGGTGCTTTGTTCCCGGCTGTGTGGCCCGACGACAGCCGCTTCACTCAGCCCGATGTGGCGCGTCTTCTGTCGGCGAAACTGCCTGCGCTCTCATTGATGGGCGGCAGCGAGGTCCTTGACGTGACGTTCGTGCATTTGCAGCACCGGCAGCGTCTTCTTGGCAAACTCCTTCATCGCCGGATCGTCGCCAGAATTCGCGTAAGCGGAAAACAGCGCCACCGCTTCCTTATGCGCCTGGGTCTGCATGTCGATATATTTCGATTGGAAACTGTCCCCGCTGGCCTCCTTGAGTTGGTCGGAGAGCGCGCGAAGCTTCCGTGGAGATCGTTCGCCAGTCTCAGAACTGCCTGACGTCTCAGGACCCGCCACTCATCGAGCGCGCCGCCGGCGACTACGGCTGGGCGACGGTCACCGCCATCAATATAGCGATTGGCCGTACCGCGCCGGCGGAGCTTCTGGATAGCCAGGACCCGCAATGCGCAGCGCCCTTGTCCGGGCTCTGAACAGAGCCGGCGAGGATGCGTGAGGAGCGGCTGCGTGGGTGAGATGTCCGAGCCATCCCAGCGTTGACGCCGATCCCGGGGCCGTTCGGCACGGTTTTCGGCAGCGGGCTCGCGCGGGTCTCGCTCCAGATCGTCGCGGGCAGCCGGAGGGTCTGGTTGTGCCATCATCAGAGAGCGCCAGTTTTCGCCTGTGTCGTTCGGTCTAATAGTCCGTCATTCGGTGCCGATGATCAGCCGGGTGGAGAAAGTTGTGCGCACCGGTCGGCTGCAGATCCTGACGGGCTCGACGGTGCAGACCCCGCTCGGCGTTCCGATCTTCCTGCTCGCCGTCGTTATCGCGCTGCTGATTCCCTTCGGGAATATCCTGCCGGTGCTCTCACTGGTAGTCTTGGCCGTCGCATTGATGGAACGCGACGGTCTCGTAACCCTGATTGGACTGCTGCTCGCCTCGACGTCGTTTGTCGCGACTGCGGCTCTGCTTGTTGTTGTGGCATCAGCGGTCCCGACGTCCTAAGCGCGAGATCACGGGCGCGTCGTCAGGCATGGAGTCTGAGACCGGCCGCTCACTGACGGCCCAGGCCTGCTCTTCGACATTTTCATCTGCCTCAAGTCTGCGCCGCAACTCGCTCATCACGCGGTGCGTCATCTGAACATCCTCAATCGAAATATGACCTGCCACATAGGCAACAACCATGTCGGTACCCGCAGAGCCATAACGCCAGTAATAGCAGTTTCTAAAAGGGTCCAGAATGTTTGGTCGAACTACCGAGCGGGGATTCGTAACCAGCTCGCTAAGTTCCCCGTGCCGCTCACGATCCTATAGGGTTGAACCAGTGGAGAGCCATGCGGCTATTCGCGAAGATCGAACCCGACAAACAGGCCAACGGCTGGCGCAATCTCGACAATAAGTTCGACCAACGCGCAGTCACTTTCCACCAGATTCGGCCCGTCTCGGCGCACCGCTGCGATAGTATCTTTGACGGAGATGATTTGGCCGCGAGGGGCTTGCAGGATTAGCTCGTGAACAAGCTATTTGGCCGTCACCTTATCGGGTCGACAGTCCGTCCAAACGTTCATACGAGGCCTCCCACCTCAGCGAGAACCCAAGCGGCCACTTAGGTCACCTCTCGAACAAATCAATGTTCGAATCGTACTGAATAAAGGACTGAATCTTTGGGAGAAATTCTCCTCCTACGGGGAGAGATACATCTTGGCTTCCTTAGCGGCTGCCTCAAAGGCCTTTCGGACCACCTGAGGGTCAATCGGATCGCCCTCCAGGTCTGACAGGCAGAGGGTCACCGCCTTGTGCCAGCGAGGTCCTCTGCGGGTCCACCTCTTGAGCTGCTCAAGGGCTGCCCTCGCATTGTTGCAGCCATGCCTGTCGCCGGTTTCAGTCTTCACGAACACCGGAGGGACGAACCAATGGGTTGCCATCGAGGGACAATTAGAGGGGGTGGAAATGTTTGGAAGGGATGTCTGAGCCGGTGATCGAATTTGGCTTGTGCGAAGAGCCACACGACCTGCTAATCAGGAAAAAGCATCCCCTCCTCCATGGCAGCGGCTAGGAGCGCCTTGCGGCACTCCTCAGGCTCATCTCGTCGGCAATAACAGCCACGCAAACGCGCACCGCGAGGTTCCAGTCAGGGCCACGATTGGTCCACTTCAGGAGCTCCTTGGCTGCAGCGTGAACGTGGTGGACCCCTAGCGGAAGCCGTCGTGCTCCGTCTTGACGTACACTGGAGGTGCGAACCAAAGGATTGCCATGGAATTTAGAGAAGGACTTCCTCTGCGACCAGCTTCCGGTCGGGAGCTGGTAAACTTTTTGGCCATCGGCCCTAAACAGAGGACCGTAACATCCCCATCTCCTCGTCTGCGCCGCGGTCGCGGTGAGGGATAGGCGCCCAGCCTGGTTCGGTTTCGCCGTTGCGGAGCCACGGAAAACGGCAGATTCTCTCACGTTGGCGGTGCGGCGGTGGAACGGGGCGACCGAGAACCGCTGTTGCCGTTAAATGTCAGTCTTCGCTGCAGGCCAGCGCGATCAACGTCCACACACATTTCTGAAAGTCTCAGGCTTTAGCAGCCTTCCGCCCGTAGGGATCGCACCATTCGCACGACGACGGGATCGTAGGCGATTTTTTCGGATCTGCTGTAGTTCATTATAAAGAGCGCCGCACCGTCATTGCAGACGGCAATGACGCGTACGTAGCGGATTTGCCCGTCCCTGATACCGGAATAACTGGCCCACGTCGGCTTAACGCGCCGATAGGTCACTTTCCAGCCCGCCTTTTCATCCTCGACAATTCGATGCTCTATTTCGGCGCGGAAACTGGCCTTTCCGAGCCTTGCGCCCCAAACAGCAAGAAAGGCCTCGTTTTTGCCCTGAAAAGCTGCTCCCTGGTCGGAACGCTGAGTTAAAACAAAGCCGGGGGGCGCATCGAATACAAAGCCAAACTGCTT
Organism: Mesorhizobium sp. M1006; assembly: GCF_040318825.1. Lineage (NCBI taxonomy): Bacteria > Pseudomonadati > Pseudomonadota > Alphaproteobacteria > Hyphomicrobiales > Phyllobacteriaceae > Mesorhizobium > Mesorhizobium sp. M1006. The sequence goes on from NZ_JAMYMZ010000034.1 coordinate 3,131, forward strand.
GATGCCGAAGGGCTGCCACTCTTGCGCATAAAGAAGCGTGGTGGAAAATAACAATGAGACGAAGCTAAGCAGCAAGCGGAACATGGCGCTTAATTAGGGTCGAGTAATATACCGTCCATATCATGCCGGAGTTTTTTGCCAAGCCGCCCTAGCATCGGCAAGCTGGGTTAGTCGCAGACGCCGGCGGCGCCGCTTGGCCCGATGTGGCGCCGTTAGTGAGCTGCGGCTGGCCAGCGCCGCCGCACGCAATCGATGGCAAGATTTTGTGGCCGCAGTTGGTCGGCAATCCAAGGCTTACGAGTCCTCGCGTCCAATCCCTGTGCAGATTCCCACTGGAACCAATGCGACCGGGGCCGGTTAACAATCGAAGGGGCCCCCTCGGATCCTGAATGATGGTCGATCTTTTGAACGTGGAGTTGCCTAAAGCCAGGCAGCGCATGAAACGAGTGGAGCTGTCCCTCCAGCGTGCGACCGAAATCCTGGACAAAGACTGCGGCGTCGGCATTAACATCGCGCTGTGCGACAGGATTAGGTCTGCACAACGTCGACTGGCCGAGGCCAGAGAACGTCTGGTCAAGATAGATTCCACCTGCACGGACTGCGGTCTGACACGCTGAACATCCGGCCGCTTGGTGGAGCATCGCAACAGGCCGCAAATTTCCGCGCGATGCGCGCTCAGGGCGGGCCACTGGTATTCCAGAGCTTCCATGCGTCCACAAACCGACGGTTGGAGCGTAAAGGACGAACTCGGCACCGAAATGTCAGGTCGTCCCCCGGTCGCTACCGGCAGCAACAAGGTGGTACCGGAAGTTGTTGCCGATGTGTCGTCGAAATAGCGACCCTGGATGCGACCCGGAACGCGGCAAAGGTCTCCGGCGGAACGCTGTCAAACTCGGTATGCCTTGGCGCTGGCTACAAACCAGACCGAGAGGATTCTTCTTTCCGGATCAGACCCCGTTTTGCGTATGGAGGTGGAGGGCATGACGGCAACTCGGGTCGAGACGGTCAACGAGCGGAGAGGCAGTCGCGTTCCTTGTCTCCGTCCCTCAGCAATCGGCGCAAACGCCGAACATGGAGCTGGCGCTCCTGCGAGGAAGCGGAAAGAGATCGGAGGGTTGTCTGCGGATGCTGCAGCCGCCCACGCGCCCGCTCAAGGCTTAGTTTCTTCCTGGGGAGGAGCTTTTGGGTCAGGACAATCAGGGACGACGGAGTGGTACGCTTCGTTATGGCAGAACGACCGCTTGATCGCAGCCACCTGGAACAGCGTCGAAATCGCAATCATCACCAATATCATCTGTCTCGTGCTTGGTTCGGTCTCACCTTGATCTCGCCGCGCACGCCGCGGCGCGTTGGAGGATGTCATTGGGATTCCTGTGTGAAAAGATGCGGGTAGGATTGCCGATTGGGCCTGTGCGCCCATAGTCACGGCATGAAGGCGGAGTATGTTGAACTGGTTTTGCTGGAGCAATCACTTGCCAATACAGGCGGTATGAATCGGGCGTTTTCCGACCGAGTGGATGACATCGCGGAGAAAACTGGCGGATCCGTCTTGTTCGACGTTCGCGTGGACGGCGATTCTCGCATTCAGAGGATGGCGGCGATTGGGTACGGCGCAAACGACACCGTGGTAGCAATCATGATGGATAAAAACGGACAACTTAGATCCGCGCCGGTGGACGCAGACAACGACTTTCTGGTGGCCGAACTAACCGTGTGGAGTTCGCTGCCGATGGCCGAGCAGGCCTCTGCCAACTACCACGGCGCGGCAGAGAGCTTGCTTGCGAAGCTTCGCAAATCGGGCCGTTTCGACCGGTCTACCTGATCTTTCTCAAAGTCGGATGGCGGTGGCGTGATGGCGAGACACACGGTAGCGCGTCGTGTGGGTCATGTCCCACGAGTCTGAATGTCCCACGAGTCTGAACCAAAAAGAATGTTTGATATCAAGCTCTTTACCGCGTCGGTGGCCCGCAAGGGCGAATTGGGACCTACGAGTTCAGCAATGATGGGCAAATTGTCCGCGTCGGTCTGAACTACCATTTCTAATCACTCTCAGAAATATCAGACCGGCTTTTCTTCTTTAGGGCCGATCTGAACGCTGCCTTCGGCACCGTCGATGGTGGGCTTGATTGTGGCACGGTAGTTGCCGCCCACAAGGATTTTGACGGTGACTGTCCTGGCCGTTCCTTTCGAGTTGCTATTTGAGAGATTGCCCGGAACCGCCGGGCGCGGGTTGCTAAGGCGCTTCCGGGGTCAGCGGCGTCAGCGTTGCCGGCGCCGGAACGATGTCGAAATAGACGGTCGGCGCGGTCACCTCGATCGGGAAGGCCAGCTTCTGCACGCAGGTGTAGGTGAAGCGCGCCTCTTAATGCGCCCGGCCGAGCGCGGTCGCCAGCGGGATGGTGATGGAGCGCTGATAGGTCTCGCGGCCCTCCGGCGGATAGCAATCGATCAGCGGCCGCGCAACTTCGCGTCAACGAGTTCCTTAAGCTTGTCGGTCGGGACGTTCTTGCCATGGTCGATGCCGAGCTGATTCGCCTGCTTGGTGAGGTCCTCGCGTTCCGTGTCGGTGCCCTTGCCTTGGAGGAATTCGTCGGATTGGGACGAATTCTTACCGGCAAAGGGGAACCAGCCGGTTGCCTTGGCAACTTCCACTTCGGCTGCGCTCACGTCGACATCGGCGGTCTGGCCGGATCGAGGAAAACCGGACCGCTGGTGGTGTTGATACCGCGGGCCTGCCTGGTTGTTGGTGTTTCATCATCGCCTCCTTAGATGCCGTCGAGATAGCGGATCGACTTCGGCCGGCGGATATCGACCACGCCGAGACGGAAGATGCCGGGCACGTCAAACTTGATCGGGTCTGCCATGCGGGCCAGGAACCGGAAGGGCGTCGGTGAGTTGTCCGCGGACAACTAAGCTCGAAACGGCATCAGGGTTAAGCATTTGTAAATTCGTAAGAAAAAGGGTCTTATTGTAACTGCGCAGTTTATCGCATCTTAGCGCTAATTGCGCAGTTCGAGGGCCAAGGATGTTGCAGCCAAAATTGGCGGCGGCCCTGAGCGCGGTTGAGGCTGGTGCACGGCATTTGCCGGCGGCGTTTCCTCCAAAACGACTCCATACCCGGCGATCACGGCATCCTCTGGGACCACGAGCAAATCCCTTGAGCGCTGACGGAACCGACTTGACAATTCGGCGGCCGTCCGACACGTTCTTAACAAAAGGCACAACAAACTTACAAAAGTTCAAGTTGGCACAATCTGGCCGATAGGGAGAAGGCCGATGCGTCTGTGTGACCGAGCGGAGATTTGCGCGTGAGCACGGTGACCGTGACCCGCGAAGCGCCCAGATGGGCCCTTCCCCGGTTCATGACGGCCGAGCATCCTTTCCCCTGGCTCGCGCCGATCACGGTGATGCTTCTCGTTTTCGGCATCTATCCCCTCGCCTATTCGGTCTGGCTGTCGCTTCACAAACGCAATGTCGTCTCCCGGCAGCTCGACTTCGCCGGGCTCCACCAATGGACGCGCGCCTTCTCGGATGCGCGTATGTGGCATTCGCTGGAAACCACGCTGATCTATACCTTCGTCGCGCTTGCGGTTCAGCTTGCGCTCGGCATCCTCATCGCGCTTCTGCTTGACACCGATCGCAAAGGTTACGGGGTGCTGCGGGCGCTGATGACACTGCCGCTGGTGGTGCCGCCTGCGGTGACCGGAATGATGTTCCTGCTGATGCAGGACGGCTCTTTCGGCGTCCTGTCGTTCTACCTGTATGCCCTCGACCTGATCTCGCCGGCACAGCCGATCCTGACGCAGCCCGGAACCGCATTGGCGGCGATCCTGCTGGCGGACATATGGCAATGGACGCCGTTCATGGTGCTCATCATCCTGGCAGGGCTCAGGGCGCTGCCGAAGGAACCTTTCGAGGCAGCCGCGATCGACGGTGCCAACGGCATCCAGACGTTCTTGCGGCTCACATTGCCGATGCTGCGCAAGGTGATAGCGGTCGCGGTGCTGATCCGCGGCGTCGATCTCTTTCGCATCTACGACTACGTCTACATCATCACCGCCGGCGGGCCAGGCACGGCCACCGAGACGCTTTCGTTCTACGCTGGCCGTATCTACTTCACCGGAGACTTCCCCTATGCCGCAACCCTGTCGCTGATCGTGCTCGTCGTCTTGATCGTCGTGTCGAACCTCTTCGTCAGGCTGTTCAAGGTGAGGTTCTGATGGAGTCGTCGCGCGCCCAAACGATCGCCCGCGACGTGCTCGCCGTCCTGGTGGTGGCGATCTTCATGTTCCCCATCGCGTGGTGGGCCCTGTCGTCTATCAAACCCTATTCGGCGATCTTCGACCGCAGCGGACCGGTCTACACCGGTTTCACGCCGACGCCGGACAATTACCGCGTGACGTTGCTTGGCGTCTCACGCGTCGACATCGGCATGGAACAGGGCGGCGAGGCGGCCGGGGTGATCAAGGGGGGCGCCAGCTCCTACGATTCGCGCCAGTCGTTGCTCGACAGCGCCATCATAGCCGTCGGATCGACTGCGCTGACGCTGCTGCTGGCCACGCTGGCCGCCTATTGCCTGTCGCGAATGCAGTTCAGCGGCCAGCAGTCCTTCCTGTTCTGGATTCTGTCGCAGCGCTTCATGCCGCCAATCGCGATCGTCATTCCGATCGTTTTCATGTTCCGCGATCTCGGCTTGCGCGATACCTATACGGGCCTCGTCCTCGTTCACAGTTTGATCAACCTGCCGCTGGCGGTTCTGCTTTTGAAGTCGTTCTTCGACGATGTTCCGCGCGAGGTTGACGAGGCGGCGCTTATTGACGGCGCGACGCGCTGGCAGACGTTCCGACGCGTGGTCCTTCCCATGGTCAAGGGCGGCATCGCTGCGACGGCGGTGCTGTGTTTCATCTTTTCGTGGACCGAGTTCCTGCTCTCACTGTTCCTGACAACGTCGATCCGCACTGTGCCGGTGAAGATCTCGACCTTTGTCACCTCGACCGCGACCGAGTGGGGCTACATCACAGCGCTCGGCACGTCCGCGATCATACCCAGCTTCATCTTTATCCTGCTGGTTCAACGGCATCTGGTCCGCGGCCTCACCCTCGGATCGCTGAAGGAGTGAGGCGCAGACGAGAAGAACGACGACAGAAACGCAATGGAGGAACGATCATGAGCTTCAGTGAACACGACAAGAAGACATTCGTCGCCGATACCTGCAATGACTTTACGGCGCGCCGGATAACCAAACGCGACTTCATGAGGAAGATGGCGCTCGCCGGTGTCGGCTTTTCCGCCTTCGGATCGGCCATGCTAGGTGGTGGCCGCACCAATCGGGGGATGCTGGGCCTCGGGGTTGAAGAAGCCCGCGCCCAGGACGCCGATATGCTGAAGTGGCTGGCCGACGTCGGCAAACCATATGCCGGCACCAAAATCCGCTACACTTCGGAAGCGACGCCGCCAACGATTGTTGCCAACCAGCTTGTCGCGGGTGAATTCACCAAGGCAACGGGCATTGAGGTTGAAGTCGAGATCGTGCCGCTGGAGCAGGTTCTCGCCAAGGCGACGCAAGACGTACAGGGCCAGCTTGGCACCTACGACGTCTACTATCTCGACCAGTCCTGGATGGCGACATTTGCCCAGGATGTCGTCGATCCGCGCGAGTATTACGACCAGAACAAAGAACTGGCGATGCCCAACTTCGACTGGGACGATTTCTCCAAGCCGCTGGTCGAGGGCATCGCCATGTACAACGGCAAGCAGTGCGGAATTCCATTCGATATTCCGATCTTCATCCTGATGTACCGCAAGGATCTCTTCGACAAACACAACATTGCCCTGCCGACAGACCTCGACGCCTACCTCAAGGCCGTCCAGGCGCTCACAGAGGCAGAAAAGAGCAACGGCATCTTCGGCACCGCGTGCCAGGCGAAGTCCGGCCACTATTCGCTGGAATGCGACTGGACCTTCGCATTGTGGGGCCATGGCGGTTCTGTCTTCAACAAGGACAAGAAGTTTGTCGGCAATGACGAGCGCGGCGTGGCCGGGCTCAAATTCTATCAGGAGCTGGTCAAGAACTCGCCGCCGTCGGCGACGACTTGGACCTGGGACGGCCAAGGACAGGCCCTGACACAGGGACAAGCCGCCATGGCAATCACCTGGGGCGAAGATTTCCCCGGCTTCGATGCCAAGGATTCCAAGGTCAAAGGCCTGTTCGAGGCCCTGCCCGCGCCCAAGGAAGTTCCTGGTCGTCGCGCCGCTGCCGATTGCGGCTTCAACGAAATCCCGGCCGTCGGCCACCAGGGCGGCTCGACGATCTCGCTGTCGCAATATTCCAAGAACAAGGAAGCGGCATGGCTGTTCATGCAGTGGGTCTGCTCGAAGGATGTCATGGCGCGGGTATCGACGCTCGGCGGCGGCGCCTCGCCGATGCGCAATTCCTCTTTTACAGATCCTCGGGTCAAGGCGAAGGCTGTTGTCGGCCCCGGAACGACACGCCATTTCGACGCGATCAAATACACGATCGACAATCAGATGGGATCGGAGCCGGACATGCCGATCTGGGCGGATCTGTCGAACAACGACATTCCGGTTGAGCTCGGCAAGTTGCTTACGGGCCAAGACTATGGCGGCGATGCCAAGGCGTGCCTCGATGCCATTGCCGGCATTGTCGACGGCAAAGTCAAGGACGCCGGTCTTTAGCGGCTAGTCGGTGATTTGGGCGAAGGCGGCTTCGGCCGCCCTCGCCGTTTGGCAACGTGGCGGCAATGGTTCCTGATCTCGTCATCGGTATTGATTCCTCGACCTCGGCAACCAAGGCGATCGCCTGGGACCGCAATGGTCTGGCCGTGGCCGAAGGTCGTGCACCGCTTGCAATGTCCAAACCGCGTTCGGGGTATTTCGAGCAGGATCCGGCCGAGTGGTGGACCTCGACGGTCGCAGCGCTGCGCGCCGTGACGTCAACGGTTTCGCCGGCACGCATTGCCGCCCTTGCGATTGCCAACCAACGCGAAAGCTTCGGCCTTTTCGACGAGCAAGGCCAGGCGGTCGGGCCGGCAACGCTCTGGCTCGATGAGCGCGCCCGTGGCAAAGCACGCCGCTTCGGCGAGAGTTTCGGCGCGGCACGCGTCCACGCAATATCCGGCAAGCCGCTGGACGTCATTCCTTGCCTTTACCGCATGATCTGGTTCCGCGAGCAAGAGCCCGAGATTTTTGCCCGCGTGGAGCGGATGGCCGAAGTCCACGGCTATCTGGTCTTTCGCTTGAGCGGCCGGTGGGTGACGTCCACCGCATCCGCCGACCCGATGGGCATACTCGATATGCGGGCTATGGACTGGTCGAACGATATACTGGAGGCGGCGGGCGTCGCCCGGCGCATGATGCCAGAAGTGGCGCGGCCCGGCACCGTTCTGGGCCAACTGACGTCGCAAGCGGCCATTTCGACGGGCCTGCGCGAGGGCACGCCGATCGTCGCCGGCGGCGGCGACGGTCAATGCGCCGGCACGGGCGCTGGTGTGTTGCAGCCGCGATGCGCTTACATCAACCTCGGCACGGCGGTCGTCTCCGGCAGCTTCGGCACGGACTACGTCCACGACCAGGCCTTCCGCACCGAAACGGCGGTCGCTGACAATGGCTATATCTACGAGACGTGCCTTCGCGCCGGCACTTTTCTTGTCGACTGGATGGCGCGCGAGATGCTTGGCGTCGATCTGCATGGCGCAAGCGATGCCCTGGAGGCGCTCGAGGCCGAAGCCGCTGCCAGCCCGATCGGCGCAGGCGGCATAATGCTCCTGCCCTACTGGCAGGGCGTCATGGACCCACACTGGGACAGTGCGGCCCGTGGTGTGATTGCCGGGCTTTCGGGCTCGAGCCGCCGCGGCGACATCTATCGCGCCGTGCTGGAAGGCATAGCACTGCATCAGGCCGCGACAAGTCAGCGGGCGGCTGCGGCTGCCGCCCAGACTATCGACCAGTTCATAGCCATCGGCGGAGGAGCGAAGTCCGACCTGTGGATGCAGATTCTGGCGGATGCACTCGGCCGTCCCGTAAAACGTTCGACGACCGTCGAAGCCTCCTCGCTTGGCGCGGCGATGGCGGCGGCAAAGGGGGTGGGCTGGTTTTCCACCATCGCCGAAGCGTCGCTGGCAATGGCCAGCGAGCCGGCCAAAACCTTCGAACCGGACACGAAACGGGCCGCGCTCTACGCCGAACTTCTTGCGATCCATGCCGATCTTTGGCCAACGCTTTCAGCCTGGAACCAGCGCCTCGCGGCCTTCATGGAGGCCGATCATGGCTGAAACGACCAACTGGAACGCGTTGATCGAGGACGTTGTAGCTGGACGCTGGACAGATCCCAAGACAGGCGCGGCCGCGGTCCTGCCGTTCCAGACGATCGAATTGCTCGAGACGACGGAAGGCCGCGAGGCGGATCTCGTTGCGCCGCTGAAGCTAGGCAGCCGCATCGCCGTGGTCTCCGATATCAACACCGTCGATGTGATGGGCAGGCGCGTCGCGAAGGCGCTGCGTGCCATCGCCGACATCGACGAAATCGTGCTGCCTGACGGCCTCGACTGTGATGAGGCGACGATCCAGGTGGTCAGGGAGAAGACGCGTCACGCCGACGGGGTCGTGGCCGTCGGGTCGGGCGTCCTCAATGACAGCTGCAAGCATGCAACCTTCCTCGACGAGCGGCCCTATGCCGTCTTCGGCACGGCCGCCTCGATGAATGGCTACGGCGCCTCGACAGCGTCGGTGACCTTGGCCTCCGGGCTCAAGATCTCGCTGCCCTCACACGCGCCCCGGGGCATCTTCCTGGACCTTGGCGTGTCGGCCGCAGCGCCCGCCTGGCTCAGCGCCGCCGGGCTTGGCGACAGCCTCTGCCGCTCCACGGCCCAGATCGACTGGTGGGCTTCGCATCGGCTGTTCGACACTTACTATTCCGAGGTGCCCTACCAGCTGCAGGCGGGCGATGAGGAGCCGATGCTGGCCCATGCGCCTGGCCTTGCCAGGCATGACGTCACCGCTGTCGGGCATCTCCAGCGCGTCCTGACGCTGTGCTCGATGGGCGTGTGCTTTGCCGGCGTTTCCCATCCCGGGTCCATGGGAGAGCACCAGATTTCCCATTGGGTCGACATGTTCGCGCAAGACCATCATCCCGGCACCACGCACGGCCAGCAGGTCGGGGTTGCCTCGTTGGTCATGGCGCGGCTGCAAGCGCGGCTGCTGGACATGGAAAAGCCGCCGCAGGTGAAGCCGACCGCCATCGACGAGGCGGCGATGCTGGCCCGTTATGGCGCGCAACTTGGACCACTTTGCATTGCCGAGATGAAGAAGACGGCACTCGACGCCAGCCAGTCGGAAATCTTCAACCGCAGGCTTGCGGAAATCTGGCCGGCGCTGCGCCAGGAGGTTCGGCCCATGGCAATGCCGGTCGCCCGCATGGAGGCAGCCCTCAAGGCTGCGGGAGGGCCGGTCACCGGCGCGGAACTAGACCTGCCGCGCGCGCTTTGGCACGACGCCATTCGCTATTCGCGAGAAATCCGCGGCCGATGGTCCTTTGTCAACCTGGCCGCCGATGCGGGACTCTTGGAAGAGTTTCTGGAGAGCGAATGGTGAGAGCGCATCCGATCGCCAATCGCTTGCATGGCGAAAATGAGATCCAACCGGCAAGGGCAATCGAAGGGTAGCAATTTATGGCGTCTGTCACCATCAGCAACATAAAGAAGGACTATGGCGCCCTCTCGATTATCGATGGACTCGATCTCTCGATCGAGGATGGCCAGTTCGTCGTTCTGCTGGGGCCGTCCGGCTGCGGCAAGTCCACTCTGTTGCGCATGATAGCCGGTCTCGAGCCCATCACGTCCGGTGAGATCGCCATAGGCGACAGGGTCGTCAACATGCTCCATCCCAAAGACCGCAATATCGCGATGGTCTTCCAGAATTACGCGCTTTACGCGCACATGACCGTCTTCGACAACATGGCCTTTTCCATGCAGTTGAAGAAGCGCCCCAACGAAGAAATCAAACAGAAGGTCGGGTGGGCGGCATCGATCCTCAACCTGACACCCTATCTGGAACGGTATCCCCGCCAGCTTTCGGGCGGCCAGCGGCAGCGCGTCGCCATGGGTCGCGCCATCGTGCGGGACCCAACTGTGTTCCTGTTCGACGAGCCGCTGTCCAATCTCGATGCCAAGCTGCGGGTGCAGATGCGCACCGAAATCAAGGAGCTCCACCAGCGGCTGAAGACCACCACCGTCTATGTCACGCATGACCAGATCGAGGCCATGACCATGGCCGATGTCATCGTCATTATGCGCGACGGCCATATCGAGCAGATCGGGCGCCCGCTCGATGTCTACGATCGCCCGGCAAACCTCTTCGTCGCCTCCTTCATCGGCTCGCCCGCAATGAACATGTTCCATGGCGAGGTGGCTTCCGAGCGCGACGCCTGGGTGGTGCGGACCGACGAGCTATCCCTCCCGCTGCCGCCAGGGGCTGCGGTCCGGCCCGGCCAAAAGGTGATCTACGGCATTCGCCCCGAACATCTTCGACCAGTGGCCGACGGGCGCGGCATTCCGGCGAGGATTACGGTTGTCGAGCCGACTGGCCCCGAAATTCACATCTTTGCCAGCATGGGCAACACCGCAATCTGCTCGGTGCTGCACGACCGCATGGAGCTCTCTCCTGGAGCTGTGATCCATCTGGAGCCGGCGCCTGAGCGAATCCACCTGTTCGACCAAGGTAGCGGCGAGCGGCTGGACAAGGGAAGAAGCTGAATGGCGCGGATCATCATCCTCGGCGCCGGCGTCATGGGCTCTGCCATGACGCTTCCGGCCGCTCACGCTGGTAACCGCATCACTCTTGTCGGGACCCATCTCGATGAGGAGATCGTCGGCTCGGTGGCCAGCACAAGTCATCACCCACGCCTCAACATCGCTCTGCCTGATGTGGTAACCGCCTGTTCCTGGACCGAATTCGCTGCGGCGATGAACGATGGACCCGATCTGCTTGTACTCGGCGTCTCGTCGGCCGGCATTCCTTGGGCGATCGACCGCATTGCAGAAAGCATCAAGTCGCCCGTGCCGATACTGATGATTACGAAAGGGCTTGCAGCAAGCGACGAAGGCGTGGAAATCCTGCCACATCTGCTTGCCCGCGAGATCGAGCAACGCACCGGCTTGTCGGTCCCGGTGATGGCCGTCGGCGGACCGTGCATTGCCGGCGAACTGGCGGCGCAGCGCGACACCTCTGTGATCATGGCCGGGCATGATCCCGACCAGGTCGCCGCGGCGTCCCGCATTCTGCGCGCGCCTTTCTATCATGCGCGATCGTCACCCGATCTCGTTGGGGTCGAGATCTGCGCCGCTTTCAAGAATTTCTACACACTCGCCGTTGGGGCTCCCGTCGGGCTGCTCGAGCGCGACGGCAAGGCGCCCAATGGCGCACTGATGCACAATCTTGCCTCGTCGCTATTCTCGCAGTCCCTCGCCGAGATGGCGATTCTGGTCGAAGCCCTGGGTGGAAAGGTCGAAACAGTGCTGGGGCTGGCCGGCTCCGGCGATCTTTACGTGACCTGCCAGGCGGGCCGTAACGGTCGCATGGGGCGCCTGCTCGGCCGCGGCCTGCCCTATTCCGTGGCGAAGCGCGAACATATGAGTTCAGACACGGTCGAGGGCGCGCAACTGGCGCTGGACCTTGGTCCGACTTTGAAGAATATGATGGCCCGGGGTGTACTTCCCCACGATCGCCTGCCGCTGACGAGCGCCATCATCGACGCAATTTGCCATGATGCTCCGCTGGTTTTGTCCTTCGACCGCTATCATCGAGGCTAGCGGAGCCGGGAAACTCGATTGATGCCTCATATCGATGAGCACATGGCTCCGCCGAGCCGCTCTGGACCCGCTGCCGCGGAGTGGACAGGATGATCTGATGGAGAAACCAGCGCGAAAGAAACGCGATGGCCGCCAAGCCGTAACGAGTTCCGTCACGGCCGATCGCGAGGAAGGGCTGCTCGTACGCGCCGCCTGGCTTGCTTATGTCGGTGACCTGACGCAAGCACAAATCGCCAAGTCTCTTGGCCTGACACGCCTTCGCGTCAACCGGATGCTGGCGCATGCCCGTCAGCGCGGGATCGTTCAGATTCGCATCAATTCCAAGGTGGCGAACTGCATCGAGTTGGAGCACCGGCTGCGGGACGCCTATGGCGTTTCCGACCCAATCGTGGTTCCGACACCGCCCGATCCCGCCCTGGTGCCACAGGTGATCGCAGCCGCTGCCGGTGAAGCCCTGTCGCATAGAATCCGTGACGGGATATCGGTGGGCGTGGGATGGGGACGGACGCTCCAGCTTAGTCTGCGCTCAGTGACCGTACGCCCCGTCAAAGGGATGTCGGTCGTTTCCCTGCTTGGCGGGCTCACGCGTGGATCGGCGATCAACATCTATGAAATCGCCTCGCGGCTCGCGGCGCTTTTCGACGCGGAATGCTACTACATCGCAGCACCGGTGTTCACGGATACGGAGGCCACGCGCGATCTGCTTATGCGCCAGTCCATTCTGGAAGACGCCTTCACCCATGCCCGCGACGTTGACGCCGCTTTCGTTTCGGTGGGCGCGGTGCACAAGGACGCCACCATCTTTCGGATCGGACTGGTAGGAGACGATGATCTCAGATCGCTCCAAAAAGCCGGAGCCGTCGGCGATATTTGCGGCCACTGGATCGGCGCCGACGGACAACTCGTCGATCACCCGCTAAACAGCCGTGTCATCGGCCTCGCCCCCGAACATCTGCGCGACGTCGACACTGTGATCCTGCCCTCCGGCGGCCTCGACAAGGTTCCGGTGCTGCGTGCCGTGCTGCGTCTCGGCGTCGTCGATGTGCTGATCACCGACGAGAAAACCGCTGAGGCGATCCTTGCGGAAAAGCCGTAGCGCAGACTGACCTCTACCAGCAGAGCGGCTCGCGAGTGATCGCTTCTTCGCGTCACAGAACCTCGTGGATTTCCTCGATCGAAGTCTCGCCGATCCGCTTGTCGAGAACGATCTCGCCGCGCGCCATCGCCACGACCCGGTCACAGCATTCGAAAACATGATGCATGTTGTGGCTGATGAAGACGCTGGTGATGTTCTGGGCCTTGAGGGCGCGAACGAAGCCGATCACCTTTCGCGTCTCCTTGACCGAGAGATGATTGGTCGGCTCGTCGAGGATCATGACTTTCGACTTGAAGTGCATGGCCCGGGCGATCGCCACGCCTTGGCGCTGGCCGCCCGACAGTTCGCCGACCAGCGCGTCGGGCGACCTCAGATGCAGATCGACGTCGGCGATCGCCTTGACGCTTTCGTCACGCATGCGCTTCTGGTCCAGGATGCCGATGCCGAAAACCGAGCCCTTCACCGGTTCGCGTCCGATGAAAACGTTGCGTGCGATGGTCATGGTCGGGACCATCGAATTGTACTGGTAGATCGTCTCGATGCCGCGATCCATGGCGTCGCGCGGGTTCGAGAATCGGACCGGTTCACCGTCGATCCTGATCTCGCCGCCATCGGGCTTTTGGGTGCCTGACAGGATGTTGATCAGCGTCGATTTGCCGGCGCCGTTGTCGCCGACGAGGCCCAGCGCCTCGTCTGGGTAGATGTCGAGAGTGACGTTCTTCAAGGCGTGGACGCCGGAATACCATTTCTGGAGTCCCTTGATCGCGATGATGGGTGCCGCCATGATCAGGTCTCCACCTTCATTGCCCTGCCCCGCTTTCGAAGCCAGGCGTTCACGACGACCGCGAAGATAGTCAGGAAGCCGATTGCCATCTTGAACCAGTTGGCGTCAACCTGGCTCAGCACCAGTCCGTTGTCGATGACGCGGATCAGGGCAGCCCCGATGATGCCGCCGAAGATGGTGCCAATGCCGCCAGTCAGCGAGGCGCCACCGATGACGGCAGCCGACACGGCTTGCAACTCCAGCCCCTCGCCGATCGAAGGCAGCGGCGCGCCGAGCCGCATCACCTGAATGGTGCCGGCAAAGCCGGCGAGCACCGAACAGATCATGAAGCAGGCGACCTTCACCCGGGCCGTCGGGATGCCCATCGATTGCGCGGCGGGCAGAAAGCCGCCGGTGGCGCGCACCCAGTTGCCGAAATTCGTGCGCGACAGAAGCACCGTCACCAGGATTGCCACGGCGAGAAACCAGAAGAACGACATGCGAAAGAGGTCGCCCGGCCCCACATAGATCGTAAACAGCCATTTCGGCAGAGCGTTGGCCGGGATGACAGGAGGGAAGCCACCGGAGATTACCACCGTCAGCGAACGCGCGATGAACAGCATGCCAAGCGTGGTGATGAAACTTGGTATCGCGAAACGAATCGTTATGAACCCGTTGAAGAAGCCAATCAGGGCGGCGATCGCGAGCCCGGCGGCAAAGGCCGGCGCGAACGGCACGCCTGCCGCCAGCATCACCGCCATGGTCATCGGGGTCAGCGCAAATACCGAGCCTACCGAAAGATCAAACTCGCCGCATATCATCAGCAGGGTCACGCCGATCGCGACCAGCCCCATTTCGGGCAGCAGCCCAAGCATTCCGCGCACGTTCTGTGCGTTCAAAAATACGCCGTTCGAGCGAATCTGAAAGACGAGGAGGAGGAGGAGCAGGAACACGACCGCCGCAAGCTCCGGCTTCTCCAGATAGATCTTCATCAAGCGCTTCATCATTCGCTCCGGCTTGGGATTGTTTGCGCTGGCTTGTCGCATCGGCAAGGGGATGGCGGCAGTCTGTCTGCTACCGCCCCTGACAAGGGAGATGCCGTTGGAGGATGGGACGGAGCCGACGCCCAAGGCCGTGCTGCCTGCCCTCCCCTTGCCCTCTCCGCGTAAAGAACGAGGAGAGGACGCCGGCTTCGCGCCTACCGCACGCCTTGTGCGGCCAGTTCCTTGAGCTTTGGCACGTCTTCCTTGACGATGATGCCCTTGCCGGTGTCGATGTCTGCCGGCAGCAGACCGACGTTCTTGGCGAGATAGGCTTCCATCACCGGCATGAAGCCCTGCATGTAGGGCTGCTGGTCGACCTGGACCTGGATGTAACCCGCTTCCATCTGTTGCAGGACTTCCGAGACGATGTCGAAGCCGCCCATCAGCACCTTGCCCGGCTCGATGCCGCGATCGATCAGGACCTGGGCCACGTAGGCATGCCAAAGGCCGGTGTCGAAATACACGGTGGTGTCCGGGTGGGCGGACAGATAGGCGCCAACACGATCGGCGACGACGGCGCCATCTGTGCCGGTGTCGAGCCGTTCAATGACCACTTCGCGTCCGGCATTCGCGGCCTTGTATTCCTCAAGGAACTTCATGACGCCGGCAGCGCGCTGTTCCGACCAGTTCTGACCGGGCGCGGAGACGCCGACGAGCGCCCTGATCTTGCCTTCCTTGGGGAAGAACTCGGACATCTTCTTGCCGAGTTCGTAGCCGGCGGGAATGAAGCCTTGGCCGATGAAAGCCTGGCGGGCATTGCCGGCTGCACCCTCGGTGTCGTCGACGTTGGACGCGATGACCGTGACGCCGGCAGCGCGGGCGTCGGCGATGATCTGGTCGAAGGCATTGTTGTCGACGATCGAGGTGATCAGCGCGTCCGGTTTTGCCGCGAGCGCCGCCTGCATGTTGGCCGATTGTTGCTCGATCGAGCCTTCGGTCTGCGTGAAGACCATCTGGCAATTGGCCTGGATCTTGGCGCAGGCGTCGTCAAAGCCCTTCTTCACCGCCTGCCAGAACGGGTTCGACGCCGACGAATGATGCGTGAAGACGATGTTCATCGGCTCCTGTGCGCGTGAGCCGATTGCCGAGCCACCAGCCAGTACTGCTGCCAAGGCTGCCGAGATAAGTAGCTTCTTCATGATTCTCCTCCTCCGTAGAAAGCTGCTTCAGGTTCATTTTCAGAGAGTAGATGCGTCGCTCACCCGTCGAAGCGCCGTGAAGGCGCGATCGATCTCCGGGTTCAGTTCCATGCCGAGGCCCGGTCCGGGGGGCACGGTGATCATGCCGTTCTTCACCTGCGGCAAAGCGGTCACAAGATCGCGGTACCAGGTCTTGTAAAAGGCCCTGACACTCTCCTGGACAAGCGCGTTCGGCGCATTCAGCGACAGGTGGGTCGATGCGCCGAGCACCACTGGACCGGTGCAGTCGTGTGGCGCGACCGGCAGGTGCCATGCTTCAGCCATGGCAGCGATCTTGCGCGCCTCCGAGAGCCCGCCGCACCAGCTGATATCAAGCATAATGACACCGGCCGCTCCGGTTTCGAGAAGGTCGCGGAAGGCCCACCGGGAACCGAGCGTTTCCGAAGCCGATATCGGCGCCAGCGAAGCCTCGGCATAGCGTTTCAGGCTGGACAGGCTGTCCATCCTGATTGGATCTTCGTGCCAGAAGGTCTTATGGGGGGCAAGCTCGCGAGCGATCTGCATGGCCGGCAGCAGCTGCCACATTGAATGGAATTCAACCATGATGTCCATCTTGTCGCCGACCGCATTGCGGATTTTCTCGAACGGCGCCAGCGCGGAATTCAAGTCGGGCTGCGATATATACTGGCCGCGCGTTTTCTCGGCGGCCATGTCGAAGGGCCAGATCTTCATGGCCGTGATACCTTCCTCCAACAACGAATGCGCCAGTTCGTCGGCGCGGTGAAGGAAGCCGTTCAGATCATCATAGGCGTCGCCGGGCTTGTCGAGCCCGTAGTTGGCAGTCGTCTGCCCGGTGGCCTTCTTGATGTATTCGGTTCCGGCACAGGTGTTGTAGGTCCTGATCTCGTGCCTGGTGAACCCGCCGAGGAGTTGTGCGATCGGCTGACCCGTCGCCTTTCCGAACAGATCCCAAAGCGCGATATCGAAAGCGGAATTGCCCCTGACTTCCGCGCCCGTCGATCGGAAACCGAGATAGCCGACGAGGTCGGCGGCAAGCAGGTCGATCTGCAAGGGGTCGCGCCCGATCACGCACGGCGCGACATATTCGTGCAGATAGGTCTCGACGGTTTCAGCCATGAAGAAGGTCTCGCCGAGTCCGACGAGGCCTTCGTCCGTGTGAACCAGGACCCACAGAAGGTTCGGCCGCTCCTTCAGCCGCAGCGTTTCCAGTTTCGTGATCTTCATTGCGCCCCTGCTCCTCAGGCGATGCCGGCCGCCAGCAGGGCCTTGACGCTCTCGTCAAAATGCCTCGCCATCAGGTCACGCGCCGACTGGGGATCACCGGTCTCGATTGCTTCGGCGAGGTCGATATGGATCTGGATCATCGCCAACTGCTCGGCATCCGAAGGGCGGGTCCGCCAGCCGATCGGCCAGGTCTGGCGCGATACGCGCTCGAACGCGCCGACGATGAGGCTGAAAACCGGATTCTTCGCAGCCTTGGCGATTTCGAGGTGAAAGGCGAGATCGTGCTCCATGACCTGTTCCGGCCGCTGGAAATTCTCGCGCATGGCGAGCGCGTGCTTCCTGATCCTTTCCACTTCGTCGGCGGTTCTGCGCAAGGCCGCCAGCATGGCAGTGCGGGTCTCAATCGTGCGGCGCACGTCGTAGATTTGCTGCACCGTGATCTGCTCGGTGTGGACGCCATGCTCGATCACCAGTGACATGGCGCCATAATCCAGCTCGGCGACGGTAGCCCGTCTGCCCGCCCTCAGGTCGATAAGCCGCATGGCGGCGAGCGAGCTGAAGGCCTCGCGAACCACGGTACGCGAGACGCTCAATTGTCTCGAAAGCGCGGCCTCGCTGGGCAGCCGGTCGCCGGGCCCGAGCTCATGCGCGCGGATATGGCGCGTGATCTCGCCGATCGTATTGCTGACCAGGCTCGCTGCGTCGGAATGTTTTGCGGATACGGCCGTGCTCACGCAATCTCCAGTTCAGGAGTGGGCAAACCTGTATGGCAGGTTTTCCAGATATGTTGATAGTACACAGGAAAGCTGTAAGTCAATCGAGTCTTCGCCGGGAGACCCTCGGCATCATCGCCGGGGAGATCGATGACCACAGGCTTGCATGAGCGATGCTGTTGACTCGACCGGGTGCGGGAGCCTGCGTGGTCGAACAGCGATCATCGCGCTTGGGTAGGGCAGACATTCTCGTCGTGAACACTGGCGGGCGGCCGACCATGCCGCCCGAAAATATCTCGACGGACGATTCACTGCTATTTCGATCGACGCACCCCATATGAGCGGAAAGAGTGTCACTTGAGGACTTGCCTATGCTGATTTCGCGTTGGGGACGGTTTGCAGTTTTGTTTGCGGGGTTGTTCCTGGCATTTTCCATGGTCGCTGTGGATCACGCCGATGCGCGCCGTGGCGGCAGCTTCGGCAGTCGCGGCATGCGCACTTTCCAGCCGGTCCCGCCGACCAGAGTTGCGCCGCAACCGGCCGCACCGGTCGAGCGCTCGATGACGCCCAATGCGGCCGCGAACAATGCGGCCCGTCAGCCGCAGGCATTCCAGGGCCCGGGCTTCTTCAACGGCCTCGGCGGATCGATGATACGTGGGCTGCTTCTCGGCGGTTTGATCGGCGTTCTTCTGGGTCATGGGTTCGGCGGCTTGGCCGGCATGTTGGGTCTTTTGCTGCAAGTACTGCTGTTCGGCGGCGCGATCATGCTGGCGATCCGCTTTTTCCGCTTGCAGTCGGCGCAAAGCCCAGCGTCCGTTACGGCTGGTGCCTCGCGGGGCACCGGGACCTTTGCGCGAAACGCAGCAGCGCGGCACGAGCCGAGCAACGGCCCGACTTCCTCCATTACCGGCATCGGGTCAGGATTTGGCGGAACGAGCCAAGCCAACGCTTCCGATGAGATCACACTCACCCAAACCGACCTCGACACGTTCCAGCAACGGCTGACGGAAGTTCAGGAGGCATTCGGGCGCGAAGATCATGCTGCATTGCGCCGGTTGGTGACACCCGAGATGGTGTCCTATCTGTCCGAGGAACTTGCCGACAATGCCAAAAAGGGCGTCAGGAACGACGTGTCGGACGTCAGCCTGCTGGAGGCCGATATTGCGGAAAGTTGGCGGGAGGGTGATCGCGACTACGCGACGGCTGCTTTGCGCTATGAGTCTCGCGACGTGACCCGCGACCGCATCAGCGGCAAGATCGTTGAGGGCGGGGCCGATCAGCCGACGGAGACGGCCGAACTGTGGACCTTTACGCGGCAGAACGGCGGTGACTGGAAGCTTGCCGCAATACAGCAGCCTGGCTGATGTGCTTGCCTTCGTTGAGATCTCTGCCCAGAGGTTGTTCAGGTTTCGCGCTACCACTCGAAGACCAGCGCCCTTTTCGCGCTTGATCAATCCGTCACGGACTGATGCGGTAGCTCACCAGCGCGCGGCGGCGTCCGGCCGGTCGGTCAATCGAGTCTTTAGCACGTCGATGAGGCTGATTGTGATGGCGATCACCGCAGGTCCGAGGACAAGGCCGGATGCTCCGAACAAGACGATGCCGCCGACCGCGCCGATAAAGGCCACCACCGTGTGGAGGCGCAACCGATTCCCGACAAGCATCGGATAGAGCAGATTGTCGATGCCGCCGACGATGACGCCGCCCCAGACGGTCAATATCGCTGCGCTGGCCCAAGCTCCCTCCAGTGCGAGATAGACCGCTGCGGGCACCCAGATCACAAACGCCCCGAGCACGGGCACGATGGCAAGAAGTCCCATGACAAGGCCCCAAAAGACTGGCGTCGGCAGGCCGAGCCACCAGAACATCAGGCCACCCAATGTTCCCTGGACGGCGGCGACGAACACGGTGCCGAGCAGTGTTGCATAGACGGTCTCCGCAAAGCGAGACAAGATGTAGGCTGTCTCCGGAGCGCGCAGGGGCGAAAGGCCCGCGACGGCTTGCAGGCCATGTTGGCGGTCGCGCAGAAAATAGAACAGAAGATAAAATGTCAGGCCGAACATCGCGACTTGATAGATGGAGCCACGCAATAGCGATGTGCTTTGTCCCGTCAGCCATTGCACGAATGCGGCGACTGAGCCGGCCGGATCGAATTGGTTCTCGATCCATTGGGCAATGGCCGAAAGCGTGGGATAGCCAGACATGAAGCCGACTGCGTCCCAACCGCGGATGACCTCCTCCAGATAAGTCGCTCCGTTTACCGCCTCGCGAACGAGCTGTTGTGCGACGAGCGCCAGCGGCAGGCCGACGGCGATCGCCGCGACGCTTACCGATATCAGCGCTGCCAGGTTTCGATTTCCGACCCGTCTCTCAACCCACCGGTGAGCCGGAGACAGAATAATTGCCAGGACGAGCGCCCAGGTCAATGCCGGCAAAAAAGGCCACGCCAGCAGATAACAGACATATAGACCGATCGCCGTCGCTGCCAGGACGCCGAGCAATTTCAATTGTTTCACATCCGGCATCTGTTTCAGATCGGGCATCTCTCGCCGTCTCGCAAGCCCAGCGAGCCTAATGGTTTTCGCGAAGAAAAGGCAGGTCGGTTGCCGTACCCGGTCAGGCTGCCGCTGAGGCGCTTCGAGCGACCTTCAGGGGATTTTGACGACATGCAAATTGACCTGATATCGCTCGCCTGCGCTTTGACGGCCTTTCAGCCCGTCTTTGACAGGCAGATGGGGGCTTGAACAAAAGCGACGACAGGAAAACGCTTCAGAACTCCCACGGAGATGTCAGAACGAGTCCTGCCGTCTCGAAGTCAGTCAGATTGCGCGTGGCGAGGCGGCCCCCGTTTACTCGAGCGATCGCCGCGATCATGCCATCGGGTGCCGACATGCCGCGTCCCTGGCGAGCAGCAGCACCCATAATTTCCCCATAAACCAGCGCAGCCTCTTCTGTCAGACCGAAGATGCGGTCTGCGAAACGCCGGCGCCAGTCCGACAACCCTTGCTCCAGCCGTTCGGCACGTTGATCCGGTCTTATCTTCTGGATGCCGAACGCGATCTCGGCAATCGTCACGGTTGGAAGCGCGAGTTCGGCATCGTATCGGATCAGCCAGGCAATGACTGCCTCGTCTGGGGTCTTTTTCCACGTTTCGGAAACGACGTTCGTATCGACAAAGATCAAAGCTCGACGCCTCGATTCGGCCGGCGACTCTCACGGATCACCGCCTCAAGGTCGATGTCTGTGCCGGATTGCGCTGAAAGCCGCGGGTAGAAGGCAGAAGCAGGCTCACGACCGGCCTCGCGGACCTCGTAAGATTCGAGGGCGCGCTCGACCACCTCCGCAATCGAGCGGTTTTCACGACGGGCAAGCCGGTGTGCAAGATCACGCGCCTTGGCGCTGCGGACTGAGAGTTGTGGCTCGGCCATATCGGACTCCTTGGCACCCATGTATAGGCTCATTTCGCCTGCTAGCAAGATGGCATCTGATGGCTTGATGTCAAAACCGATGTTGCAGCGAGTTGCGGCTGCGCAGAAATAGGAGATAAAATGTCAGGCCCAGCGTCGGTTGCCGTACGGGTTGTGGTGCTGTCAGGATGGCGAAACCAGAAGGCGTTGGGTGCCTAGGCAAAGCCAAAGCGCGATTCAGGGGTTTTGCAGCCTATCAAACCGCTCGCTGGGGCTTCAATGGCGGCTATCAAGGCGGAAAGTTCGTCAATGACTGGCCCTAACGGCTTGCGACCGAACCCGATGGACCAGTGCCGAGCGACAAACGGCATAGACGCATTCTCCGAACCAATCGAGCGGGCCAATCATGCTTTGGGCGCGCGCTGTTGGCTCGCGCTCCTGTTTCAACGATGTCGCCGAGGCGCGCGATCCGGCCCGTCATCCAATCCTGCCAGCGAATAGCTCGTGCTTCGCCCACCGGCTTCATCTCTCACGAGTATCCCTTGCGCCAGGAGATCATTGATATCGCGCAAGGCCGTGTCAGGTGAGGTCTTGGTCAGCACTGCCC
The DNA here is from genome assembly GCF_040318825.1 of Mesorhizobium sp. M1006. Taxonomy (NCBI): domain Bacteria; kingdom Pseudomonadati; phylum Pseudomonadota; class Alphaproteobacteria; order Hyphomicrobiales; family Phyllobacteriaceae; genus Mesorhizobium; species Mesorhizobium sp. M1006. Next base: position 24,969 of record NZ_JAMYMZ010000034.1, read on the forward strand.
ATTTCGAGGAGGTGAGCTTGCCTTCGAAGCCGTCCAGGAGCCGATTGACGACTTTGCGCTGGCGTTCGCTTAGAGGTCGTTGGACCATCTCCTCCCAAAAACGGGCCTTTCGCAGCACATTGGCCAAAATCTCCTCGGCCCCGCTGAAGGCGCGGTCGAGGCAGCTTAGAAACCATTGCAGCCAAGGGGTGATGTCGAGACTGCCCTTCTGCGTCCGTTCGAGGATCGCGTAGTAGTCCTTCCGCTCCGCCCGGATTTGCGCGGACATGCTATAGAACCGCTGAGCGCTGCCCTCCGATCGCGCCAACATCATGTCGGCGATCGCGCGGGCGATACGGCCGTTGCCATCCTCGAAGGGATGGATGGTGACGAACCATAGATGGGCGACCCCCGCCTTCAGAACGGGATCAAGCGGCGCGTAACCGTTGAACCAGTCGATGAACGAGGCCATTTCAAGCTCAAGCCGGGCCGCTTCTGGAGCTTCATAGTGGACTTTCTCCCGACCGATGGGACCTGAGACGACCTGCATCGGACCAGAGGCTTCATGCCGCCACGCACCGACGATAATCTTCGTCATGCCGCTGCGACCCGTCGGAAACAGGGCCGCATGCCAGGCGAACAACCGCTCACCCGTAAGTAGCGCCTGATAGTTCTGAGTTACGTCGAGCATCATCTCGACCACGCCCTCGACATCGCGGTCGACCGGCGCCAGTGCGCCAATATTCATGCCCAGCCGGCGGGCGATGGACGACCGCACCTGTTCCTTGTCGAGAATTTCACCCTCAATTTCGCTGGATTTGAGAACGTCCTCCGTTAGGGTCTGAAGCATCGCCTCGGCACGCAATTCGAAGCCTAGCGCCTCCATCCGCCCCAGCAGCCGGCCCTGCCGATGGCGCACCGTCGCCAGTTGATCGGCAAGGTCCTGGCTGCGCCACTCGAACTGCGGCCAGTTTTCAAGCTCGTAGATATAGGTCGCCATATTCTCCGCACTTTTTGCGTCGAATATGGGCCTCAATCGTCGTATATGCAAGATCATTTGCCGCAATTTATGCGGTGAATAGACCAGCTAAACACCGCATGGTCACGGCTTATTATTCCCCATTGTCAGCTTCTTCTCTCAAAGACCTCCCATTTTGACGCTATATCTCGTCAGGTTATGAGGCATTTTGCGATTAGGCAGTGAGAATGGCACTGGTCCAGTACTCCGAGAATGGCTTCTTCGCTCCGCGCACGATTGCCGATCCTTTCGCACGACGAGCGACGAACCCGGCCGAACTGCGGGGCTGGGCAAGGATGCCGACCAGCACAAGCTGCGCGTCCGGTCGGGCAAGACCCGCGGTGCCATCTTCGGCTAAACCCATGGCTCACAGCGGGGGCCGCCAAGGCCAATTCACGCTCCAGGGCAGCGTTGGCGACAAGAAGCGCCTTTGCTGCTTCTCTGGCCCACCACGGGCCGCGAGGGCTTCGTCCGCCGCAAGCTCCCAGTCGGCTGCAGGATCAAGTTGCTGTTGCTGCGACCTATCGATTTGGTCGCCCATGGCTATCAGCCCAACACTACCGGCGTGTCGTCATAGCTGTTGGCGACACCGGTCAGGCCGGGAACAGGGATGACCGTGCCATGTCGAAGGCATCATAGTCTGCAAAGCAGATTGGGACCCAGTTCGCCGACCCCATCAGGGCCAGCAGCGTCGAATGGCTGCATCTACAGGCCGGACAGACGACTGCACCCGACCAACGCGCCACAACAGAGGACATCGCAGGTGCCGACGCCATGAGCGGCGCTGCGCCATCACCCGACATCGCAAATCGACCTTAGGCTCTTGTTGTCAAGGTAGAGAGCTGGTCAGTGTCGTAACGGTTCCGCAAGTCTGCAAGCGCTTTCGGATCCGGAGGGCCGTGCGCAGCGAGCCTGGCAAGCTCTTCAAAATAGTGTTCGTGTCCAGGCGGAGAGACGGTCATCAGCACCCGCGCCGGCTCTTGACATTGGTGATGTTGTGCGGAATGCCCGGTGGAATGAACAGGTAGGTGCCCCCGGTCGCGCGGATCGTCTTGTCCCCAACATGCCAGACGCATTCGCCCTCAAGAAGGTAGAAGGTTTCCTCCTGCACGCGATGAACATGAAGGCCGGTAGCGAACCCGCTCGGGATCGTCCAGTCGAACATGCTCGTGTGTTTCGTATCCTTGCCGGTGACAAGGAACACCATCGGATAGCCACGTAGCATGACCCCCTTATTCTGGTCGGGCATGCGAATGACGGGAGCGACGCTCATCTGATCCTCCATTGGCTCGGCGCTTCTTCCGCAAGCACCGGCTCAGGTTGCCCTCGCCATTTCGACAAGTCGTGAAGCGGCTCCGAAATCGTTGCGAAAAATTCACAAACGGTATCTTCTTCGGGAATGGCGACAACTCTTGCGTTTGGCGCGCATAACTTGACCATCGCTTCGGTGCCTGACCATTACGTCGCTGCAGATAGCGATACCCTGGCCCGCAGCGACCGCGTCGACCGCATGCGGTTCCTCGCGAAAGCTCAGATTGTTGCTATCCCGGATGTCGAGATCGATAGAGCGGGCAACGCCAGATATCGCGACCAGGTTGGCGCCGCGCGATCACGGTTTATCCAATCAAAATGGATGAGCGGCTGGCTTGGATGCTTTCGGAACGATCCGTGGTCGTGTCGGCTATGCCTTCGACCGCTGGCTACCGTACGTCCGCCGGCGTTGCGATGGGGAAGTGAGGATTGATGAGCACGTCTTTGGAGCGAGCGAGAGCAAGTTTCAGACATGCTATGCAGCCCCGCGCACGGCCGATTGCGACCGCGCGCCTGACGGCGGCGGGATGATGAAGCTGTCGACCTCGTCCCCGGAAGGCATGCCGGAAATGTCCATGGCGAACTCAATGAGAAATTAAGCGCTGTGTAAGGGCATCCGTCATTTTCATCTGTAGCCCGGCCCCTCCCAAGCACACGAGGCGTGCCAACTCGAAGCCTTGTCAATCAATTGCTTCGACCAAACGTTGCGAATACCTGACGCCCGATTTCCTTCTTCTAGTTTGGCGTTTTCCGGGCAGAACTCTACCGGGCGCAGGCGTTTTTCACCATGAGCGCCGTCAGGTGCGAGCATCTCGACTGCGGCAAGGATGCCGGATAGGGATTTGCCAAGTCCAGACAGCCATCGCATTGGTCCTGTTTTGAATACCGCGCCGACGGCGATGCATATCTCTGAGGAGCAATTCGAAAATGATCAGTCCGCCAAGGCGACATGGCGAGTACGCGACCGCGAGACGCCATCCCGCGCGCGATGATGCGCGCGGGCCGGCCTTGACGATCGCCAGACCGGCGCCAGACGGCGGGGCGTGGTCGCCGGCGCTCGGCGGCGTCATCGTGGTGAATTTGAGACGCTGATTCAGCTGCTCCCCGCAAGCTGATTTGCGATCGAGACAACTTTACCCGCTGGGGAAACGGACCCTCAATATGCTGCCTCTAGGTTAGTCCCAGCTAAATGAAGGGGGCTTTCATGCGGGTGACCGAACGATTTTGGCGTTCAGAACGCGGCAACCTCGCCGTGGTGTTTGCGTTGGTCTTGCCGGTCGTGCTGTTGGGCGTCGGAGTGGCGATAGACTTTGCGCGCGTGAGCCGAACTGCCCAACAGTTGCAGGAGGGAGCCGACTCCACGGCCCTTCAGTTAGCCGTGGCAAGCGCGAACAGCAGCGATATGACGTCGGAGCAGCGTCAGCAGAACGTTGATACTTTCGCCAGCCCCACCTTTGTGGCCACGCGAAGTCCCTATAGTGGTGACGCCCACCAGACGGTTGGTTCAACCAATCCCACAATTGTGACGGTTCTATTGCACCAACCCCAGGAATTGGCCTTCTCGGCAATCCTTGGCGTCGTTAAACTTGATATTAGCCGAAGCGCAACCGCGATTGCCTATCCGCGATACCCAGTCTGTCTTCTCGTGCTAGATCGGTCCGCCTCGAACGCATGGTCGAATTCGGGGTCTTCCTCGATAAATGGCCAGAAATGCGTTGCGCAGGTGAATTCAAGATCGGGGTCTGCGCTAGCCACGAATGGCGCATCGTCCATCAGGACATTGGTGACGTCAGTCGTCGGCCCCTCCGGGCCGTCTGCCGGCTTCAACCCTCAACCGCTTTTCGATCAGAAAGAGCTGGCAGATCCCATTATCTCCCGAGTGGTCTGGCCAACAGACAATGTCTGCACCTACAATAACCTGGTGATCAAAAACGCCACCGCAAATCTCGTTCCCGGCACTTTTTGTGGAGGGCTCATCCTGTCGGTCGGAGCGGTGGTCAATCTTGCTGCGGGAACGTATGTCATCAGGACGGGAGGGCTTTCGCTCTCCTCTGGCGCGGTTCTCGATGCAGCTGACGGTACCACCATCGTTCTACTCGACGATCAGGCCACCACTACAATGCAGGCCGGCGCCAAGCTACGCCTGACGGCGCCGACCAGCGGCCCGTGGATGGGGATCGCGCTAGCTCAAAAACCCCAAGGCGTGGAGAGAACCTCCACGCTCATTGGCGGTGGCGATACAGATCTAGGCGGTATAGTCTATCTGCCGTCACAAAAGCTTTTTCTTACAGGTGGGGGTGCATTGTCGACGGACAGTAAGCCTCGCATCTTTGTGGTCAACCGGATCGAGATGAACGGCAATGGCTCAATTTATCTTGCTGGCGCAAGTGACTTATTGACAACGAATTCTGCAACGAGACTGATGAATTGAACTTAGCTATAGCCGGCGCGGTGTTGTGGTACAGACTCATTTGAAGTTCGCTTGCTTCCGTGTTGGACGGAGCGGATATCGAAGGCAACGCAGGACCTCGAGTGGTAACGAATTTGGTCAATCAGCGGATTGTATCGGTTGCTTGATTGACCCGCAGCGAAGCGGCTCGTCAGTCCCTGCCTGGTAGTGAAGCACTGTGCCGATCCCACTGAGTAGACGCCGTATGTACGAGGTGATGCGCTTGGGACAGCCCGGACCGGGCGATTGGCGCCCGGAGGTCGAGCGGGCTTTCGCCCACGCTGGCGAGAGACGCCGAAGCGCGTTCTCGACGCCGCTCCGGGATGTGGGCCCGAATGCCCGGTTGCAATCTCGGCTGTCGGCCACGCGTAGTTGACGTCCGCGCCGATATGCTTGGGAGCCATGACGTCATATGCCCCGCCATAGTGGCGGCTGACGCCTGAGCGGCAATGTCATGGTCGGTTTCTTCGAGACCAGCCGCATTGTTAGGGTCGCCATGAACAACACATGTCCTGTGCGCGACGAGCCGCGACCACGCTGCCCTACATCGGGCAACGCGGTCGGGCGGCTTCGCGGCAAGGTCGATCCCGGTTCCGGTCTCGGCTTGCAGGAGGTCAATTGACGACGCCAGCCTTGTCGTACGCGGGGTTCGTGAGAAAGCTTAGCTACGTCAGCGACATTGACATCGAAAATGCGATCACCGAGCGAAAGGTGCAAATGTCGCTCCGCTGACGCTTCAAAGCCAAGCCCGCGCGCGTCACCGATAAGAGCTTTAGCTATCGCGTTGGCGGCATCGTCGCGGTGCCTTCGGAACGTCGAATAGCCGCCCACCCATGGCGCTTGCAATCGATCTCGGCGCGGGTTTTCCCTTGTCTCATCGCCTGTCAGCGCCTTGCAAATGAGCGAGACCAAGCTGTCGCGCGCTCGCTCGTGGAGTGCGCCTTTCGGCCGCCATGCAAGGAAATCATCAACGCTCATCCAATCAGCCGGGTTTGTATCGGCGTCTGGCTGGCTGAATTCCACATACATCCACATACAGATGCAGTTCGTTCGGCAGGAAGACGACCCCTCCATGAGCCTTTGATGTCATTGGCAAGGTTGTAGGCGAGGATGGTCATAGCGGGGCACTCCTGTCGCCGTGGAGCGTGCCTGTCTCACGGGAAAATTCCATCACCAGAAGCAAGTATTGACGCTCGCGCTTTCTCACAAATCCAACGTCCACGTGATGCCGAAAGGTGCAGCTAGCTTTTTGTGCATCTCGATGGAACACGGGATCGCCGCGAAAGTTCGGTGCACGCAGCGAATCCTCCCCCTCCAGGTATTGCTGCAGATCGGTATTCCGATCGGCCCGCGCTCCCCGCAAGGCGCGGGCCCTGGGGCTGTGGTGCTCATGCCATCTACTTCGATCCGCAAGATGGAATATGATCGGGATAGAAGAACCCTCTCGGTGTGGTTCGTCGCCAGCCGTAAACGGTACGAGTTTGAGGGGGTACCGCCGGAAACCTTTGCCGCGTTCCGGGCCGCGTTCGCCAAGGGCCGCTATTTCAACGACCACATCCGCAACAATTTCCGCTACCGTCTGGTTGCGAGCGATAGCGACCCGGGATGACCTGACCTGCCGGCGGCTCAGTCGTCCTATCGCTCCAACCGGCGGTTGGTGGACGCGTTGCCGCTGTGGCGCTTAGGGTTGGTTACGGTCCGCGCTCACCTGGCAAGCCCAACCCCCCGCATCCCCCCGCCTGGTGCAAAGCGTTTGATCGGTCCCGCCGTTCTGGCAGTGCGGCGGGACTTTTTTGCGGTCCAGGTGGAGCATCGGCGCGCGGGGAAGGCGCGGTGCACGCAGCACCTTTTCTCATCCAACGTACGCGGTGGCGCGCTGAAGGGTCTCAACGTCGGTCTGCCGCCGGAGCTCAACTAGCTGGACTATTGCTCGACCGGAAGGGGCTCGTGCTGGGACTCAGCGTGGTGGAAGACCTGTCCAAGATCGCGCGCGTCGAACGTTTGGCCGCAGACTGGGCAGTAGACCAAGTGCTTCGACTCGTCCTCTACCGGCCCGTCATGCGGCCTGCCCTCATAGCCCGTCGCGATGTTGTCGGTTCTAATCTGGGGCAACGACAAGTGCCTTTCGTCGGTTTGGCGGCCTATATTTCTCCACCAACCGGACCTTGTCACGGTCGACCGTGACCAGCGGCCCGAAGTCGATCGTCACGGTGTCCTCGTCGATGCGCGTGACCTCGCCTTTGAGGTTGATCTGCTGGCCTCGGTTCACCTTGCTGTGGTCGATGATGGAATGTGGGAAGTCGTAGCCTGGGATCGACACGCTTACGCGGTCCCCTGTTATCCGCCTTCGAACCCTGGCCGTAATGGCCACCTGGTCACCAATGTCTATTCCCCGAGCCATGCCACGGATTCTGGTGCGGGCAGCGTCTTCTTCAAGAGGCTTCTAATATACGTCCGCCACTTTAAGGCTGGCCTACGACCAGAGTGACAAAAGTTGAGCTTCTTGGGGGAACACTCTTTCTATCTGCCTGTTGGATTTGCCAGCGCACACCGCGCATTCAGACAGGAGAAAGAACATGAAACGCATCCTTTTGGCTTCGGCCGTGCTGGCGGTGTCGGCCGGGCTTTCCTTTGCCCAGACGACCAGCGGAACTTCGAGCGGAACGTCGACGAGCGGAACCTCGATGACCGGCACCTCGACCACGACAACCATGCCCAGCACGACGGATCAGGGCACCGGCACGACGAGCAGCGGCACCAACATGTCCGGCGATCAAGGCACCGACACGACCACGACCAGCGGCACCACAAATTCGAACTCGGCCAGAGACTGCGCGCCCGGCCAGCAGACTGGCAGCGCTCAGCAGGCGGCGCCAGGTCAGCAGGACACGACAGCCAAAACCGCCGCGCCGGGTCAGGTGAAAAAGACCGACCAAGGTTGCTGATTGGCACATCGGCAAAGGTTGGAATCACCAGCGTGTGGCTGGCCAGTCTCCCCCGACCACCGGCCAAAATCACTCGGCTGGCGATCAAATTGCCGCCAGCCGAGCATCAGTTGAGGAACCTTTGCGCTTGCTTGTGCTTTCAGTGGGCACGCCTGGCTTCTGTTTGCTTTCGGTCAGATAGATATCCATCTGCTCGCGCATCTTGCCTGAAGGGAGCTGCGGCCGCGCTCAGAGATACGAACCCCTACATCGGACAACGTAGGTGGGGGCTGATCGTTGCGGCCGGTGACGTTGCCCCCAGTTTCTATCCAGTTTTGAGTTCGTTTCCGGCGTGGGTTGTGCCCTGCTGGACGGGTGAAGCGGCGGGCGCTGGCGCGGGCCTGCGCGTCGCCGAGGTGCCGATGCTGAAGGTCGCCGAAGTGGATAGCGAGCGCATTGCCACGGAAAGGTCGAGGAGCGCTCCTAGCCCATGCGGATCAGATTATGTCGTGGTATCACCGGCCTAGAAAGACGACTGACAAGGCCTCCCTTTGCCGGCATGATGCAAGCATCAACATCTGAGCCTTCCATGCTCGAATCGCCAAGGGATGTTGAGAACTTCGGATGACCCGTATCGCAACCTTTAACGTCAACGGCGTGAACGGTCGCCTGCCCTTGCTCATCAAGTGGCTGGGTCAGACCGACTATGACATCGTGTGCCTTCAAGAATTGAAGACTTCGGATGAGAAATTTCCCGCGGAAGCCGTCAGGAACGCCGGTTATGGCGCGATCTGGCACGGGCAAAAGTCCTACAACGGTGTAGCTATACTCGCACGGGGAAAGGAGCCCCTGGAGCGTCGACGCGGCGTGCCGGGTGACCCTGACGACACTCACAGCCGGTATATCGAGGCAGAGGTGGATGGGATCGTCGTGGGGTGCATCTACCTGCCCAACGGCAATCCAGCGCCCGGCCCGAAATTCGACTATAAGCTCCGCTGGTTCGACCGTCTGATCAGCTACGGCCAGCTACTGGTCAAGGAGGGGATCACAAGCGTTCTGTGCGGCGATTACAACGTCGTGCCAACGCCGATCGATGCCGTGGTACCGAGACGTTGGACGGGCGACGCAGTCTACTTTCCGGAGAGCAGGCAGGCCTACGCCGAAATGCTAGACAGTGGCTGGATGGATGCCGTCCGCTGCATTCATCCGGAGAAAGGCATCTACACGTACTGGAACTTCTCCTACCGAGGCGCTTATGATCGGAGTTCCGGCCTTCGGATGGACCACCTCCTCGTCAGCCCATCACTTTCGAACAGGTTACGTGACGCGGGCGTGGACGCTGACCTGCGAGGCTGGGAAAAGCCGAGTGATCATGTGCCCGCCTGGATAGAGATCGACCCGTCCGGCAAGTAGTTGACATGATCGAATGTTCGGCGGAATCGCTGGGCGTCTTCGCCCACTGCTAATAGAATGCGCTGCGAGATTGCTCACGCTGCTTTTCTGGCAGCCGCCCTAAACGGACGGTCAATGGTGAACGCATCTGGACGGATGGCTGCCTCAACCTGGCTCCAGGTCACGGGACGGGCGATTGGGAACCCGGGTCGCGCCCGTGGGGAGAAGGCGCCGACCGCCGTGTTGCCGCGCCCATTGCGAAGGTAGTCGATGAAGATGCGGCCCTTTCGGGCTGCCGGCGCGGCGGAGAGCAGATAGCGATCAGGATGAGCTTCAGCGAGGCGCTTAGCGAACGATCGGGCAAGGAGCCGGGCATTGTCATGCGTGATTTTCGTCCCAAGTGGGGCCATCAGGTGAATTCCCTTGCCGCCCGTCACCTTCGGCCAGCTCTGCAGACCTTCCGCTTCCATGATGTCGCGAAGCGTTAGCGCGGTCTCGATGACTTCATCCCACTCGACCCCCTCGCCCGGATCAAGGTCCAGAACTATGCGGTCGGCATGCTCGATGTCGTCAACGGTGGCATTCCAAGGGTGCAGCTCTACCGCATCCATCTCGACCAGCCCCAGCAAACCGGCAAGGTCGTCCACCCACACGCGCACACCTTCGCCACCCTCACGCTTCTGGAGTCGCAACTGATGCACGGCGGCCGGGATCTTCGGCAACGCGCCCTTGTGATAGAAGGTTGCGCCGAGTGCGTGGCGGACCAGCTTCAGCGGTCGGTGGCCGAGATGGACGAGTGCGTGATCGGCAACCCTCTGCCAATAGCGCGCAAGTTCGTCCTTGGAGGGCGAGACCGCGTCAGGCAGCAATTGCAGGATGTTCTCGCTGGGAGCGCCATGTTTCCGGGCTGGCCCACGCCGCTTTGATGGCGCCGGAGGCTTGGCCGGGATCGGCACGAGGTCTTCGCGCAGACCCTTGAATACTGCCTCGCGCAACACGCCGCGATCAGTGACGCCGCTGAACTGTACCTCGGCCAGCACCTCTGGCCTGACCCACGTCGCCTTCGGCTTCACGATGGGCTCTGACAGAGGCGACTTGCTGATGATCAGCGGGTCGAGCCGCTCTCGAACCAGGTGCGCAGCGCTCAAGGTGTAGCCGCTGCGAGCCTTCCCGGCATAGAGCAGTCGGTCGCCCTCGCGGCGACCGATGTAGAGGGATGCGATGCGGCGCGGGTGAGCGCCCAGCTTCTCGACAAATGCCACGATGGGGAAAGTGTCGCTCTTGATGCACTTCACCTTGAGCCAACTGGTCTGGACCCCTGAGCGGTAGGTGGCATTGGTGCGCTTGGAGACGATGCCCTCCAACCCCATACGGCAGGCATGTTCAAACACGTCCCTGCCGCCCACTTCCAAATGTTCGGCGTAGGTCAATGTCGGCGCTGAGTTCTTCAGCAACTTCTGAAGGGCTGCCTTGCGCTTCACCAGCGGCTGCTGCCGCAGATCGCGCCCGTTGAGGTGCAGCAGATCGAATGCATAGAAGATGAGCCTCGCCGAGTCTGGACTGCCCAACTCCCGTTCCAACGCTTGGTAATCCGGCAGGCCAGTGTCGCCGAGAACGACAGCCTCACCGTCGATGATCGCCGCTTTCACCGGCAAATCCGCCGCCGCTTGAACAATTCGTCGGTATCGGTGCGACCAGTCGTAGCCACGGCGCGTGAAGGCTCGCGCTTTGCCGCCCTCAATGATCAGTTCGGTGCGGTAGCCATCGTACTTGATCTCATGAAGCCATTCGCTGTCCTCAGGCGCGTTCTCGACCAGCGTGGGCGACTGAAACTCAATGAAAGAGAGCCGACCATCCCCAGTTTTGGAACTCATCGCACACTCCTGACCTCCACCCCAACTTTGGTGCCGCTGAATAGGTTCCGGAACAGAGCTGGCCGAGGAGTAGGGTCCCGAGCCGGTTTACCCGATCCTTGCTCGAACCGGGCGTGGTTGAGGGAACTCTTATCTACGAATGTCGCTTGCGCTGGCATTGCCGATCAATGCAACAACGTCGAAGGTCTTGTTGGTGTTTTACGAGCCCGGCCCGGGACCGCGCCCGCGGCCTGCCAACTGATCGGCCGTTGGCGGACGCGACGACCTGCGCGAGCGCCCTTGTACTCGTCGGCGGATGGACGACCGCTCTTTTCATCACCGATGCCGTCACGTTCGAGGATGTCAGGGCAACTGACGACGTCGACCTAATTGTCGATCTACTTCGATGCAAGGCTTTCCGGCACGCCCGGCGCGAAATGGATTGCCGAGTACGGGGCAGGCGCCAGCATTGTGCTGGTCAATCGCGTGATGGCCGACATGGCCGCGGCGGCCGTGGCGGGGCCCGGCCTCGCGGTGCTGGCCCGCATCATAGCATAGCGACCCGGGGTTGCGGCGGTTGACCGGGAAATTCTGGGGCGGCAGAGCCTCTCGGTCGTCTACCGCCGCGAGCCCGCGCTGGCGAGTTCGGTTCCAATCATTGTCCGTTCCCGATGAACGTGATGCGGCGACATTTTGGCGCGATGCCGCGCTGAGCGGTCAGAACCTGAAGGTCGACGAGACAATCGACGGCTTGTGTGAGTTGAGCCTTTGCCCATGGCAGTACGGCGGCTTCCTTTGCTGTGTTGAAGGTCAGTGCCAACTGTTGCTGCCGGTGGTGCTCGGCTGGTGCAACGAGAACTTCAGCCATAGTGAAGGCGCGGTTTGGGCACTGTTTCGGTGAACTGCACACCGACACGGTCGTTCCTGCGCCAGCGCAACACAGACCGATAGGCAACGCCATCGGTCGGCACGTAGAGAAGGAAATGCTCCGGCACCAGGGCTTCGACCGGCACCTTGAGTTCGGCTCCGCCGACGTTCTGGTTTCGAATGGTGCAGGTGATTTCGGAGTTGTTGATGCCGTTAATGATCGCGGCACCCTTCAGGACGCGCTGTCTCCGTTCGCGGCGGTTGTCGCCTTCTTCAACCATTGTGACCTCCGTTAGGCACCCCACTTGTATATCACAACCGCCCACGCGCGAGCCGGATTAAATCGCGGAGCGTTGTTACCCGCGTCGAGCTGCGATCGCTGTCCAGTCGGGTCAAAAAGGGTTTCCATATGCCTCGGCCCCTTGCCTCGGCCTGGATACAGCGCCCTGTCAGGATTCTTGAGCTGCCCTTCCGGGTAGCCGATGGGTCCGCCCGGAAGGGGGTGCCAACGTCCGCCTTCAGACGTTGCGCCAAGTTCTTCGTCGCCAGGCCGGTGCCGACCGCCGTCAAGCGATAGCGCCCGCTGTGCATGGACTTTCCGCTGGCGAGATCGTGAGCGAGCGCGGAGCCGGCGCGGCCGGGATTATCTCCATCAGGGAGTCTCTGCCGTCGGTCCGCGCTGTGCAGCGCGCGGGCGATGGCGTTAGGCAGGGAATAGCGGCCGAGGTGAGGGACGGCAAGCCGCGCATTGCCGGGGCAAAGGCCGTGATCATACATGCCGTCCCCGATCTAGGATGAAGGCCCGCGCCGAAGCCTACGTTCTGGCTGGTGGCGGTGAAGCAGACCTGAACGCAAGCAAAGAAGAACAAGCCGATCACTGCGCATGTTGCGTAAGGAGACTATTGGGTGCGCTCATGACGCAACCAACGGAACTGTGACAGTTGTCGCATAATTTATCGAGTATCGGTCGAAGTACGGAAACTCGATCGCGAACGCATATTTGGCGGTCAGATGGGCCATTCGAAAGCCGCCGCTGGGGGCGTCGATTGCTATTGTTACGTCGACGTCGGTTAATCCCAAACTCAGCAATTTTGCCGTGGCGATCGCTTTTATCTCGGCTTCGGTCAGCGAATTCTTCATTTGCAGCGCTCGTGAGGACGTTTCCAGAGTATAGCGAACACTTGACATGGCATTCAGAGCCCAGCCGAATGCGAAGATGCCGATCAAAAGCATTATCAGAATAGGCGCGATCAGCGCGAACTCCAGTGCGGCTCCGCCTGATGCCCCACGTATGAAGGCTCTCCCTTTAGCGAACACGTATCACCTGTTTGTGGCTGAGCTCGCGCGAGAGGGAAAACTCGCCGAAACTGAAGGGCGGCGACCAGGTGGCCGTCGCCTGTATTTCAACGAAAACCGCGGAAGCTTTCAAACTGTCGCACAGCACAGATGGATCGACCACGGTGATCCCGCACATATGTTTCCGGCTCAGCGTCACCTGCGCGTCATCGGGATGATTTTCCCAGCTCGAAAGGGCGACGGTCTGGGTAGCCGCGTCGTCGGCTGCCCCTTGCATCACGAGATTGGCCGCCGTTTTCACGCCCGCGCGCATCGACAACGCGCTTGATACAAAAGACCAGCCGTCAATGATGGCAAGAAGTACCAGGCAAAGGATCGGCACAACCAGCGCAAACTCCACCGAGGCAATACCCGAATCGCTCCCGAACATTCGGGCTGGTAACCGTGCCACGAAGATTACTCGACAAGCTTTATCGATTGCGTGGCCGGAATGTCTCGCATTCCAAGGCTCGTGCAATCCTGATTGACGTTCGCATTGCCGGACCACTGCACGGAACTGGCGACGACCTGAGTGCAACCACCTTTGCCCGAGAAATTGCCGAGGTAATTGACATCCTGTGTTGGAAAATACAAAGCGCCGGTCAAAAGCGAATCTGCCGTGCCATTAAACGTGTTCGATCCCGTCCGGTTAGCTTTGTCGCCGTAAAACAGCACCCCCGAATAGGTGCCTGACGTCGGTGCGCTGAGCTTGACGGTGGCCGTGCCGTTCATGCTGACGCCCGCGCTGCCGGCCAGATAGATGATGACTCCCTCGCCTGAAATATTTGCATTCGAGTTCGCTTTGAAATCTCCTCCCTGAATGACGTATACCCCGGCCGAGAGCGTCACATTGCCGCTCAAGCTGAGCCCCCTGCAGTATGTTCCAGGTTGCAACGTCGACTGGTTGCTGTTTTGACAGGGGTTCGTGGCCGGTGGCGCCGGCAAGTCGGCAAAAGGATCGGCAGCGGGCAACGCTTGGGTTATCGGACTGGCGCAGACGGTCGTCACGGGGTTGCTCAACGAAACACCGCCTGCCGATATTAGGCAATCGACCTGAAGGCTTGCCGATCCCTGAAGCTTGATGGCGTCCGCGGCTATCGAATTCGACATTATGACGCAGCCGGTCAGTTTGAGGTTGGAACTGCCGGAAAACAGCGCCGCTTTCGAAGCGGAAGGATCGAGCGCCGTAAGGCAGGCCTTTGAAGCAGCCGTGATAAGAGCCACCGCTCTTGCCCGTGCGCCGACCGGGTTTTGCGTGAATATCGATGTAAAAAACCGATCGAGGTTCTGATGGACGATGACCTCGACGGCCTTTTGGGCGACATTCGGGCCAGAGGACGGGGGCGTGAAGATTTCGATTGTGCCTGTTGACGGGTCCCAGCCGTTCGTCGTCGCTGACAGTGTCGCGGCGGAGACAATCGTTGGCTTGTCAGATCCCGAAACCTTTTCCAAAGCGCCAGCATAGGCCGCCGCATCCGCCACCGCCTGTAATTTCAGGCTGCTAAAATACCAGTAGGAGGTCTCGATACCGAGACCCGCTGCGCCGACGACAATCGGCAACGACAGGGCAAAAATAGTAGCAATGTTGCCGCTCTCGCCTGTTTGTCGCTGACGGCTAACAAACCGCCTCAAGATACGGCCACCCCATTCCATGGAAGTATTAAAGCCGGGATGAATGAAGGAACGGCTAAGGATTTCACTCCATTTTACCGGTACGCTCCTTGGGCGGCCGGCACGAGCTCCGGGGCAACTGCTCGACAACGCGGGCCTCTGCTATTGATGGTAATGCAGATTTGCATTTCTAATCGTGCGGATCAGTTGGAGCTGCGATCGAGCATCAGGCCGAGCCACTCGTCGCGACTTAGGTCGCCAGCACTGTCCTGCTCGGCAAGCTCCCGCAGGCGGCCGCCATGCCGGCGAACCCGAGGGCATGCATCTGATCAAGTGCTGGGTTTTCAGCATTCTTTCTTCCTTTCCTTCACTGGTCATAGTTACTGCCGCGGATGTTGGGATGCGCATGCGTCGGCGCACGCAGCGTCGATACGCCTTGGGCATGTGGGCGTTGACAGTGACATGGCCGGAGCGACGTGTTTCAGACGCCGAGCAATTCCAAGGACTGAGCACCAGAACCGACCCTCCCGACGGATTTTCGCGAGCTGGATTCCTCCCTCCCTCCTTATCAAAACCGCCGCTCGCGAATTCGCTGGCGAGTATATCTCCGATATGATATACATATATCACTCAGAGGATATACAAATGCCGCTCTTCATTCGCGATCCCGACGTCGATGCCATGGCCGTCGAGCTGCAGCAGATTACCAACGCGCGCAGCAAGACCGAGGCCGTCAGAACTGCCTTGCGCCACGAGATCGAGCGCAACCGCGGCAGCGTCCCGCTGCGCGAGAGACTTGCCAAAGTCAAGGAAATGGCGCGGCGGATCGGGCCAGCCAATCCTGATTTCGATATGAAGAAATTCACCGACCAAATGTGGAGCGACGACTAATGTTCGTCGATGCCTCGGTGATCGTTGCCATTCTGAACGAGGAACCTGGCGCGGAAGAACTGGAAAAGCGGCTCGCGGCCGCGACCAAGCCGCTGTATATCTCCCCGCTCGTCCGGTTCGAGGCAGTCCAGGGACTCGCGCGAGCGTCGGCCGAAGCCATCAAAAAGAACGCCAAGCCCACGGCCAACATGCTGGCGCAAGCCGGTGATACCGTCGACGCCTTTTTGATCGAGATCGCCGGCAAGGAAATCACGATATCCGGCGACATCGGCGACCGGGCGATCGAAGCCAGCATGAAATACGGCAAAGCAGTCGGGCACAAAGCCGATCTCAATTTCGGCGATTGTTTTGCCTACGCCTGCGCGAAGGCTCATCGGCTTGCCCTGCTTTACAAGGGCAATGACTTTTCACAAACTGATCTGGCGTAAGGCTTTCCTGGCCTTGCATCGCGGCGCGAGAGCCGATGGGCCCCTTTTGCATGCTTTGGGCGAATCGTCGTCTTTCATGGCTAAACGCAACAAGATCGTAGGTGCACTGGTCGTCAGGCGCCACAAGCCAGGTGCCTTCCATGAGCAAGTTGTCCATCTGCTGGAGACCTTCGCAGCCCAATCGGTGCTCGCGATCCAGAATGCCAAGCTGTTCCGCGAGATCGAGGAGAAAGGCCGGGAGCTGGAGGCAGCTAGCCGCCACAAGTCCCAGTTCCTCGCGAATATGAGCCACGAAGCTCAGGATACCGCGTTCAGTCTTGGGCTTCACAGAACTGCTGGTCGACGGCATCTACGGCGAACTCCCGGACAAGGCGAAGACGACCGTCGCGCGCGTGCATGCAAACGGCCGCCACCTCCTCGGGCTCATCAACGACGTACTCGACCTTTCCAAGATCGAAGCCGGCCAGCTCACGCTGGCGATCGAGGACTACTCCGTCGCGCAGATTGTTCGATTGACCGTTACGGCTGTCGAGCCGCTGGCACGAGCGAAAAGGCGGCGAGTTCTGGCAGCCCTGGGGACTGGTCCACCGCCGACGCGTGAACCCGTCTAAGATGCCGTTGGTGTCCAGTTTTGGACGTGCGTCGGCGATGTCGTGTGAAGCTTTTTTGATCATCCTATCGAGCGGTTGGAAACTCGTTGGCCTCGAAAACATGGTGATGCACACGGCCGGTGAACATCTTGAGCAGCTCTCCGGTCACATCGCGGCTCTGAAAGCGAACGTCGGAATGCAGCGCCTTGTTGCAGGCGTCCATGTCGGGATAACGGATGGCGAGCGCCATGGCATAGACGGGGGCGCCCTCATCCCGTGCCGTGCCATCCAGAACGCGCACCTCCTCGGCTCCAGGGAATTGCGTCCACAACGGCACTAGCCTTTCCCTGACAAAGCGCCGGAATTCGCTCTCGCGTCCGGGGTGGATTTCGCCTTCGAACAGGGCGTAGCGAATGATCATGGCGAGGGTTTCCTGATTTTCTGCGCTTGGGATGGCCGCCGGCCGGCAAGGGCAGGTCGCGGTGCAATCCGTGGATTTGTCGTGCGAATGAGATGCGGGCGCATCGCGTATTGCGCCCGCATCGCCGGGCTCCTACTTGCCCCAGATCTTCTTGTATGCGTCGCGGTAGCCATTGCCGGGGTCGAATGCGTTATTCGGCCCACCGTCGAACTCGACATTGTCGGCCGTCACCACATGCAGCGGCGACAGATAGCCCGACCATTTTTCGCCAGCGATGGCGCGGTTCAGCTCGTCGACCAATTGCCAGCCCTGCAAGTTGAGCGGTTCGGCGACGGTCACCTTCTGGAACTGACCGGCGCGAATGCGCTGATAGGCCGATTCCGAACCGTCGCCGGCGGCGACATTGATCGGCGCGTCGGTACCGGCTTTGCCGGCGGCGGCAAGTGAGGGTCCCATGAAGTCGAAATAGAGATCGTTGATCGCCAGCGAATGCGTCCAGGCATCGCCGTATTTCTGCAGCAGCGAAGTGGTCAGCTGCGGCATGCGCTGCGAAGTCTCGGCGATCGGCGTGTCGACATATTCGAGCACCTTGCCGCCCAGCCGCTCGATCTCCGCCTTCATCTTGTCGGCTTTGGCAATAGCGATGGCATAGGTCGAATCGGTGAAGATGACGACGCCGGGCTTGCCCTTGGCATCGGCGTAGGCCCAGTCGGCCGCGGCCGTGGAGACTTGCATGGCATCCGTCGACACGTTGGCGAACACGCCGCTTTTCTCGTCGGGCCCGATCACCGGTCCGGCATGCCAGGAGACCAACGGGATACCTGCGGCCTTGGCCTGTTCCAGCGCCGGCGCCTGCTCGACCGCGTCAAAACCGTTGATGACGATGCCATTCGGCTTCAACGCCATGGCTTGGCCGAAGGCAGCGGTGCGGCCGCCGATCGAGCCGGCGCCGTCAATCACCTTGACGTCCCAGCCGATCGCCTTGGCTGCTTCCTCGACGCCGTTGGTGACGCCCAGGATGCCGCCGTTCTTGAGGTCGCCGGCGAGCACGACGATCGTCTTGCCTTGCTGCGCCTTCGGACCGGTGGTCGGGCCATCCCAGGCCGTGACCTTCTGCGCATATTTCTGGACCACCGCCATGGCGTCGGCTGTGGCGTCCGCCCGTGCCTGGCCGGCGAACAGGACAGGAGCAGCGATTGTCATGGCCATCAAGGCGACGGATGATTTCAGGAATGTTCTGCGTTGCATGTTGGTACCTCCCTTGGTTTCAAGAAATTGCATGGTCTTTCAAACTCGGCTTTCGATTGGAGTTGGCGACATGTCACCGGCTGATGTCGCCCGCCACCGGACCAACACCGGCCGGATGTGCGTTGACGTAGATGGCGTAGAGGGATGTCTGAGCGGTGATGTAGAGGCGGTTGCGCTTGGGACCGCCGAAACAGACATTGGAAACGAGCTCGGGAACCAGGATACGGCCGATCAGGGTTCCGTCCGGTGCATGGACGCGCACCGAGTCGGCGCTGGAGGCCCAGATGTTGCCGTCGCGATCGACGCGAAAACCATCGAAGAGGCCAGCCCCGCACTCGGCGAAGATGCCGCCTGCAAGCGCCGAGCGGCCATCGGCGGCAAGGTCATAGGCCTTGATCGCGCGCGGCAGGCCGGGCACATGGCTGGCGCCGCTGTCCGAGACATAGAGGATCGTCTCGTCGGGCGAAAAAGCCAGGCCGTTCGGCTGCACCATATCTGTGACAACGGCGCTCACCTCGCCCGAAAGCTCATCGAACCGGTAGACATGGGAGCCGCCGATCTCCGCTCTGGCGATCTTGCCCTCGTAGTGGCTTTCGATGCCGTAGACCGGGTCGGTGAACCAGATCGTACCGTCGGATTTGACCACCACGTCATTGGGTGAATTGAACCGCTTGCCTGCAACGGTTTCGACAAGCGTCTGCCAACGCCCGTCATGCTCGAGCCGGGAGACACGGCGCCCGCCATGCTCGCAAGCAACGACGCGGCCTTCGCGGTCGAGTGTGTGGCCGTTCTGGTAGTTACAATGGGCCTCGAAGATGCTGACGGAACCATCGCTTTCGTCGTAGCGCAGCAGCCGATCGTTCGGGATGTCCGACCACAGCAAATGCCTTGCGGCGGGGACATACACCGGTCCTTCCGCCCAACGGCTACCGGTCCATAGCCGTTCGAGCTTGGCATGCCCGATCATCAGCTTGCCGAACCGATCGTCGAGAACCTCGTAGTCGTTCATTCCATGATCCACGGGTTTGGCTCGATTTGTCACTTCGAGGGCTGCGCGACGGTCTTGGTCCTGTTTCTTTGCGCTGCGCCGCGCTTGCGCTGCGCGTAGCCGGCAATGCCTATGGCGACAAGCAGCGTGACGCCGTTGAACAATGGCTCGACGAAGAACGAGCCGCCGAACTGCTGAATGCCGGAAATACCGACCGCCAGGATGATGACGCCCGTCATCGTGCCCCAGACGTTGACTCGTCCAGGCTTGATCGTGGTCGAGCCGAGAAAGGCGCCGACGAGAGCCGGCAGCAGATACTCCAGTCCGACGCTGGCTTGGCCAATGCGAAGCTTGGAGGCGAGCAACACTCCTGTCAGCGCCGTCAGGAAGCCCGAGGAGATGAACGCCCCAATGACGAAGCGGCGCACCGGAATGCCATTGAGAGCAGCCGCCTTCGGGTTGGCCCCGATGGCATAAACGTAGCGGCCGATCGGCAGATATTCGAGGATGATCCACAGTGCGACGGCGATGCCAAGCACGTAGAGGCCGGTGATCGGCAGCCCGAACACCATCGTGCCGTTGAGCGCGTAGAAGCCGTTGGGCAACACGCCGACAACCTGCCGGCCGCCAGTGTGCCAAAGCGCCAAGGAATAGAGCACGGTGCCGGTGCCCAGCGTGGCGATGAAAGAGTCGATGCGGGCGACTTCGACCAGCAGGCCGTTGAGGAAGCCGGTCGCGGCGCCGAGAACCAGCACTATCATCACTGCCAGCGGCCACGGAATGCCGAACATGGTCTGCAGACTAATGGCCAGGATGTGCCACAGCACAATGCCGTAGCCGACGGTGAGGTCGATGCGTCCCGACGCCATCGGGATCATCGCCGCCAGCGACAACAGCGCAATAATCGCCTTGTCGGAGATGATCGAGCGCAGGTTAAGCAGCGTCGGGAACGTGTTCGGCAGCAGGATCGAAAACAACAGGATCAGCAACACCGTCAGGATCACCAGTCCGTAGACCGGCAGCAGCCGGATGACCTTCTGCCCCATGGACAAATCAGCCATCTCGCCGCGGGTCGGTTCGAGGGCGCTGGATTCGATCGATTGCATGAGTTCGCTCCCAGAAAGATCAGGCGGCTTCGGAAGCCGATGCCGCGGTGATCACGGCGGATGTGGTGAGGTCTTTGCCAGTGAGTTCGCGAACGATCCGTCCTCGCGAAAACACCAAAGCGCGGTGGCAGATGTGGGCAATCTCCTCGAAATCGGTCGACACCACGACGACGGCGAGGCCGGCTTCAAGCGCGCGGCCGATCAGCCGGTAGACCTCAGCCTTGGCGCCGACATCGACGCCGGCCGTCGGATCCTCGGCGATCAGCAATGTACGCCCGGTGTGCAGCCAGCGCCCGACGACCACCTTTTGCTGGTTGCCACCCGACAGCGCCTCTATCGGCAGGTTCGGATCGTTGGGGCGCAGCCCGACGGAACTGCCGATCGCCTGCGCCAGCGCAGCCTCCTTGTGAGGCGCAAGGAAGGAAAACAGGCCGCGCTTGCCGGCGCCGGGATTGAGGAAACTGTTCTCACGGATCGACAAGGATCCAGCGATTGATTCTTCGGTCCTGTCACGCGCGATCAGGCCGATGCCGGACGACATCGCCGCGATCGGGCTGGACAGGTCCGGCACAGCCCCGCGGATCGTCACCGTGCCGGAAAAGGCCTGGCAGCCAAACAGCGCCCGGCCAACCAGTTCCTGCCCGGCGCCGCGCAGGCCGACCAGGCCGAGCAACTCACCCTTGCGCACGTCGAAAGTCACCGGGCCGGCACCGGCGCAGACCAGGTCGCGCACGGCGCAGATCGTCTCGCCGGCCTGCGTTTGAGCCTTGCTGAAAACCTGGCTGACCGGACGGCCGACGATCATCTCGACCAGTTCGTCCGGTTTTGTGTCGGCGACTTTCTTCTCGCCGACCAGCCTGCCGTCGCGCAGCACGGCGACGCGATCGGCGATGCGGAAAATTTCATCCAGGCGGTGCGAGACATAGATCATGCCGACGCCGCGCTGCTTGAGCGGACGGATGGCGTCGAACAGCCGCTCGACCTCGTCGGCGGGAAGGCTGGCGGTCGGCTCGTCGAGCACCAGCACATCGGCCTCGGTAGCCAAGGCGCGAGCGATGGCGACCAGCGATTTTTCTGTACGCGTCAGATCCTGAACGCGTGTCGTCGGGTCGAAGTCACAGCCGACCAGCTTTAACGCCTCATGCGCCCTCGCCTCGGTCGATCGCCAGTCGATGAGCCCGGAGCGCAGCGAAAAGCCTTGGGCCAGGCCGACATTCTCGCCGACCGTCATCCATTCGATAAGACCGAGATCCTGGTGAATGAAGGCGACGGGCTGGCGCTGGTTCGGCCGCGGCGGGCGATGATGGTAGGGCTCGCCGCGAAACAGGATTTGGCCGCCATCCGGCCGATAGATGCCGGCGAGCGTCTTGATCAGCGTCGACTTGCCGGCGCCATTCTCGCCGAGCAGCGCCAGGATCTCGCCCTTGTGCAGATCAAGCGTCACGTCGGAGAGCGCGCGGGTGCCGCCGAACTCCTTCGTAATTGACTTGAACTCGATCAGTTTTTGCTCGGTCACAATGCGTTCCTCCCGAGATCGCCCAAATGATGTTATCGATAACATTTCTAGGCGTCAAGCATCAAAGAATAAGGCCAACGGATCAGCTGGTCTTGCCGTCGAGCAGACGCATCATCTCGGCCGAATCGTTCGGCCCCAATCCAGCGGCGCAGAGCAGGCGATGGATCTCGACCACCTGCCCGGTCATCGGCATCGGCGTCTTGGTTTTCAGCGCGAAGGCCTGCAGCGAATCCAGATCCTTCAGCATGTTGTCGATGCGGCCGGTGGCTGAAAAATCCCGGGCAGCGAATTTTGCCATGAATTCCTGCATGATGCTGGAATCGGCCCGCCCGCCCTTGAGTGCCGCGGGGATTGCCTTCGGGTCTACGCCGCCGGCTTCGGCAAGCTTCACGGCTTCGGCGACAGCCTGGAACAGTACGGCGCAGAACAGCTGGTTGATCAGCTTTGTCGTCTGCCCTGCCCCACTCGGCCCCATCAGTGTGTAGTTGGTGCAGAGATGCCGCATCACCGTGCGCGCCTGTTCGAAGTCTTCAGCCTCGCCACCCGCCATGACGGTCAGCCTGCCGCCCAGCGCGCCGGGAACGCCGCCCGAAAGCGGGCAGTCGAGCCATTTCATGCCGGTCTCGGCTGACAGCTTCCCGGCCATCTGCGCGGTGTCGACGGGATCGATCGACGACATGTCGATCAGCAGCTTTTCCGACGACGCGGCAGCAGCGACACCTGCATCGCCGAACACCACCGAACGCACGATATCGGCATGGTTGAGACTGAGGAGGACGAAGCTGCTCGCCCGCGTTGCTTCGGCCACCGACGCGGCGGCAGCCGCACCCTTGGCAGTCAGCGCTGCAACCTTGACCTTGTCCAGATCGAATACCGTTACGGCTTGCCCGGTCTCGATCAGGCGTGTGGCGATCGCCGACCCCATGATGCCGGCACCGACAACGGCGACTTTTGTTGGTTGCGTCATCTCAACGTGCCTTTTTCCTTGATGCTGACAGGGCTGACCCCAAGTGCACCCAGACCCTGCAACACTCTATCGGCAATCGTGTCGACAGGCGCCTCGATGTCCACTGTGACCACCAGCTTCTCGTCGCCTGGATGCTCCAGTGTGGCGAACTGGCTGTCGAGCAGCGCCGGCGGAAAGAAGTGGCTGCGGCGCTCGGCGAGCCTGGCTTGCAACACCGCACGTGAACCGTCCAAAAATACGAAAAGCACCGGCCCAATGGCACCATGGCGAAGACGATCGCGATACGATTTCTTCAGCGCCGAGCAACTCGCGACGAGCCCGCGTCCTTCCTCATGGGCATGGCGCAAGGCTGCGCCCAACAGGTCCAGCCAAGGCCAACGATCCTCGTCGGCAAGCGGTATGCCCGCCGACATTTTCTCGACATTCCCGCGCGGGTGCAGCGCGTCGCCTTCGACAAAAGCGAGCCCTAGACGAGCCGCGATCGCGATGCCAATGCTGGTCTTGCCGCAGCCGCTGACACCCATCACGACGATGGACCAGGACTCAGAGGCAGGTTGTGATGCCGCCATCGACATAGAGCGTGTGTCCATTGACAAAGGATGAGGCCGGTCCAGCCAGAAAGATCGCCGCGCCGACCAGTTCGCCGACATCGCCCCAACGACCCGCCGGTGTGCGGTTGGTCAGCCAGGCTGAAAACTCGGGATTGTCGACCAGCGCCTGGTTGAGCGGCGTCTTGAAGTAACCCGGCGCAATGGAATTGATCTGCAAGCCATGCTTCGCCCAATCGGCACACATGCCGCGCGTCAGGTTGCGCACAGCGCCTTTCGTGGCCGTATAGGGCGCAATGTTCGTCCGTGCCAGTTCGCTCTGCACCGAGGCGATATTGATGATCTTGCCGCGCCGCCGCGGGATCATGTGCCGCGCCACCGCTTGTCCCACGAAGAACACGCTGGAGATGTTGGTGCGCAAGAGTTCCTCCCATTTGTCGGCGGGGAAATCCTCGAGCGGCATTCGGAACTGCATGCCGGCATTGTTGATAAGGATATCGATGGCGCCGATCGTCGCCTCGATCTCCGCGACGCCGTTCGCCACCGCAGCATGATCGGTGACGTCGAAGACGGCGCTATGGACCTTGTGTCCCTTCGCTGTCAGTGCATCCGCAGCTGTTTTGACCTTTTCGGCGCTGCGTCCGTTGAGCACGATTTCGGCGCCGTGCTGCGCCAACCCCTCGGCCAGCGCCAGGCCGATCCCCTGTCCCGAGCCGGTGACCAGCGCCCGCATGCCGGTCAAATCGAACAATGAACTGCCCAAATGCTCCTCCTGAGCAATGTTTCCTGAAGCGGCCACGATTTGCAGCGCAGCGCCGCCAGTCCCTATTGACATGGATGTTATCGATAACATAGTCAATGGAAAATAAATCCGCACAGGAGATGATGCCGTGACCGACATTTTGATGACAGGTCCCTATCCGGATTGGGACATGGCAGATCTTGAGGCGAAGTATCGCGTCCACAAACTTTGGCAGTCCGAGGACAAGGACGCGTTGCTCTCAAGCCACGCCGGCGCGATCCGCGCCATCGCTACGCGCGGCGAGCTTGGAGCTAGTGCTGCGCTGATGGGAAAGCTGCCGCAGCTCGAGATCGTTTCCTGCTACGGCGTGGGCACCGACGCCATCGACCTTGCCTATGCCAGGGCGAACGGCATTCGTGTCACCAATACACCTGATGTGCTGACCGAGGACGTAGCCGATATCGGGATCGGGCTGCTGCTCGCCGTGGCGCGAAAAATCCCGCAGGCCGACGCCTATGTACGCGATGGAAGCTGGCGCAAGGGCAATATGGGGCTGGTCACGCGTGTCTGTGGAAAAAGGCTGGGCATTGTCGGCATGGGCCGCGTCGGTGCGGCGGTGGCGAAGCGCGCCGCTGCATTCGACTGCACGATTTCCTATTTCGACAACCGCAAGCGCGACGATCTTCCTTATGCTTTTGTCGGCGATCTGGTCGAACTGGCGCGCGACAGCGAATTTCTGATCGTAACGCTCGCCGGCGGCGAAAGCACAAAACACATCATTAATGCGTCGATCCTGGCAGCGCTCGGAGCAGACGGTATCGTCATAAATATTTCGCGCGGCAGCACGATCGACGAGACCGCGTTGCTCGCGGCCCTGGAATCCAGTGCCATCAAGGGTGCCGGGCTCGACGTGTTCTGGAACGAGCCAACCATCGACGAGCGCTTCCTGAAGCTTACCAACGTCGTGCTGCAACCGCACCACGCCAGCGGCACGGTGGAAACCCGCAAGGCCATGGGTCAGCTCGTTCGCGATAATCTCGCGGCCCATTTCGGCGGACAGACCTTGCTGACACCGGTCGTCTGAGAAGGGATCACATCATGAAGTCGATCGTCATCCACGCGGCAAAAGACCTGCGGATCGAGGAGACCGATCCGGGCTCCCCTGGCGCCGGACAGGTCGAGATCGCGGTCGAGGCTGGCGGCATCTGCGGCTCGGACCTGCATTATTACAACCATGGCGGCTTCGGCGCGATCCGCCTTCGTGAACCCATGATTCTTGGCCATGAGGTTGCGGGCACGGTGCGGGCCCTCGGCGACGGCATCTCCACACTTGCGGTCGGCGATCGCGTGGCGATCTCGCCCAGCCGAGCCTGCAATGCCTGTCGCTACTGCCTGCAAGGCATGCAGAACCAGTGCCTCGACATGCGCTTCTATGGCAGCGCCATGCCGATGCCGCACATCCAGGGCGCCTTCCGCCAGCGCCTGATCGCCGAGGCGTGGCAGTGCCACAGAATAGCCGACCACATCTCCATCAACGAAGCCGCTTTCGCCGAGCCCTTCGCGGTGACGCTGCATGCCATGAACCGCGCCGGCTCGCTGCTCGGCAAGCGGGTTCTGGTCACCGGCTGCGGGCCGATCGGCGCGCTTTGCATCCTCGCCGCACGAGCCCACGGCGCGCGCGAGATCGTCGCCACCGATGTCATGGAGGGCGTGCTGGCGAAGGCCCTGGAGATCGGTGCCGACCGGACGATCAATGTCGCGACAAACAGCGAAGAGCTCGCCGCCTACAATGTCGACAAGGGTAGTTTCGACGTGATGTTCGAGGCCTCCGGCAATGAACGCGCGGTGCGTGCAGGGCTCGATGTCCTGAAGCCGCGCGGCGTGCTCGTGCAGCTCGGTCTCGGCGGCGATCTGTCGATCCCGCAGAACCTCGTCGTCGCGAAAGAGATCGAGATGCGGGGCACTTTCCGTTTCCACGAGGAGTTTGGGATCGCCGTCGACCTGATCAATCGCCGCCGGGTGGATGTCAAACCGCTACTGACGGGCATCTATCCTCTCGACGAGGCGGTCGCGGCTTTCGACATCGCCGGTGACCGAAACAAATCCATGAAGGTTCAGATCGCGTTCTGAAGATCCTTCGGTTGCGCTGGAGGCGCATCGGCACATCGCATGAAATCACGTCGGCGCCAACCGCCGCCAAGGCGGCGTGTGCCACATCGAAATCCTGCTCGCCAGTTCCCGACCCGACGCCGATGCCGCCCGCAAGGCGTCCGCCGAAGCGGATCGGCAAGCCCTCGGGCAAATTGGTCACGCCGCCCTGCGATGCGATACCGGCTGAGAGCGCCGCTTCGAACGCCATGCCGCCAGTAGCGGCGTTTATTGACGCTGCGGTGCGCGCCTTCGCCTGCGCCGTACGCATGCTGAGGAACCGCGCGCCATCCATGCGCAGACTGGCGAGGACTTCGCCGCTCGCATCGACGACCACGAGACATTGCGACGCCCATCGTGACGGCGCGCGCTGCTCCGGCTTTCAAGGCACCGTCATGCGTGAGGGTGATGGTCTCGCGAAACATCGCTGCTGGGCTGCCCTTCGCTGCGTTTGAATCGATGCAGGAGCTCAGGTGCTTTCGCGCTCGACGACGCGATAGCTTGTGAGGACGATTTCTTCGCCGTGTCGTTTCTCGTCGCCTCGGATCACCTGGATCAATCTGCGGGCGGCCTGTTGCCCGATGCCGTAGCAGTCGACATTCACGGTGGTGATGCCGGGATGGCAAAAGGCGGCTACCTCGTAGTCGCCGAAGCCGGCAATGGCGATGTCCTGCGGGATCCGCATGCCCCGGCGCTTGCATTCCATCAGTGCGCCGAAGGCCGAAAGGTCCGAAACGCAGAGTACGGCTTGCGTGTCCGGCCAGCGCTCCAGCATGCTGACGACGGCCTGGCCTCCCTGCTCGATGGATATCGGCGGCACGCCAAAGGAAACGAGGCGCCCGGTTGGCAGGCCGAGCTCCTCAATGGCTCTGACAAAGCCTTCGCGCCGTTGGCTGCCGCGCGTGTCGCGCGAGGTCGTGCCACCGATGTAACCGAATTTATTGTAGCCTTTTCTGGCCAGCGTCTTGACGAGAAGCCCCATCGCCTCTTCGTTGGAGAATCCGACCACCTGATCGATGGGTTTCGCCGGCAACTCCCAGGTTTCGACTACAGGGATGCCCGCGTTTTTAAGAAGCCGGCGGGCGCGCTCCGTATGGGCGCCGCCGGTCAGAATGATGCCTTCGGGCCGCCGACGGAGCATCGCTTCGATCAGCTTTTCCTCCTTCTCGACCGTATAGTCGGTGTAGCCGAGCAGAAGCTGGAGTCCCGTGCTCTCCAGTTCATCCGTTATGCCGCGCGCCGTATCGGCGAAGTTGGAATTGTTGAGTGATGGAACCATCGCGGCAACAAATCCAGTCTTGCGCGAGGACAGGCTGCCGGCCGATTGGTCGAGCACGTAGCCGAGGTCGTTGACCGCGACCATGATCTTTTCCCGCGTCGCCTTGGAAACGAGGCTGCCCTCTTTCAGGGCGCGTGAAACCGTCATGGTGGACACACCTGCCCGCCGCGCCACGTCGACCATCGTCGGGGCGTGGCTCTCGCCCGGTCTCGATGAGGCTGCCTTGGCCATCATGCCGCTCCACCAGCCGGCAGCGATGTGCCCAAGCAAAACGCTGGACACTCGGGCACAAGGTCTCTGCGGCGTCCGGCATCGCTCATGAACCACCCGTTGGAATCAACTTCACGCAAGGCATGTTATCGATACCATATCAAAAGACAACAGCCACATACGGCCCAAGCGTAAACATGGTCATGAGCACCGGTTTGGTCCGCGATCACACTTTGGCTCTACTGCCGACGACGATTGCCGAATGAGGTCCGCCCGACAGGACCGGACACCGTTTCTTCGATGCCTGCCGGGCGTGGGTGCGCCAGCTCTGTCAGCCAGCCCATAGTGAGCAAGTCGACGGTGTAGGCGACGGGATCAGGAGCAGCAGGGCAGGAACGCCCGCCATTGGGATGCCGGGACCACACGATAGACCGCCTTCATGTAGTTGGCGCTCCCGAGCAGATAGATCGCCGGTCCGCCAGTGAGGATCAGGACTTAGGTTAGGCCGTCTTGAGCGGATCATGGGAATGCGCCAGCACCAGATCGTTGCCGACGGCGGCGGCGATGACCCCGCCGACCAGGATCCCGCGGGCATAACGAGGCCTATCTGCCGAATTGTCGGAGGTTAGAAACTCTTCCGCCGAGGAGAACGACTTCGCGTTGAAACCGAACGCTCTAAGCAGGTCTGGCAGGGACTCGCGCACGGATTCATCGTCGTCGACGACAGACACGAGTGGTTGCACAACTTTCATCGAATCCCCGCTGAACTCTGCGCATTGCCCATAGCCGATGCGCGCACGGTGCCGACCTCGCGAAGCCCTTCCCCGAAGTACTCCGGGATGGAGAATGAGAACGTAGCACCCGGGCCACGGTTCCGTTCAGCCCACAGGCGTCCGTTATGGCTCTCTATGATGGTGCGGCTGACGGACAACCCGATCCCCATGCCCTCGCTCTTGGTTGTATAGAACGCCTCGAAGAGGCGCGCCGTTCCTTCCGGCCCGAAACCAACGCCGGCGTCCTGTACGGAGAGGTGCACGTGATCGTCTTCGTCCAATTCGGTTCTGATCACCAGCTGCTTCGCGCGGTCATCGACGCCGCTCATCGCATCGGAAGCGTTCCGCAGCAGGTTTATGATTACCTGTTGAAGCTGGACCCGGTCACCGCCGACCGGCGGAAGCCCGTCGGCGAACTCGGTGTGCAGCACCACCCGGTTTCGTTGAAGATCGCCGGACGACAGTGCAATCACCTCTCGCGCAGCCTCGTTCAGATCAATTGGTTCGATCGTTGGGGGCCGTTTGCTGAAAAGCGCGCGCAATCGTGCAATCACGTCCGCCGCACGATTGCCGTCGCGGATGGTGCGGCGCGCGGTTTCTTGCGCGACCTCGATGTTTGGCGGGTCGGCCGCCAGCATGCGAAGGCACGTGCTGGCATTGGTAATGAGGCTGATTGACCTCATGCGCGATCGAGCCCGTTATTGCGCCGAGGCTCATTATCCTCGTGAGGTGGGCGAGTTCCGACCTAAGTTTGTCGTGCGCCTGCGCCAACAGCCGGCTTTGTGTCACGTCCTGAACCGCGCCAACGCATTCCAGTCGACCGGTATCGTGCTTTATCACGCGGCCGAATACTCTGACGTGTTTAATCCTGCCATCAGCCATGAGAAGCCTGATGTCGTATTCGGGATTGTCCCGACCGGAGCGCACCCGACGGGCGGCTGCACGATGCCAACAGCCTTGATCGTCGCCAGCAGCAGGGGGCCTGCGGGCTGGACTTGGAACGGCGCGCCTTGTCGGGATTGTCCTTGAGCGAGCGCGGATCAACGAATTTCAGTTCCATTGGAATGCTCCTGGAGGGTTGCGGACGCGGCCTTTTCACCGGTCCTTTCTCGTCTTCTTTCCGAAGACATCACCCGGCCCGCGGAGCGGGCGGGC
Source organism: Mesorhizobium sp. M1006 (assembly GCF_040318825.1). Lineage (NCBI taxonomy): Bacteria > Pseudomonadati > Pseudomonadota > Alphaproteobacteria > Hyphomicrobiales > Phyllobacteriaceae > Mesorhizobium > Mesorhizobium sp. M1006. The sequence goes on from NZ_JAMYMZ010000034.1 coordinate 54,718, forward strand.
CGGTGCAATTGCCTGGTGAGCTTCCCTGCCCGGCAGGCCAAGCGGGGCTTTCAGCCCTGGCCGGACGACGCGGCCGGGATTGCGAGGCTGGCGGTTGAGCGTCAGCGCCACCGGTCCGACCGATCAGCGAGCGGGTTTTCCTTGCCCCCCATTTTCCTCTCCCCACGCTGTCCAAATCTGCTGGGCGGAGCGCTCACGCCTGACGGAGCTTGAAATCCGTGTATATTATGGCAATATACAGTGATGATCGAATGGGAACGGATTGCCGGCTCCGACTGGGATGCGGGCAACGCCCGCAAGAGCATCGACAAGCACGACGTCAGCCAGGCCGAGGCGGAACAGGTGTTCTTCAACGAGCCGTTGCTGACCGTTCCCGACGCAAAGCACAGCGCCATCGAGCAACGAATTCATGCTCTGGGGCGCACCGATGATGGAAGGCTGCTGCACATCACCTTCACGCTTCGGGACAAGGACACCAAGATCCGGGTGATTTCCGCCCGGGATATGAGCCGCAAGGAGCGAGGCTACTATGACCAAGACAGCTAAGCCGGTTCCGACCTTTGCATCGGAGGCCGAGGAGCGCGCCTTCTGGGAGTCCAACGACTCCAGTGAGCATGTCGATTGGAGCAAGGCAGAGCGGGTCCGCCTGCCCAACCTCAAGCCGTCGTCGACCTCGATCTCGTTGCGGCTGCCCAATAGCCTGCTCGAACGGATCAAGGTCGCGGCGAACAAGCGCGACGTGCCCTATCAGTCCCTTATCAAGACCTGGCTGTCCGAGAAGATTGACGCCTCTCGAGGCTAAGGAGGAAAGCCGCTCAAGCAGGCGAAAATCCTCTCCGACTGCCGGGCGGCTCTGCAACTCGAGGCGGGACTGAAGGAGATCATTTTCGCTACAACCGCGGACGACGATACCCATGCGACCGATGCGGCGGTCGCCGTCGAGAAAGCCCTCCAGGAAGAGAGGCACGACCTGATGCGTTCGCGGGCCGGCCCGCGCCGGCGCTCTCCTAAACTAAGCTCGGATCGCGAGGGGACGTAGATGCTCACTCAGCAAGATGCCCAGAACGCGAGCGTCAAGGCGACCCATCGCGAGTGGGTTGGTCTCGCGGTGCTCGCCTTGCCCTGCGTCCTCTACGCGATGGACCTCACGGTGCTGAACCTGGCGATCCCGTCACTCACGACGGATCTGAAACCGACGGCGGCGAAACTTCTGTGGATCGTTGACATCTACGGATTTCTCGCTGCCGGCGCGCTTCTGATCATGGGAGCTCTGGGCGACCGTATCGGCCGCCGAAGGCTCCTGCTGATCGGATCGGCCGCCTTCGCCGTCGTGTCTCTCCTGGCGGCGTTCTCGAAGAGCGCAGCGATGCTGATCGTGGCGCGCGGCCTCCTCGGAATCGCTGGTGCAACCATGGCGCCATCGACGCTCTCGCTCATCGGCAACATGTTTCAGAACGAGCGTGAGAAGACGTTCGCCGTGAGCGTTTGGGTGTCGAGCTTCTCCTTCGGCGGGGCGATCGGGCCCGTCGTGGGCGGCATGCTCATCGCTCGCTTCTGGTGGGGCGCGGTCTTCCTGGCTCCTGTCCCGATCATGGCGCTGTTGCTGATCCTTGGCCCAAGGCTGCTGCCCGAGCATCGCAGCGAGAAGGCGGGGCGCATCGATATCGTTAGTGCGATTTTGACTTTGGCGACCGTGCTGCCAATCATCTTCGCCATCAAGCACATCGCGGAGGGAGGTGACGCTCAGCTTGGGGGGCTCGCCGCCGCCGTCGGCCTAATCTGCGGGGGCGTGTTCGTGCGCCGCCAACTGAAGCTGGAAGTCCCGTTGCTCGACCTGCGCCTCTTCAGGCTACCGGCGCTATCAGTGGCGTTGAGCGTCAATGCACTCGATTTCCTGGTGGGTTTCGGGATTCTGGTGGTGGTAGCGCAGTATCTCCAGCTCGTGCTGGGGCTCTCGCCGGTCGATGCCGGGCTGTGGGGCGTTCCTGCGGGACTCGGCTTCGTGGTGGGGTCTCTTCTGACCTCGGCTCTCCTGAGGGTGCTCCGGCCAGCGTATGCGTTGGGCAGCGGCCTGATGTTGGGCGCCGTCGGTCTCGCGTTGATGGCCTATGCGATCGGGGTGCACAGCCTGATCTTGATCACCCTCGGGAACACGCTGTTCGCCGTGGGTTCCGCGCCGGGGACCACGGTGGTCGCCGATCTCGTCGTGAGCTCCGCTCCAAAAGATCAGTCAGGTTCGGCGTCGGCGCTATCAGAGACTTGCTCGGAGTTCGATGGCGCGCTTGGCATTGCCTTGCTGGGCAGTCTGGTGACGTTCATCTATCGGCAGATGCTTGCCGTGGCGCTGCCTGCGGGCGTGCCCGCTCCCGCCGCTGAGACCGCTTTGCGTGGTATCGGTGCTGCGAGGGCGGCCGCGCAGACCTGGAACGATGGGGCCGCGTTGCTGGAAGCGGCTAAGCACGCCTACACGAGCGCCGCCGGCATCGCCCTCCTGGCGAGCGCGGCCATTACTGTCCTGACGGCCATCCTGGCGGTGACAATGTTCAAATCCCGAGCTTCCATCGAAGGCGGTGTCGCCGTAGACGTTGAGCCGCCCTGACAGGTATTGAACGACATGGTTCCGCAATCGATCAGTTCCGCACTTCCAGGTTCTCAAATTAAGTGCCAATCCTGACCGAAACGACTGCATTCTTACGGTTAACTGCCAAGCGATACCTGATGGACCAATCCCTTCTTGCCAACCACCCCGCTTCGAGACCAGCCGGCCGTTCCTGATTGCCGGTCTTAGCGAGCGCTACAGCTGCGAAACCAGTGCCGCCATTCCGATGCAATGGCAGCGCTTCGGCCCCTATATCGGCAACATCCGGGGCGAGACCGGCGACGTCGCCTACGGCGTCTGTGTCAATGGGACGATGCCGGCAATTTCGACTACATCGCCGGTGTCGAAGTGAGCGACTTTTCCGACCTCCCCAGGGAGCTCAGCCGGGTGCGCATACCGGCCCAGAAATATGCTGTGTTTTCGCATCGAGAGCACATCTCGACCATTCGCCGGACCGTCAACACGATCTGGAACAAATGGCTGCCGGCCTCCGGGCACGAGATAGCGGACGCGCCCGAATTCGAGCGCTATGGTCCGGAGTTCGATCCGCGCAGCGGCAATGGCGGGCTGGAAATCTGGATTCCGGTCAGGCTTGATCAGCGACAGGTCAAGATCCCGGTTCTGGCCAACCAGAGCCTTGCCGAAAGAATGGTGAGGCTCTTCCTCGATCAGTTTGAAGCAGGCCGCCTGGCAGATGGGCCGGGCGGCAGTTAGAATGTCGTTGGTCCACAAGGTCAGCGTCTTATAGCGCTTCGAGCGGGCAAAGCCGATGCTGGCTGTGAAGCCCCACAGTGTAATGGTGTATCATCGAACCTGAGGCGTCCGATGAGGATGCCCTGTGGCAAGTGTTCTTCACGGCAGAGCCCGGACCACGCTGCGTCTTCGAGGAGATCAGGGTCGAGTCTGAAGGGATCGACGGCCTCCTGGCTGTTCCAGATGGTGCGCTCGGGATCGTGATCCTGGCTCACGGCAGCGACAGCGGGCGTTTCAGCCCGCGCAACAATGTTGCGGCGGCTTAGAGGCAGGCAGGTTTGGCGACGCTTCTGCTCGACCGGCTGAAAAAGCTTGAGCGTGCCGGAATCGCGGGCGAGGAAGCCCGCAAGGCAAAATTGCTGCTTTCGGTAGATTTGGAGGACAAGGATAAGAAGCTTGCCGAGCTGGAGGCGGCGTTGAAGGCGCGCGACGAAAAGCTCACCGAGGCCCAGCAGCAACAGGCGGAATTCCTGAAAAAGCAGCGTGCGCTCGACGACGAAAAGCGCGAGATGGCGCTGACCATCGAAAGGAAGATCCGGGAAGGACTGGACGCCGTTCGCGTCAAGGCGAGGTCGGAAGCCGAAGACGGCCTTAAGATGAAGGTTGCGGAAAAAGAAGAACAGATCGCCGGCATGCAGCGTCAGATTGAGGAGCTGAAGCGCCGTGCGGAACAGGGTTCCCAGCAGCTCCAAGGCGAGGTGCCGGAGCTCGAGCTGGAAGCCCTCATTGCCAGCCGGTTCCCGATGGACGTCATTGAACCGGTTGCCACGGGTGAGTTCGGCGGAGATGTCCTGCACCGCGTGGTCGGACCGGCCGGCCAGCCATGCGGCGCCATTTTATGGGAGTCGAAACGCACCAAGAACTGGAGCCAGGGTTGGCTGGGGAAGCTCAGGGCTGATCAGCGGGCCGCAAAGGCCATATTGCGATGATGATCTCGGAAGCTCTGCCTGCCGGTGTGGAAACCTTCGATCTTCTGGACGGGGTCTATGTCGCCCATCCGAAATGCGCGATGCCGATCGCAATCATGCTGCGAGTTATCGAGCTGGCGAATTCCCGCCTCGCCCAGGACGGCCAAGCCACCAAAAATGGAGCAGGTCTAATTGGCGCCGTCACCTTCCCAACTGGAAACGTGAACATCAGAGGTCTTCGTCCCGGAACTCCCAGGCCGGACGACCGTTTCGCCTTATGTAAAACAATGGAGGATATGTCATGGACTGGAATCGGGTCGAAGGAAACTGGAAGCAGGTCAAGGGTAAGATCAAGGAACAGTGGGGCAAACTTACCGATGATGATCTTGATCGCATCGCTGGCAATCGCGATCAGCTCGAAGGCAAGATCCAGGAACGATATGGTATCGAAAAGGACCGTGTTCGGCAGGATATTGACGACTGGTATGACCGGCAAGTCTGGTAGGATCGCATTAGGCAGCCATTTACAAGAAGAGGCGCTGCTTACTTAACGGCGCTCATTGGTGGGCTGGCAGTCGCAAAGCCATAGCCAGCCTGTGCGGTCTGACCCACTGTTGCGCGTAAGCGCAGACGGACCGGCGCCTGGCCACCTTTTGCCGAGCGCGCCGCCACCGCCCGCCGCACCGTAGGACCGTCACTTCTCGAGCGCGGCGTAAGTGGCGCACGGTACCTCCGCAATACGTCTCGGAGGCGCCGAAGGCGAGGTCGCCCGAAATTCCGCAAACCGATATGGGACGAGGGCGACCATGAAGGTTAGCGTGCCCTCACCTCCGCCATCGCCGAAGAAGGCCGCCTTGTAGATAGAAAAGCGGATCGTGCCGCTGTCGGTGTGCTTGGCGCTATATTATTGCAGTGACCCTGCCCGACGCATCGAGACGACAACTGACTTGCGCCTGCCGGACTTCGATGCCGCCTTTTCTTGCATAGTCTATTCGCACCTCGATCGGCGCCGTGAGTGCACCCCGACGTTGATCCAAGGCGCCTGCGCTTGCCGCGTGGACACGGACGGCCCCAAGCGGCATCGCAGCGGCCATGATCGCCGCGCGGCAGGCTCGCACGATCAGAATCGGCGTACCGGGTTTCGCTGTCAGTAGTCCCAAAGATACAAAGGGATATCCCTTGGAGGAGTCACGGTCACCGGCTTTGGAAGGCCTGAGGACGGGTGGCAGGACGATGGATTGCTCAGCGGTCTTGGCAGAAGCAGGGGCCGTCGCTGCAGTCGAACTGTCGGGTGCGGTTGCCGCTTCGTTTTCGGCGGACGGATCGTCGCCCACACTGGTACTTGTGCTTGTGTCGCCAACGTTGCCGCTGGCACCAACGCCTGCGTCGACTGGTCCGTCATCTGCACCGACCGAAGCTCCAACATTTGCTCCGCCTACGCCGTCGACGCTCGTGCCCGCCCCCACAGATACGCCTTGCGAACCGGCGCTCACTCCAGCACCGACCCCGACACCGCCCGCCCTACCGCCCACGCCTGCTTCAAGAGCTGAGGCAGGCCCAACTGTGATCCCGATCGTCAAAGCGGCTGCGACATATGTCTTCATTCTCGTCTCTCCTGCGGCATACATTTCGCTCACTAGTTTTCACTGGCGCGGCTCGAGCTTTTTGATGGCCGTGTTGGAAGCAATGCTGCGGGAAGAGGTATGGTTGCCAGCAGAACGGTTTGCGGCGGCTTTTGGACCTTCACTTTCTGTTTTTCCAAGCCCGGTTTACGGGCTGGTTGGGCGCCCGAACGCGATAACCTACTTGCAAGTGCACTCGCGGGGGTACGTCTTTTTGGCGCGCGCTCCACAGCCGCAGTGTGACGCTTACCCTTGGTAATATCAATTGCCTCACGCGCGGCACTGAGGCTGCGGGCTAGACCGATAGCCCTTTCACGCTCTTGGTCGAGCGCCGCACTCAATTCTACCGAGTTCTGCTTTAAAGCATCGCGTTCCTGGCGAACAATATCGAGGTCACGTACAGCTGAATCTGCTCGTTCGAGTCCCAGCTCGAGTGTTTCTCGAGCCTGCTTTAGAGCGGCCTCGGCCACCTGTCGCTCCCTTATGGCGTTGGCCTGCTCGACGGCTGCCAGATTTGCGCCTGTCTTGAGAGCATCGATAGTTTGGCGAGCCGTGGCAAGTTCTTGCTCCAAGAGCTCGACCTTGTGCCGCTCGTCATCAAGCGTTCGCTTCGCAGCAAGCTGGGAAGCGTCCTTAGAGGGGAGTGCTCCAGGCGCGGCAGCCTCTTCGCTGTTCCAGAGACTGGCTTCGGCCCTGTAGCTTTCGATAACGCGCTGCGCCGTCTCCAGATCGAGCCCGAGCGCTTCCTCTGTTCGCTGCTGCTCTTTTAGGGCTTGCGCTTGCTCAGCCACCGTGTCTGCCAGCACGTGTGCTTGGGCGCTAAGATCACGTACGCCGCGCTGCATAACGTCTAGCTCCGCTCGTGCTGCGGCCAATTCGCGGCGCAAAGCCACTTCATGCTCGCCGAGCGGCGTTTGCGCGCCCTTGTTGAGTGCCTGTGTTTCGCTGAGCACCATCTCACTAGATTTACGGGATCCGAGCGTGCTCGGTTGTTGCTTGCCAGGTTCTTTGCCGACCTCGGTGTGTTCGGAGACCACGACCGACGAGCTGTCGTTAGCCGTGGCAACCGCTGGCGCTTCGGGCACGAACTGAGCATTTGCCGGAGATGTCAACAGCAGAACGAGGCATAGCGGGATGAGGGATGGCATGGCGTTACACCCCCTGCCGCGTATCTCGTGAAGTAAAATCAAGGGCTGTCGTTTAATAAAGGCGAAGTCACAGCGGAGACATTTTGACGTGGTGCCCTGCACACGATTCATCACTGAACCTCGCCGATCGCGGCGCTCACCGCTATTGCACTCTCCACTTACTGCATGCAGCAGCGCCGGGGTGCCGCACCAAAAAGATCAATGCCAGTGAAGCACCCTCGGCAAGGCCAAAGCACGGAATAACGCGCGAAGGCTGTCCCCTGTTTCCTAAGTTGTCATCGTTCGAACGAACGGGACTTTCGTTCATTTACTCGATACCCTCCGGCGAAGGCCGCCTTGCGAGAGGACGGCACGGTAGCGAGGCTGCGCTCTTAAGGTCGCCCTTACGAGCGAAGTTA
>NZ_JAMYMZ010000035.1:0-61750 GCF_040318825.1 Mesorhizobium sp. M1006
CAAGACGAAGATTGACAGCACGTTGCGGTTGAGGAGCTGGCAAAACCCAGGCTGTGTGCAAGCGAATGGGTTGGCCCCGCTTTTCATTTTCCGCGTAGCCTGTGCCTGTGGCTGCCCGGGGCCACAAGGCGTTGGTGCACAAATGTGGCATTAGGCACAATCAGCTCTTTGATGCCGCCTGCTATGTCGGCCTTGCCGGGCGGCGAACGGACTCCGGGCGTGCGCACGCCGTCATGCGGTTGAGAACGGCGCAGCCGATGGCGACCTCGGTCTGCTGAGCCGAAAAGGAGCGGGCTCGCAGGCGACGTCCGATCAGCCCCTTGTAGCGCCCGACGGCGGTCTCGATCAGGGCGCGCTTGCCATAGCCGGTGGACGCCTGCCAATTCAGCCTTCCAGCATTGGCGAGCCCACCGCGCGTCAGTTCTTGACCCCCACTCGAGCGCGCAGCGTCGCCGTGACATGATCCTCGCGCGGTTCAACGAAATCGATAGCGTTACCATTCCTCGATTGAAGGCTGATCGTCATCCAGTTCTCGCCACCTACTAGGACGCGAGTGACAAGCTCGGCGACTTGACTGGCCTGCTGAACAGTCGCCGGATCGAGTTTGAAATCGTCATCAAGCAGCGTGCGGACGTCCCATAGAGGGACGGTCCCATCGTCGACGGGGCCGCGTCGCATCGCTCCCGTAAGGATACCTCCATCGATCGCACAGGACAGCGAAGACATTTTCAAGAAACTCAACCGATGGTCAGGACGCGCAAGATCGGCAGCAACTGTCGCGATATGCAGAGCAGCTAACCCAGCCTCGGGGGTACTCCATTGCTCAGAACGCTCGCGTAGGCGCCCGATGGTGTGATCTGAAAGGTAAACAGATGGGGCGACGTCAAAAGCGTCGCGCTTGCCCCGATTTGTAGTGAAGGTGGCGCATAGTGCAGTTACTCCGCTTTCGTGCTCCAACCCTTGAAGCGGATGGCTGCCATGCACCAGCATGCGCAGATCGAATATCGTTGCCTGCCGGTTGCCTTCCAAAAATAGCGCGATGCGAAAGCCACGATCAGAGGGAGGGAGGCGCACCAGACGCGTAGCAGCGGCATCAAGAAGCTTTACCCGTCGCGGCGGCGATCCTTCATCCATGAACGCATGACGCAACGCTACTTGCGCATCGCGCCACGTCGCCGCCTTGCCGCCGGGATCGAGCGCAGGCGCGCCTATCCTCTCTCGTCGAGCAATCTCGTAAGCGAGATTTTTCGCGTAGATGCGCGCTTCCGTACCAAGTTTGCCAGGCGACTGTCTCATGACGGCATCCATAGCCCATTCCCACCATTTGGGTATAGGCGAGCGGATCTTGGCTCGGCGGGATCGAGGGGGACACTGCGGAGCGGGGCGGATAGCGCGCACGTCGCGCGAATAAAAACAGAGCGCCCCGTCGCTGGGACGCCCTCATGTCGGCCTTCGTTGAAGCGAGTAGCCATGGGGAGTTCCTCTCGTTGAAGGAACTTCATCGTCTGATAGCAGCCTTTACCTGCTCACGGACGATGATTTACCGCAGCCCCACAACTAGGCGACCCTCCCGCGGAGCGGGTTTGTACATGAGGCGCCTTGCGCCCGGCAGCCTTGGGGCCGATAACGGACCGGCAGCTTACAGGATGATGTCCAGCCGCGGCCTGCTCGAGTCGGCATTTCGGTGAAACACGGTGACCTGATGCGTCCTGGCCCGTTTGCTTAATGCTTGGCCACGAGGCTAGCGCTCAGCGCGAGAGAACAACCTGCACACGGGTGGTGTCGCAGGTTGAATCCCTGCATCAAACTTAACAGCCCGGAGGCGGGGCAAGAACCACACTCGTTTCCCACCTGGTGTAAAGACATTTTAGCTTGGCAAGAGATTCTTAGACGGCTTTAGCGTTTGGCTTCAGCTTGATGAATCATTTCAAGCTCCGCCAGGCCGACCTTTATAGCCGAGGCGCGGAGCAGCCTTGGTGCCCGTGCGGAGCCCTTCCATTTGGGCATGCGCATAAGTAATCGACGCAATGATTTGCCGGCCGCCAAATCCAGCCTCTTCGTAGAATGGATGCCGGCGACAACGCCGCTGAAATTCGAAGGAAAAATATTCCTTAAGGTGGTTGAGGACCCTCACTTTGGACCCCATCGACATCTCTTGTTGTTGCTGCTCAGCCCCCGACCAAATCGACCCAATAGCGTCGGCTGTATCGCGCGATGCGAGCTTCAGGTTGGTCGTCACGCCGACCAGGTATTCATCGCGGCGTAACAACATACGCCCGTGCGCAAATCCCGAGGCATGAACCCGAACGGCATCGTCGTCCTTCAGGTCCGTAATCATGTGGCTTTCCGGTTCAACAAGCCCTTTCTCGACCAAAATCATCAAGGCCTTGTACGAGTCTTGCTCATCATAACCGAGACGGCCCATTTCACTTACCATCCTGCGGACAGTGGCATAACCCTCCTGTTGGAAATCAAGTCGAAACTTCCGATTACGGATGAGGTATTCGAGGATGTCACAGGTCAGCAGATTGCTGGGCCTTACGTGGGTTTCATCTGCGCTGAGGATGTCGTGAATGTATTTCGAACCGCCGTTGAAATACTGGTAGCGACCGCGCATCAGTGCCCGAATGATATGCCGGTCGGGGATGCGGAATGATGTTCCCAAGATCGCCGCGCCAGTGATTTGGTTCGTTGGCACGTGAGGGGAGATGATTATGTCGCCAAACATGCCCAATGCCCGCCGCACATCCTTTGCGACGAGGGCTTCCAAAGCAGGTGCAACCTGGATTTCGTGGTTATCGAAAAGCGAGAGGTAAATCGCCATCAGGAATTCACCAAGCCGCGATGCAGGGTAGCGAACCCGATTCCCGTTGGAGAGGTAATATTCCTGATGCTTCTCGACCTCGCTAGGTAGCGTCTCCAGCACCAGCTCCATGCGCTTCTTGATTACCTGGGCGAAGCGCGGAGGGCGAATATAGAAATTGATGGCGTTGATGAACGCATTCAGCGGCGGTTCGTCTTTGTGGGCTTCGAAGGTCGAATCCCTGAGATTTATGAGGACAAGCCCCTTGGTGACATCTTTGAACCATTGGGATGCCTCAAATATCTTCAATTCCTGGTCGCGCGAACGCTTATCCACGTTGTCGAAGACGATGACCATTCCCAGCTGCTTTTCACCTGAGAAGTGGCGCGAGATGCACTCCGCAAACTTCACCGGGTCGGCCATCAGCGCTTCGAGAAGTGAGGTCCGCCGACGTGCATAGTCCGCCGGGTCTGCGGTTTGCAGTAGCTTCGCCGGGCCGCGCTCAAACTTCGCCAACTCGCTTGAAAAAATACGTTCGACCTGCTCCAGATCGTAGATGTCGACCCCATTAACTTCCGCGAACGAAGCGAGGAATTTCTCAGCTATAAACGTGGTGAGGTGGTCCAAATCTGGAGGAATATTGTTGAAGTTTATGAATGCCCATACCGTCTTGCTGGAAAGCTCCCTTGTCATCAGGTGGCGGTAATACCGGCGAATAAAGGTGCTTTTACCGGCCCCGACATTCCCTACAATCAGCTGCACGCGGCTAAAGAACATCGGATTACCGGCGAATTTTTTGACCTCTGTCGTTAGGCCGGTGGCGGCGGTGCGGGTTATCTCTAGGGTCTTTAGCTGGTTGCCTGTGATGCTAGAGGTGCGGTCCTTTAGGAACGTCTCCAGTAGCCCTTCATAGCCGGTGATTTCATCCGACGTGACGTAGGCGCGGTCGATAACGTCGTCCGACGTGTCATCCGTGTTATTGAAGTACTTAGTCAGGACGGGAAAGAGTGGGTTGGCGAACTCATTGACGCCCAGCTGTTGACGGAGCTTCGCTTGCCCTCCCAGCGCCGTTGACACTGGCCAGAACCGACGCCCTTGGAAATGCGGCGCCAGAGACGCAGCGCGCGTTTCTAATGCGTGCTTGCCTATCGCTCCCACAATAGCGTCAAAGACCGCCGTGCCAGGCTTGACATCCGCCGCCTGTGCCAGAAGCACATTTGTCTCGCTATCCCATTCGCAAAGGCCAATCTGCTCGCCATTACTCGCTAGCACGTAACCGATTGGATTGACTTCAGGCGGGTACCGCCGATTGATTTCTCCGGCATATAGCCGGGCTTCCCTCAACCCGACCTCAATCTTCACGTCCAGTGCTTTGGCTTCGACAATGGCCAGTGGCAGGCCGCTCAGCCAGACGGAATAGTCGGGAATATAGCCATACCGCTTCCCGGCGGCCTTATCGATTTCGGTGGGCGACATGTATTCCTTCGTCCGAAGCCAAGCCGAAGGAATGTTGAGATATGTGGGACTTGCCAGAAAGGGATAGAGGAGTTTTTGCTCAACATCGCTCTCGGTTCGAAGCTCGTTGGCTGCGTACCGGGGGTTTGCTGGCTTCGGCTTCTGTTGGAGCCGGGCTATCATTGCGCCCTCATAGAGTTAGAACGTCAACTTACGAGAAGATTGCTGATTCGGTCAGTGTTCTCTCCCGGATTGCGCAGATATTTTCCGCCTCAAAGACCGGGGCTATTTGAAGAATTCCGGTGACAACGGCAGGCTGCTCGGCGGTCTAAGCTTCTTTTGCGCAGCTTTAGCAAAGAGGTGGACCCATCTATCTTGGAAATTGTCTTCGTCTTCGGCGTCGATTTTCAATGGGCCATGAGCAAGCTGCCATCCGCTGACCACGTTGGAGAGCGCGAGCTGAAACTCTTTATCGCGGGGACTGAGGGCAACCGGAGCCTCACTCATCGGTGCACGGCTGTTCCAGGTCCAAAATGACATTTCGTGCCAGCGGTAATCTGTTTCCTTCGGCGCTCGGGCGTAAACCAGGGAGACAGCAAATGTGTACACCGCAGGGTCATATTGCGAAATTAGGTCTTGAGCCGCTTGTAGGGTCAGCTTCGAAAACGCGGCAATATCCCATCCGTTGTCATACGGTGATGCGCTCGGCATTACAGGCTCACTGTCACCCGTGATGAGCTGAGCTGGTCCAAGTTGCACTAACCTCGTCTCGCGTCTGACGGTGGGTGAGGCATGAACGATTTCATCGAACAACCGCTGCAATATCCGGTTTAGCTCGGAGATGGCCTCTTTGCTAAGGGCAGCCCGTTCGCGCTTCGTGGCCTCTGCCGTTTGACGAACAGCCTCCTCAGCGGCTTCCGCCTCGGCAATAGCACTTCCTGCCTTTGCCAACGCATGACCCGATGACCTCAACGGCTTCTCGGTGACGCTCGCCAACACGGTTGCACAACGGTCAAGAGAGGGCCGAGAGGCCGGGCTTTTCCTAAGCATCGTTTGCACGAGGCCGTTGATGCGCGGGTCAACCCCCTTGAGTTCGGCCGGCATGTCGTTGAGATGCGCTTTCCGAATTGCGTCAAAGTCGCCTTGGAATGGAGGGCGTCCGGTCACCATACCGTAGATGATGCAGCCCAAGGCATAGACATCAGTGGCTGTTGTGGGCCGTTCGCCACGCCATTGCTCTGGAGCCCCATAGGGCGGCGTGAGCGAATCTCGCAGCGTGTCGAGTGAGGTGGCATCTTCAACAAACTTCGCAATGCCGAAATCCGCGACCTTCCAGCGACCTTCATGCCAAAGGACATTGGCCGGTTTGAGGTCCCGATGAACGATATCGCTTACCTCTCTCAGCCCGTTAATGATGTCGAGCGCGGCTGTTTTAGTCTCCTCCCAGGTCAGCACTCCGGCATCCCGAATACGGTCCTGAAGGCTATATTCGCAAAGCGGCATGACCAAGAAATATCGGTCGGTATCGGCGTCCTGCCCTTGGTCGAGCACAGGCACGACATTGACGAGTGTCCGACTGCCCAGCGATTTGCCGATATTCAGCTCGCGGTGAGCCGCAGCGCCAGCGGAAAGCTTCAGTCGCTTAATGGCAACGTCACCGTTCGGGCCGCAGCCGTTGAAGACCTCGCCAAATCCACCCCCAGCACCCAACGGCTGGTTTTCGTGTAGCGTCCAAACGCCGTTGTCCAGCTTTATAGTGCCCACCGCGACCTCGCTCCCAAGACGAAAGGGCGAATCTTACTACGCGAAGTGAGTCGCACAAAGAAAAACACCGACGCGAGGCCGGAGTTCTGTGCATAATGTCGTTATGTCTGCCTTTCGGCGTGAAGGGAATATGAATCTCGAACACCGAAAGGTCTTTCGGTTTGGGAAGTTGCCAATATGCTAACCAGTTGAAATTCGTCTCCCTAGCTGTTCGGCAAGCGGGCGACCTGTCGCGGTATAGGTACAATTGCCCAGCTGCATTGGCTTGCATCGTGCTCAGGACGTCGAGAAGAAGCTACACGACATATGTCCGCTTCCAGGAAGTGCTCGACATGCCTGAATGTCCGCCATGAGGCGCAAAGCCGACGTTGAGTTAGCAAGTTCAGGCCCAACGGATGTTCATGATATGTGCTTCGAACGTCGCATATAAGGCAGTGTGGAACTCAACGGCGGCTCATTGGTTTTGCGGGTTCAGCTCGTGGAAAAGGTCCGTCGGCCTTCCGTGAATGCCGGTTTCCGCATCGCCTACCTCGATTTCGTCGATGACCGCCGGACAGGCGAGGCGGAGCCGTATCTCGCCCGAGAGCACATTCGCGCGCATGATTTCGACGAACGCGCCTATCTTTTCATCCGCAGTGAGAAACCTGCGTTTGACGGATGCAGTGGTGCTACGCTTGTGGAGCCCGGGGCGTCTCTATGCGGCAATCCTTCATCGTGAGCCGATGCTATTGTGCAAGTTTCGCAGCACTGCGGGTGGCGATATCGCCCAAGACAGCATGAAGAAGCGTTCCAACTTCCTGTTCGGCGACCCCGGGTGCAATTCCTGATTCGGACAGTTGAACGAGAATTGCCTTGGCGGTGTTGCGCCAGAAGGCGTTCGCGTCCTTCCCGTTCTTGGATTCCAGGACCCGGGCGATCCCTTCGACCAACTTCCGCCGCCGATGCAGCGGAAACGCGCTTATGTTTGAATCACACATCGATCACCTCACCCCTTCAGTCGCGCGAATAAGCATTGGCGGGTGAGAAAATTTGGTTAACAGCGCTTTTGGACAATGGTCAGCAATGGAATAAAGCGTCTACCCAACAAGCCAAGAGGTGTGCCACGTGTTGATGATCGGCGCGTGCTGAACGGCCATCTTCTGGGTGCTGCGCTCCGGTGCTCCATGGCGCGACCTGCCTCAGCGCTATGGCCCGCGCACCACCTGTTGCAACCGCTTCGTCCGATGGCGAAAAACAGGTGTGTGGCTGCGCAGTAACGAGTCTACGGCCTAAGGTTTGCGGAGCCTCACGCCGGCGCGGCTGCCGTTCTCCGGGATGAACTCGACGCCGGCGGCCTAGAGGGCGATGCGCAAGGCAGCAACGGTTCGCTCTTGTGTGGAGCCCTGTCGGGCCGCGACATCTACTTAATGTCTATTTTAGACAGTCGCCGCGACCATAACTTTTGATAACAGGTCAGGGTCGCGGGATGCCGAGCCGCTTGAAATACCGAGTTACGTCCGGATGCTCGCGATCGTCCCGCCTCAACCGCGCAAGCGCGTCATCATCGCCGGCGAGCGCCATAGCCAAACCGGGAGCGCTTATTCTCCACGGAGCACCGGGCATTGTCTGGTTGTGAAGACGGTGCTTGATCACCAGCCGCCTGAGTGTGTCTTCGCTTACGTTGTAGTCGTGCCTGAACAGATCAATGGCCCTCTGGACCGTGATCGCCTCTGCCCGTGGGATCTAGAGCGGCCGAAGCCGTTCGCCTGTTGCCGGCGCTGTTTTGACACGGCGCGCATTGGTCATTCGGCCCATCGCGCTTTTCTGCGGCCCGCCGTTTCGCCCGACATCAGGGAACGATATCGCCCCCCATGTATTAGAAACCCATGGACACTATGGAACCCCACGGCCACGGGATGGCGGCCGATCTTTTGACATCGGAAGTTGCCAATGCCAGGCAGCGCATCCACCGGACCGAGCTCGCGCTTCAACGCACTGAAGAAATGCTGGCGGAAAATCTCGCGCTGTGCAGCAGGATACGAACTGCGGTCGAGGCCGCAGACCGCTTGGTGAAGATCGATCCCCCCAGCTTTGAAGGACGTCGCGCGGGTTGAACTGGGCCGGCGTTTCATTCGCCTTGCGGCACCCTGCCGCAAGAGCCTGCCCGTTGGCATCACAGCGTGAGCAAACATTGGACAGAAGCATTCCAACGTTCACGATGTGCAACACCGACGCTAGAGCGACACGAATCTTCAGTTCAAAGAGCGAGGATTAATGCTGCGGCAAACGAAGGGGGCACGGGGGGTCTTCGCGCGAGCCAGTTATCCGATCTCCCGCTCAGAAATTTCTACCAAATATTCCGACCTCCTGATGGAACCCATTCGTTGCGGGCGAGTTGCGGCTCATTGGGACGGACTTCCCGAACATGACAACGAGCAACAAAGCAGACCATCAGTCTGTCTCCGAAGCGTTTCGGAAACTGATCCGTTCCGAAGGCTATCGTCATCACGTACAAACGTTCTTAAATCTGGAGGTCGAACCAGAACTGCCGCCAACCCTACAGTCATTACTTGCGGCTATTGATCGGGCCAAACAGGGGCCGACGGAAGAAGTCCCTTAGCGGGCTGACTGAGCGTCAAAGCGGAAGAGTACAGAGGCTCGCTCCGTACTTTTTTCTCTGGTTCCCGCTCAGAAATTCCGCCAAACATTTCTTCTTGATTTTTCCCGATAGAGGGTAATGAATATCCCCTTGGGTTCTCGCTGAGGTGGGAGGCCTTGTATGAACGTTTGGACGAACTGCCGACCCGACAAAGTGACTGCCAAACACCTTGTTCACGAGCTGATCCTACAAGCCCGTCGCGGCCAAATCATCTCCGTCAAAGAGACTATCGCAGCGGTGCGCCGAGACGGGCCACATCTGGCGGAAACTGACTGCGAGCTGGTGGAGGTTATTGTCAATGTTGCCCCAGCCTTTGGCCTGTTCGTCGGGTTCGATCTTCGCGAATAGCCTCATGGCAACCCATTGGTTCTCGCCTGCGGTGTACGTCAGGACAGACCGACCTGGGATTGTGGGAGAAAGGCGGCTCGAGGCGCGTCAATAGGATCGTGGAGGAGCATGAGGGTCTTCGCGAGCCGGTGTCCGATCCCCACCACAGAAATTCTACAAACATTCCTGACTGTCGCGGCCCAGCGCCGTACCAATTTGTACAATTCGTACATGGCCTTGATGCCGCTCAGGTAGGGAGTAGAGTACGCTTCGGCGTGTCCCTGGGGAGGGCTGGATGAGCGTCGCGCGGAGGGTCGGTCCGCTTCTAGAGCAAGCAATCACTGTACTCCTCAACAGGGCGGACCGTGGCGACACGGTCTCGATAAAAGCGGCACTACGCGAAACGCGGGAGACTGCGCCTTATTTGGTGGCCTCCGATGAAGAACTGACCGAGGCGATCGTCGAGGCAGCAACTGCCATGGGCCTCTGCGTGGCTTTCGACTGTGGCGAGTAGCTGTCAGCCACTTCAGTCACTGTGGCATCGCAACAAAGCGCGCCGTCCTGCGCTATTTTCCCATTTTCAACAGTTAGAGGTAATCCGCAATTACCTTCGCAACGTGCTAAATCTGCCTGTAGAACGGGAACTGCCGGCTGAGCAAAGGTAATTGCTGGAGGAACTTGATAGGGCCGACAAAGAGTGACGTATGGCTCTCCACTGGTTCAACCCTCCGGTCCCGGTCAAGACCGAGCGTCTCGGGATCATCCGCAACGTCAACAACGCCGAGGCAGCCGGCGAGGAGCTGATGAAGTGGACCAAGCGTGGCCCTTGCTGGGACCTCGCGGTGCGCGTTTGCATGACCGTGATTTTCGACGAGATGGAAGCTGAGGAGGCCCGCAAGGCATTCCTGGCTGCGGCAAAAGAGGAGGGGACATTACTCCCCCCAATGACAACCAGCTAAATTGGATTGCGGTATAAGGTTCTAGGTGTCTCAGACTGAAACCGCCTTCGCGAAAGGAGCCCGCCGCCAAGCATGGAGATGAGAGGCGACGGACCCCGCCACAGCGGCTGCACATCCACGAAGTAATCCCGCTGCCGCCTCTAAACCCGCGAGGGCCTACATCGTTCCCTTAGCTGCAGCTAAAGCGGGGTTGGTCGGCGGGCTCTTGCCGCTCTAAGTTCCCTCTTATGGTCCCCTCTGGTTCGCTCCCCCGGTCTACGTGAAGACGAAACGTCGGGGCATTCGCAATGGGGTCAGCCACGTCGAGGGAGCCGCCGAGGAACTCCTGGCATGGGACACAAAGGGCCCGAGGTGGACGAAGGCGGTCCAATCCTGCGTCGACGCGTTCGAGGGCAGGATGTCCCCCATGAGGTGCGTGAAGCTTTGAGGCGGCTGCCAAGGAGGCCAACGTGTATCTCTCCCCTGAGTAGGAGGTATCATGGCGCCCATCTGGTTCGTCGCTCCGGTGTTCGTGAAGACTGAAACCGGTGTCAGGCATGGCTGCAACGCTGCAACAATGCGAAGGAAGCCCTTGAGCAGCTCAAGATGTGGACCCGGCGAGGGCCTCGCTGGCATAAGGCGGTGACCCTCTGCCTGTCAGCCTTGGAGGGCGATTCGATTGACCCCCACATAATACGAAAGGCCTTTGAGGCTGCCGCTAAGGAGGCCAACGTGTATCTCTCCCCTGAGTAGGAGGTGTCGTGGTAACCCATTGGTTCTCCCCTCCGGTGTACGTCAAGACCGACCGACCTGGGGTCACCTACCGGTGCAACAATGTCGAGTGCGCCGCCGAGGAACTCCTGAAGTGGACCAAGATGGGGCCCAAGTGGCGGAAGGCTGTGCAACTATGCATCGAAGCCGTCGAGGATCGGGCGACCCCCGAGGAGGCTCGTAAGGCCTTCGAGGCTGCTGCCAAGGAGGAGGGGGTGCTCCGTGAGTAGCAGGCCGGTGCCCATGGCTATGTTGGGAAGGACCCCCTAGGCTGTCTGAATGCTGACCAAGTCCGCGCTGCTCGAAATAGACCCGGATACGAGAGCATTCACTCTGGTCGGCGCATTTATGGGCCATTTTGCACTTCTTGAAACTGGCATCGGAGCTGCTCTGGGCGAGGTAGTTGGCGTCAATGGGGCACGTCGAGTAGTCATCAATTGAAACATGGGGTTCGACGAGAAGATCAAAACCGTACCCACAGGGGACCGGAACCGGAATGTCAGGCTTCTAAAGCCGATGGCAGAAACCGGACACGCTGTGGCGGCATTTGAGGGCACGTTCCTGCTCTTGATTATTGCCTGTGAGCTGTGCGCGAAAATCGGGGATGGAAGGGCCGGAGGCAGGAAGCACGGCCTCAGGCCGAGGCGCTAATCAGGCGCGTCGGCAATGATCCCGAAAAGCTCAAAACGGCGGCAGCGAAACTAAAGAAGTAGTCGCGCGTTGGACGCGGATAACGCTATTTCGTCTCTGAGTATGGTTTAGGTCAGAGTGGTCAAGCCAACGTCGGGTAAGGCAATCAATGGGTCGAATGCTAGTCAAGCGAAGTCGCCCGCTCGTGACGAGGTCACTTTAGCGCCGCCCGCTTTCCGGCCGGTCCAGCTCGCAACGCTCGTGGACACGGTCCCTGCCGGCGATCGTTGGATCCATGAGATGAAATACGACGGCTATCGTATTCTCGTTGCCGTCGGCGGTGGCGAGGCGCGAGCCTACACACGATCTGGTCTGGACTGGTCTAGCCGTTTTCCCTCGATCCTCTCCGAGGCTCGCAAGCTCAAGGTACGCTCCGCCCTGATTGACGGCGAGGCCGTGGTTGTCGATGCGGAAGGAAGATCTAACTTCCAGGCGCTTCAGAGTGCATTGAAGGGTGCCCCGGCGACTATCGACTTTTATGCGTTCGATCTGCTGCAGCTCGACGGCGAAGATCTGACAAGGCTTCCTCTTGTTGAGCGCAAGGCGAAGCTGGAGGCGATCTTGCCTGCGAAAAATCCCGTCCTTCGCTACTCCGACCATATCCTCGGTCGCGGAGAAGAGTTGCTCGATCGCTTCTGCGCAGCCGGCCTTGAGGGCGTCATTTCAAAGCTCGCGGATTCGAGCTATGTGGGAGCCCGCGGCGCAAGCTGGCTGAAGATCAAATGCATCAGGCGGCAGGAATTTGTGATTGTCGGCTGGACGCCGTCCGACAAGGTCCGCGCGTTTCGGTCCTTGATCCTTGGCGTTCATGACGGCGGCAAGCTGCGTTACGCCGGGATAGTCGGCACCGGCTTCGATACCGCTGAACTTCTTCGTCTCTTGAAGATCATGGCGCCGCTAGAGCAGAAGGCCGCGACCGTCGACGCACCACGCGCCGAAGTGCGCGGCGCACACTGGCTCCGTCCGAAACTGGTCGCTGAGATTGCCTTCACCGAAATGACAAATGAAGGGACTTTACGACATCCGAGCTATCTTGGTCTCCGCGAAGACAAGAAGCCGGAGGCGGTCGTGCTCGAGACGGAACGTCATGCAGCCGATCTCGCCGCGTCTGCGACAACCGCCATCGCGATAAGTAACCGTGACCGCGTCATCTATCCGGAGTCCAACATCACCAAGGGACAGCTTGCCGACCATTACGCAGCGGTCGCGGCGATCATGCTTCCTTGGGTGGGCAGCCGGCCGATCAGTCTGGTTCGATGCCCACAGGGCCGCGCGAAGAAGTGCTTCTTCCAAAAACACGACGCCGGCAGCTTTGGCGACAAAGTCCACCACGTCGGCATCACGGAAAAGGACGGGCACGAGGAACCATATCTCTATGTCGACGATGCCGACGGACTGATGACTTGCGTCCAGATGGGAACGATTGAGCTGCATGGATGGGGGGCTCGGATCGAGGATGTCGAAAAGGCCGACCGCCTCGTGTTCGACCTCGACCCCGATGAAGGCCTCGATTTTGAGGCCGTCCGCGCCGCTGCCTTTCAGTTCCGCGCTATCCTTAAATCGCTGGGACTTACGACTTTCCCGATGCTGACGGGAGGCAAAGGAGTGCACGTCATCGCGCCGCTCACCCCTGGCGCCGAGTGGCCAGAGGTGAAGGACTTCGCGTCTCGCCTGGCGCAGGCGGTCGCCAAGAGCGATCCGGCCCATTTCACGGCCGTGTTGTCAAAGGCGCGCCGCAAGGGTCGCATCTTTGTGGACTATCTACGCAATCAGCGCGGGGCGACCGCGATCATGCCCTACAGCGCGAGATCACGTCCGGGCGCTCCTGTCGCGGCACCGATCACGTGGGCGGAGATGAAGACAATAGATGCGCCCTCTCATTTCCACGTGGGCGATGCTCCTGAATTAAAGAAACGCGCAGCCTCCAAAGCTCTGGCGGGATGGGGTCGCGCTGACCAATCCTTGCCCAATCTGTAGCGTACGACGCGGGAAGAGGCAGTAAAGCCGGGATTTAAAGGACAACGCGCTCATGGCCTTGCCTGATTGGAACCTGCGGAGATCGGCCTCGTTTGGCTGAAGCCATGGCAAAAACCGATCCGAGGACCGTCGCCAGTCTTTTGAGGGAATACGCGCAACGGGCGTCTATGCGCGACGACAATCCCTATCGCATAAAGGCATACTTGCGCGCGGCAGACAGTCTGACGGCGCTGTCGCAGCCGCTTGATCGGATCATCGCCGCCGGCGCCCTCACCAACATCCCGGGGATCGGTGAAGCGATCGCAGACATCGTGACCAAGCTTTACCAAACCGGCACGCACCCGAGCCTTGAGAAGCTGCGCGAGGATGTTCCAGCGGGCGTGATGGAGCTGTTTGCCATACCCGGGCTTCGTCCTGATAAGATACTGAAGCTTCATCAGGCGCTCGGCGTGAACTCGCTGGCCGAGCTCGAGGCCGCAGCAAGAGAAGACCGCATACGCCCAGTCAAAGGCCTCGGCGCCGCGCTCCAGACAAAGCTCCTGCAGAACCTGGCCATCGTGCGAAGCGGCGAAACGCAACTTCACCTGCACAAGGCCGCCGCCCTTCTCGAACATGCGGTCATATCGGTGAAGCAACAGCATCCAGAGTTTTCGCGCGTCGAGATTGCAGGCGACTTCCGGCGCGGTTGCGAGCTCGTTTCCGATTTCGCCCTGGTAGCGCAGGCCAGAAAATCGACTGGAATCGAGGATACGACCCTCAGGCTTGTTGTCACGGACAGGAAGCACTTTGGCGCGAGCCTGCTCGAAGCAACCGGTTCGGCAGACCACCTCAAGCAACTGAAGACGTTCGCGGCCGACAAGGGGTTCACCCTAAACGCCGACGGGCTTCATCGCGGGAGAAAGCTGATCGCGTCAGCGACAGAAGAAGAAATCTACCAAGCTCTAGACTTGCAGTTTATCGAGCCTGAATTGCGCGAAGGCAGGGACGAGATTGAGCGGGCGGCAAAGCAGAAGCTACCCGCCCTCATTCGGGATGAAGATCTGCATGGCATCCTGCATTCTCACACGACCGCATCCGATGGCACCGAAACGCTTGAGGCAATGGCTGAAGCCACGCGCAAGCGCGGTTTCGAATACTATGGTGTCGCCGATCATTCGCAGTCCGCTCACTACGCAGGCGGCCTTTCGTTGCAGGAGATTGCTGAACAGCACCGCGAAGCTGACCGGCTGAACAAGGCATACAATGGAAAATTTCGCATACTGAAGGGCATCGAGGCGGACATCCTGGCGGATGGCTCGCTCGATTACCCGAATCACATCTTGGAGCTGTTCGATTTCGTCGTCGCGAGCGTGCACAGCCGCTTCAAGTTGCCCAAGAAGGAACAGACGGAGCGTATCATCGAGGCGATCGGAAATCCTCGGACGACAATCATCGGGCACATGACCGGTCGCCAGCTGTTGCGCCGACCCGGTTATGATCTCGACGTCGACAAAGTCCTCAAAGCGTGTGCGAAACACGGCGTCGCTGTCGAAATCAACGCACATCCGTGGCGACTCGACCTCGACTGGCGCTGGCATCAAAAGGCACTCGATCAGGGCTGCATCTTCAGCATCAATCCGGACGCTCATTCGATGCGCGAGCTCGACCACATGCATTGGGGTGTCGAGATGGCGCGCAAGGGCGGTGTCCCTGCGAAGCGGGTCCTGAATGCGATGCGTTTGACGGCCCTTCTTGCGCATCTCGAACGCCGCAGGCAAACGTTCTAATCTGCTTATGCGCCCGGCCTATCAGCGCAGGAGTCCGTCCTTCTCAAAATCTTCCCAGCCGCGCAAATTGGAGTGCGAGTTCTCATCGTGGCCATAGCCACCTGAAGCTGCAGTTCCGCGACCGCTTCTTTGAGCACGTTTCATAGCGGCCTTCCCCGCGGCTCGCCGCCTATTGTCTGCAGCTGTCGCTGCGTCCTGTTCGCGCCAGACTGTTACCAGGTCGCGGTCAAGCACATCCTCCACGTGCTGCGGGTCGAACACGTGAAAGGTGATGTTCCTTGCCCGCCCGCGGAGTTTCACCGTTTTCGTCCCGGCGCTCTGCAAGCGACCATCTTTCAGCCAGCGGTGCCGTTCGGCCGTCGAGATCGTCAGAATGTCCTCGATTTCACGGGGGATTACGGGCAGGTCTTCGATATTCTGCAGTGCTTTGGATACGATCCCGAATACCACCTGCACATCATTCTCGGCGCCCTGAGACACGCGCAGGGTAAGCACGCGGGACTCGATATGGAGCAGTTTCCTGAAGTCCGCTGGAAGGCGGGCGCGTATTTCGAGAAAAATACCCCTCGCTCTGACGGACGATCCAAACGTTGCAGCCGGGGTCAAAGGCCACTCTCCAATCAGCTTCGCTGTTGCATTGATTTTACGGCGCGTGGACATGCCCCTTTATATAGGTCCCCGATAGTCGGCAGCGATGAGCCGATCGCAAAGCCAACATGAGTTCTAATCCGCCAGCGGTCTGAACCACGATGCCCAAAGGCGCAACCACGATTGTGAGCGGGGCCGTTTGCAACTTCGGCTAACAGGAAACGGCAGAGTTGATCTCGAAGTGCGATATCAGGCGCGTCGCCGCCTGGCGGCTTTTTGGGGGCCGTTTGCTGTCCGTCCGGTTATTGCCGAGGGACCAGTTAAAGCCGCCGTTCGGCTCACGACCTCTTCGCGGAATACAAGGCAAGTTCAGATCCCGCGGAAGTCGACATTGAACTGCCTCTCCGTTTACACGTTTGGCAAATGTTGCGAATGGAGGGAGTTGCATGTTTGAAGGTTTCTCGCTGGAGCAGATCAAACTTCCGGAAGCGACGCTCAGAGTGCGGGTTGGTGGAAGGGGCCACCGCTTCCTGATGCTGCACGGTCATCCTCGCACCCATGCCACTTGGCATCGCGTGGCGCCGATTTTGGCTGAGGAATACACCGTAATTTGCCCTGGTCTTCGGTGCTCGCCCTTGCGGTGTGTCGCAACACAATCAGCGCGTCCGGTTTGCCGTGAACAGATCTTGCTGATGCACCAGTTCGTCCGCGACGTGCTGACGGAGGCGGCGTGTGCCATTCGGGTGGATGGCCGAAAATAACCCCACCTCTGCATGACGCGAATTGTCCCAGCCCGGGTAGGCCGTTATCGGGTACAGGCAAATACCCTCGAATCGATGCTCCGACGCCCATAGCGGCACGCACCTCGTCGCGGCATACATAGTGGAGCCAAGCCGGCCCGCCGGATCCCTCTGAGCCGGTCTCGGCAATGAACATCGGCTTACCGTACCGATGAGCAACCTCGAGCAACATTTCCGACAAAGCGCGGTACTCATGGTGTCCCATCGATATCGTCGGCCCGTTTATTTACCATTGATTGTGCGGCTAGAAATTCAGGCCCACGACATCGACAACATCTTCGCTCCCGCCCAACTCAGGTTCGACGCGGCCCAGCAACATGTCGTAAGCTTCGAACTGCCCCTGACGGGCGTTTTCGGCCCGACCCCGTTCGCTGCGGGTCCGGTCACGAGGAGCGATTTGGATAAGGGGCTCGGCCCAGACAAATCTGCAGGCGGGGTCGATCTCCCGCATTGCACGAACACCCGCGATGGCAGCCTTCACGAGATGCCGCTTGAACCATCCACGTTTGTTCGGCCCCACGCGGGAAATAGCCGACCTCAACAGCCCATGCGAAAAAGGAGATCTAGTTGATGGGACACAACAGAGGCGGTGTTCCGGCGATCGAACGCTGTACGCTCACGGCTTCTGCCGCGAACGAGGCATAGGCATCGATGAAATGCAGCGATCGCTGATCGACATGGTCTGGAGATCCGTAATGGAAGATGTCCCAGATAACCTGGACACCTGCCGATCGGGCCGCCTTGACCATTGGCGCCCAACTTGACCAGTCATAGGCGAAGCTTGCGGAACCGGAGCCTCCACCTGGTGCTCGTCCATACGCCCCACTTCGCTCATTCGAAGTCTTCTTTCAGCAGTCGGCTTCGAACTCGGCCGCCTTGTTAGGACCGGGAACCGCGTTGGCGAAATACCGCATCCAATGGGGCGCGCCATCTTCGTTGCTCAGTCCAGCTCGTCCTGGCGCGACCGGGTAATGCCGAACCGATTTGGTCGAGCCTTTGTTCCTGTGGTGGACTGTCCGGAGCTGGGTGGCGAAGGAGGAACAAGGAGGGCCGTGCCAAGTTCGGGGCGATATACCACCGCCGCCGATCGACTCGAGCGGCTGCTCAGCAACAAGAGAGGCACGGGATCACATGACCGTTCAGATTCGACTTTCCGAGATCGACCACGCCAGGCGCGAGGATCGTGGCGACGGCGCTTGGAGCATCGCACCGGACTTGGGCTATTTGCGCCTAGCAATCGTCAATGTCGTGTTCTTCGGCGCACCGGGCAGCGGAGATCGGAACTGGATGCTGATCGATACCGGGTTGCCGACGTCCCGCGGCAGCATTCTTGCGGTCGCGGAAAAGCGGTTTGGCACGAACGCACGGCCGGCCGCGATCATCCTGACCCACGGCCATTTCGACCATGTGGGAACGGTTCTAGACCTCGCGAATAGGTGGGACGTGCCTGTCTTCGCGCATCCACTCGAGCGCCCCTATCTGGACGGAACCGCGTCCTATCCGCCACCGGATCCCTGGGTCGGGGGTGGACTGATGGCGCTGCTTTCGCCGCTTTTTCCACGGGGGCCAATTGATCTTGGCAACCGTTTGGAACTCCTACCTGCCGACGGATCGATCCCCGGAATGCCCGGATGGCGATGGCTACACACACCCGGGCACGCTCCTGGGCATATCTCGCTCTGGCGCGAGGAGGACCGCTCGCTGATCGTAGGGGACGCTTTCATCACCACCGGTCAGGAGTCAGTCTATGAGGTCGCCGTTCAGGATCTTGAGATGCACGGTCCGCCGCGCTACTTCACGCCGGACTGGGATGCGGCGGAAAGATCCGTGAAGCACCTGGCTGCCCTGAACCCGCACATGGTCATCAGTGGACACGGTGCGGCTGCTGCGGGAGTGGGCATGCGTCAAGCTCTTGACAGCCTGGCTGAGCGGTTCAGGGTGTTCGCCGTCCCGCCGAAATTGAAATTCGTGCGCGAGCCGGCGGCAGTCCTAGGTAGCTGAGGCTAACTGAGCCGCCGTCGTTCTGAAGTATGATCAAGTTGGGCAGACTCTATCTCTCGAGCCGGTAGAGTTACCCGTCGGGTCGCGCTTTCCATCGTCGCGACAAACTCTGACAAGCGGAACAAACCCGGGAGGCGCCGGGTTAGGGTCGCTCGATCGGCGCAGGGCGACTGCGGCCAAGCGCCCTGAAGTTCTGCGTCAGGAGAAGACGTCAGATGGAAAACGAGTACCCGAAGGACGCGTCCTCTCCGCCCGCGAGCCGACCGGCAATAAGTTGTTCGAGTCCACACGCGTCGGCATCCGCCAAGACTTGGCTTTGATTCGCTCATCGGCCAAAACCGTGGAGGAGACCAAATGGCAAATCTGGGAAGATTGGCGATCGCGATGCTTGGCGTTCTGGCATACCAAAACCGCGACAAGCTCTGTGAATTGATTCCGGGAGCGGGGTATCTTAACCCAAACGACCCGCAACGCAGAATTCTGGCTCAGATAACGAATGGCGTGTCGAGGGCTGACCTTGGTGAGATCCTCGACCGGTTCAGGGAGGTGGGGGCAGGATCGAAGGTCGACTCGTGGGTTGGCAGCGGGCCAAACCAACCGATTGAGCCAAGGGACGTCCAAGCGGCAATGGACGAAGGTACACTCACGTCCATTTCGATGCAGACGGGTCTTTCGCGCGAGGAGCTAATCAGAAGGATTGCGCGGGATCTACCCGAGACAGTCAACGAGATGACGCCGAATGGTGAATGGCCGCCTGAGCCGACACATGGCTTGGATAAGTCGACCCTGCTCGACAATGTATCCTAGGGGACACAGCCAGGAATGCAGCCGGCCAAGGCGAGATCCAGGGTGGCAACTCTACACCGGGGGACGCTCCTGCGCGATCGCCTTCATCCGCTCGCGAACCAAGGATCTGTTTCGAGCGCGCCGAACGCGCAACTGGCCGCCATCCTGAAAATGCGGCACCGCTGCATCGCGGCGCCCTCGCTCGCGTATATCGGTGAGCGGAAGAAGGCGCGTTCCTGGCTGGCCAGAGCGCTGGCGATCGATCCGGACGACTTCGTGACGCAGTACAACGCCGCTTGCATGTATTCCGTGCTCGGGGAAGTGGAGGAAGCGGTGCGGTACCTGGAAAGAGCCGTCGGAGGAAGCGTGAGTCAGAACGTATTGGAACGAATCCGTCACGAAGTCGATTTCGACGCCATTCGCGATCACCCGCGGTTCGTGCAGCTTCTTAGTTCACTTGGCTTGTGACGCACAGCTGTACTTGCACAAGCTTCGGCCTGCCTAGCAGCCGCGTTCGGTTTGGGTGGCGGATTCAACTGATCGCAGCAACACACGCTCTTTTCTGAAAGATGGAGTGTGAGCCATGAAGCAGCGAAGTCGCATCTGCTACTCGGCCGCTCAGCGCCTGAGATTTGGGTTCGATGGCAGGCGGGCGAGTCGATGAGCTCGATCGGACGACGATTCGATCGGGAGTCTTCATCGGTCCGTTCTTGCCGCCGCGCCTGGGCCTTGCACTGGCGGGCTGCCGGCCTTGCCTGTCGCCGGTGGTGTTTTCCCGCACATTTTGCTGCTGCCGCTGCTTGTGCTGCTCACCTGGCCGCTCGCCATGGGCAAGTATTTCGCCCCGGCATCGTCTCTGCGGGGTTTGCTTCGTCGGCAAAGGACATCGCCAGCTGGCCTCACAGCTGCGGTCGATCGCGGCCGAATCGGGATTGATGCTGGCCGACGCGCTGGCCGGCGGCCGCTTCACCCGCTACAATGATCTGTTGATGCCTGCCGGCATTATTGCCGGGGCCGGCGACCGGTTGTTCGATGCGAAAGCCGAGGCTCTTAGACTACAATCGGAGATTCCTGGTTCGTTTGTCGATATCATCCCGCAGGCCGGCCACATGGTCCACCACACCGCACCGCACCGCTAGCTGTTCTCGCCATGGTGGACAGGGTCGCTGCCGCGGCCAGCATGAAGTAGGCCGGCACTGGCGCGATCCCGAGAAGTGGAATCGCGATTTTCGGAAAAGATCATGCTCAAAAGCAATAGGTAGAACCCCGTCCCGACTCTATCGGGTGGCGAATCCGATGATTTACTTCACGGCGGCACGCACTTCAGCGAACCGCATCCTGTGCATCCATCCGCGCCGGTTCGGCTAACATCGACGTCGAGGTCCCGTATCTTGGGGATTTGGCCAGGGGAACGGCCCCAATTCCGTGTTCGGCTTCTGCCTCTCTTTGTGGCTGCCAGCATCTAGTCGTCTGCAAATCGAGGCCACGG
Organism: Mesorhizobium sp. M1006; assembly: GCF_040318825.1. Lineage (NCBI taxonomy): Bacteria > Pseudomonadati > Pseudomonadota > Alphaproteobacteria > Hyphomicrobiales > Phyllobacteriaceae > Mesorhizobium > Mesorhizobium sp. M1006. The sequence goes on from NZ_JAMYMZ010000035.1 coordinate 20,794, forward strand.
ACTGACAAGCACCACCGCACTACAAGGAGCTGGCGGTCGGAGAACAAATGTAGACATGTCGCACCATCCTTGCGGGTACGGCTTGCGATGCATACTGACGGTCGAGGGCTTAATGTAACCAAATCAACGGCTCGGCGTTTCGGTCAGCGCCGTTGCAATGAGCGAAGCCATAACCTCTGTCACGAGCATAGACTGGCGATTTCATGAGTCGCAATTTTCTGGTGATCGAACCTGAGGAAGGAATTGCCGTGCTCAAGGGGCTTGCCTCCTCGGCGCGGATCTCGATGCTGAAACTGCTGCATGAGAAGGGGCCGATGAATGTCAACGAAATCGCCGCCGAGCTGTCGCTTCCGCAGTCAACCGTCTCGACCAATATCCAGGTGCTGGAGGATGCGGGGCTGATCCGCACCGAGAGCCTGAAAGCGAAGAAAGGCAACCAGAAAATCTGCTATCCGACCGCCGAAAAAGTGCTCATCGTGTTCAAGGGTGAGTATCGTAAGGTCAAGAACGACGCGATCGAAGTGTCGATGCCGATCGGGCTTTACACCGGCTTCGAGGTTACCGCGCCCTGCGGCCTTTGTTCGCCGGACGGCATCATCGGTCTGCTCGATGTGCCGAACACTTTCCTTGATCCGGACCGCATGAAAGCCGGTCTGCTATGGTTCACGCGCGGTTTTGTCGAATACCAGTTCCCCAACAATGCCAAGCTCGCCAATGCCGAGATCACCGGACTCGAAGTTGCGTTAGAGGTGTCTTCGGAAGTGCCGGGCACCAGCGCCGATTGGCCCTCGGACATCACGCTGACGATCAATGGCGTCGATGTCGGCACATGGACGTCACCGGGAGATTTCGGCGACAAGCGCGGCGTCTTCACGCCCTCCTGGTGGAAGCTCAAGGGCTCGCAATACGGCAAGCTGAAGACCTGGCGAATTGCCAAGGACGGCACCTATGTCGACGGCGTCAGGATTTCCGAAACCGGCCTCGCCGCACTCGATCTGAAGAGCCATCATTCAATCCGCGTCCGTATCGGCGTCAAGGACGACGCCGAGCGCCCCGGCGGGATCAACATTTTCGGCATGGGCTTTGGAAATTACGATCAGGACATCCTGCTCAGGATCAAAACCGCGTGAATCCACTGGCGGCGTGCTGCGCGCAATTACGGTCCACTGCCGAATTTCAGCTGGCAACGTCGTTTATGGCGACCAGCTTGCCTGAGGTGTATAGATGCCCCCGTCGCAAGCTTCGCCGACTGGCTGCGTATCACCTACTACCCTCAATCACCGGTATAAAGCGATCCCTCCCACCAACCGCCAGAGCGTTTCATCCTCCGTTCCGGCAAATGCCGGAACTTACCATCTAGGCAACTCTCGAAAGTATATGCCGATCCAGGTCACACTTTGCCAACCCGAACCGCCAGCGATGGTTGGTCGCCTCACGCCTGCTCTGGTAGAACAAGGTCAGTTGCCGGCCGTCGATCATCACCGTCGAATGGCCATTCTCGCCGGGCTCACCAGGGTCGAGAACGGGGCCAACGGAAACGTAGGGACCCTTGACGTCATCGGCGATGGCGAAGAAGACGCGCTGCCGGCTGCCGCGCGGACCTTCGGGGAGGAAGCAGGTGGCGTTGAGAAGCACACGACCGTCCGGCAGCTCGACGAGCTGCGCGCCTTCGATCCCCCATTCGTAATCGGGGTGCTCGCGCGCATTGTGATGCGGCACGTCGAGATGATCGAGTATCTTGCCGAGACGTTTCCATGGCCCGAACCAGGAATCGGATTGGCTGCGCGCCAGATAGACATCAGGCTGGGGCACCCTGGTGAATTTGGGCATGCCTGAATAGACGATATAGCGCTTGCCTCCGACGATTGCGGGGTGGGGATCGTAGATGCCGTCCTCATCGGTGTCGGGCAGCGACAATATCGCCGGATTGAGCACCACCCAATGAAAGCCGTCATTGGACACCGCGTGCTCGCAACGTCCGCCGGACTTCATGAATTCGGTCTGGATAAACATGTGGAAGACGCCGCACTCATGAATGACGCCGGGCGCCGCAATGCCAGATCCGGTTACCGGCAAAACGATCGCCTCGTGCTCTGTCCAGGGTCCATAAAGATCCGGCGCTGTGGCGTGGAGGATTTTCCAGCTCTCTGTTGTGACGGTGCCGCTGGAGCCGAAGACGTGCCAGAGCGTGCCGTCGAACACCGGACAAGGGTCCTTCAGATCATCCACAACCTGCGGGTGAAACAATGGAAAGACGTTGGTTTCAAAGTCGATCTTCATTCGCCAGCCATCCCTCGATTCGTCTCGGTCTCCATTCAAATGAACCACCGGCGCGACTCAGATGATTCGATTCCAAGCGTATTTATAGCTCCGCTGATGAACGGTTGTTGAACGATTGAAGGATTTGAACCGCTCTGTGGCAAAGGGCCACATTTGGGGAGCCCGACCTGACGCGAGGGGCTTCATCATGTGGATCGAATGGGGGCGGCCGGCTCGCCCCTTCTCTGTTGAGCCGTCGCAAGTGGAGCGGACGGCTGGTCTCGCCCGAGACAGTTTGGAGCTATGGAACAACTTATCGGGATGGAAGTTATATAGAAGGCTGCGAACTTCATGTCAAAGCTGCCTCGATTGACTTTTGTTAGTCGAGGCATTTTGTAACTATATCGAAGGATAATCTACATGGAAATGGCGGCGGGCCGGGCCAAAACACCAAAAAACCCTGTACAACCGTCTATTTTAATTTGCTTTTCACACCTCCGATGGAACTTCGTATATCAGAGACCACAACACATTCTGACCCTGGCGTCAAAACAGCAACAGCTAATTTACTTCGAAGAGCCAATCTTCGATGAGAGGCGCCACCCTTCGATGCGGGTGCACAATATTACCCCCAAGATCAGAATAGTGACGCCGCTGATCCCAGTTGGTACTTCCGCGACCAGGGCGGACGCAATCCAGCGCAGGTTCGTCGATCAGATCCTCGCCTCCACGCCGCATGACCGATTGACGAGCTGGTATTACACGCCCATGGCGCTACGCTTCAGCGATCATCTCGCCTGTGACGTCTGCGTCTACGACTGCATGGATGAACTCTCCGCGTTCAAAGACGCTCCCGCAGAGTTGACGCAGTTGGAAAAGGCGCTGTTGCAACGTGCCGATGTCGTCTTCACGGGCGGGCAGAGCCTCTACGAGGCCAAGCGCAGCTTGCATCGGGCGATCTTTCCCTTCCCGAGCAGCATCGACGTTACCCATTTCCATCAGGCTAGGGCGCCAGGTGAAGACCCGTTCGATCAGGCCGACATACCTCACCCGAGGGTGGGGTACTTCGGGGTCATCGACGAACGGCTCGACCTTGAACTTATCGCGCATGCGGCTGCGGCAATGCCAGACGTGCATTTTGTCATGCTCGGCCCTGTCGTCAAGATCGATCGGGCGAGCCTTCCCACGGCAGGCAACCTGCATTGGCTGGGCGGCAAGTCCTATGCAGACCTGCCGAACTATCTCAGGCATTGGAGTGCCGGCTGGATGCCGTTCGCGCTCAACGAAGCGACCCGCTACATCAGCCCGACCAAGACTCCCGAGTTTCTTGCGGCAGGACTGCCGGTGTTGTCCACGGCGATCGTCGACGTTGTGCGTACCTACGGCGTCGAAGGCCTTGTCGAGATTGTCGAGGCGGAGGACATCGAGGCCAAGCTTCGCTCGATCCTGGCCCACCCCCGCGATTTCCTGGTGAAGAAGGCCGACGCCTACCTCGCCGACATGTCCTGGGAGAAGACCTGGAGCGCGATGGCTGCCCACATCGAGCGCGCCCATGCGATGAAGAGCGTCGTCCCATTCCTGAGGAGGGCGTGAGCGTGTTCGACTGGTTGATCGTAGGGGCCGGTTTCGCCGGCAGTGTGCTGGCCGAGCGTATCGCATCGCAACGGCAGGAAAGCGTCCTGATCATAGACCGACGAAATCACGTCGGCGGCAATGCCTATGACTGCTACGACGAGGCGGGAATACTAATTCACCGTTACGGGCCTCACATCTTTCACACCAACGCCCAATCGATCGTCGACTATCTGTCGCAATTCACGCAATGGCGGCCTTACGAACATCGCGTGCTGTCGCTTGTCGATGGAAAGCTGCTGCCGATACCGATTAATCTCGACACCATAAACCGCCTCTACGGCCTTGAATTGACGTCCGAGCAGCTGCAGGACTTCTTCACTTTCCGACGCGAAACGGTCAAAGAAGTCCGCACCGCCGAGGACGTCGTGGTGAGCACAGTAGGCAGAGAGCTCTACGAGAAATTCTTCCGCGGCTACACGAGGAAGCAGTGGGGTGTCGACCCTTCCCAGTTGAGCAAGTCAGTGACGGCGCGAGTCCCGACCCGGACCGATCGCGACGATCGGTATTTTGGCGACAGCTTCCAGAACATGCCGGCAGGCGGGTATACGCGCATGTTTCAGCGCATGCTGGATAGTCCCAAGATCAAGATCATGCTGCAGACCGACTACCGCGAAATTCGCGACAAGATCCCCTTCCAGCAGATGATCTATACCGGTCCGATCGACGAGTATTTCGACTGGAAGCTTGGTCGCTTGCCCTACCGTTCGCTGCGCTTTGAGCACACGACGCTTGATTGCGAGCAGTTTCAACCGGTCGCCGTCGTCAACTATCCGCAGACGGAAAAATACACACGGATCACCGAGTACAAGCATCTGACCGGTCAGCAGAGTCCGAAGACCAGCCTCACCTACGAATACCCCACCGACGTCGGAGATCCTTATTACCCGGTGCCGCGGGCCGAAAACGAGGCTTTGTACAAACGATACGAAGCTTTGGCCGCGGCGTGCCCGGAGGTCTGGTTCGTCGGACGTCTTGCAACATATCGCTATTACAATATGGATCAGGTGGTCGGCCAGGCATTGGCTACGTTCGGGCGCATTCAGACACGCCTGCCAGCAAACGGGATGCTCGTCACGCCGACGCAGCGCGAGGCGGCCGAGTGAATGATGCGCCGGCCTGACCGGCGTCGGGCGACCCACGGCCAAAGAGGCCAACGATGTTTCTCGGCTTCTCGGCGAACAGCTCTAGATATGCTGTGCTGTTGATGCAGCTGAAAAGCGCGCACTGTTCGTATCAGCGAGGCTATAGCGCGCTTGCTTGTTGTTCCTCAAACGCCAAGAACGATTGGCGCTGGCGCTCCAACTCGTCCGCAAGTGGCTTGCGAACAGTGCGCGAGCCGTCCGCATGAATGGTGGAGAACAAGCCGACTTCGGCGTGGCGCGAATTGTCCCAACCTGGGTAGGCCGTCACCGGGTACAGGCATATACCCTGAACAGGTGCACCGAGGCTCGTCGCATCGCGCACTTCGTCGCAAACGTAGTGAAGCCAGGCTGGCCGGCCTGAACCTTCGGCGCCGGTCTCGGCGATGAACATCGGCTTCTTGTATCGTTCGGCGACCTCGACCAGCAATTCCGAAAGTGCACGGTATTCGTGGTGCCCCATCGGTATCGTTGGGCCATTCAAGTACCATTGGTTGTGCGGATAGAAGTTGAGGCCGATGACGTCCACAACGTCCTCGCTGCCGCCCAACTCCGGTTCCACGCGCCCGATCAGCATGTCATACGCCTCGAATTGGCCCTGGCGAGCATTTTCGGCGCGCCGCCGCTCGGGGTGAGTACGGTCACGAGGAGCAATATGGATCAGCGGTTCAGCCCAGATGAACCTGCAGCCGGGTTCGGCCTCCCGCATGGCCCTCACGCCGGCGACCGCTGCCCTGACAAGGTGTCGTTTGAACCATCCACGCTTGTTCGGCCCGACGCGGGGGAAATAGCCGACCTCCACAGCCCATGCGAAAAACGAAATCTCGTTGATCGGGCAGACCAGGGGAGCCACCCCGGTAGCGGAGCGATGAACCCGAACAGCTTCCGCGGCGAAACGGACGTAGGCCTTGATAAACCCCGGGCCACCTTGGTCGATATGGTCTGGCGAGCCATAGTGGAAGATATCCCAGATAATCTGCACCCCGGCCGCCTGGGCTGCTTCGATCGCCGACGTCCAACTCGACCAGTCGAAGACTCCGGGCGCTGTTTCAATCAGGTGCCAGCGCAAGCCGTCGCGGATCGTGCGAAGCCCAAGGTCGGCACAACGGCGATAGTCGGCATGTGCATGGATGTCATGTGAGGTCGCGCGGATCAGATCAAGACGGGCCCCGTCGGCGCGCCTGTGGGAGGAACACTCGAAACCAGCCATGAAAAAGCTGTCGAACCCGGAAGAGCCTGCCGTGGGCCGACGAGCGGTATCCTCGTTCATACCAACATCCTGTCGCCCAAGGCGTGGGCAAGTAATCGCATTCGCAGTCCCCCATTGTCAGTTCCGGTGGCCTAGTCGAAACCGGTCGGCCACCACCACGTCGACGGCTCGGCGGCTGCGGTGTACACGTGTGCCTGGATTGGCGAATACAACCAAGCTCCAATCCCGTCTGCCGGGGGCCGCGGTCGCGTCGATTCGATCCGAAGTTATGCGGCCTGTTGCATCGCCCGTTCGTTGACGCCTGTTTCGCCTAGTCGGGTGAGCGCCTCATCGGTTGCTTTTTCTTCCTTGAGCGTCTGTTCGAGTAGCGGGACGGCGTCTTTCAAGCCAAGTAACCCGGCCCATGTGACAAGAGTCCCGTAGCGCGCTATTTCATAATGTTCGACGGACTGGGCTGCAGCCACGAGACCCGCGTCCAATGCCGGAGCCTCCTCGAATTCCTCCAAAATCTCCTGTCCTTCTTCGATGATGCCGTCGATCGCCGGGCACGTTTTCCCTTGGGCTCTCTTGCCAAAGGCGTCGAAAACTTGCTGCAGACGCTCGATCTGACCTTCCGTCTCGTCACGATGTTTTTCGAACGCCGCCTTCAACTCTTCGGATTCCGCGCCCTTTGCCATTTTCCGGAGCGCCGTCAGAATCTTGCGTTCGGCGTAGTAGATGTCTTTCAGACCATCATAGAAAAGGTCTTCCAAGCCCTTGGAGCTGCCCTGAGAGCTTTTTTTTGTCGCCATTGTCATCTCCTCTTTCATTTGTATCGACGCATGCATGGCTCTAACTGGACCAGTCTCTTGTTGTTCCTTCGCCACGGCACAGCGGCAGCCAACAGCGAGCGACGGTCGGGTTGACCGTTGATTTCAGTCCGCCGCGCCAGCAGCGGCTTGAGCATCTCGGCTGCGCTCCATTGCGGAAGTTCCGGAATGAGGATCGTCTGCCTGAAGGGTTTCCGCTGTCATCGAGTCCTTGCGGCCGCATTTTTCGCAACGGACCTTTGCCCTCACCTGATCAAGGTTCCCGATCTCTTCTCGGAATTCGAGAGGGTTGGAGAAGCGCTTAAGGCGTTGGCGTCCCGGATCATTGCAAATTACATGGCCGGACTAGTGGACGAGGAAGAACTACTGTCGGCTTCCCGGCAGGCGCTTGGACGGCAAGTGCAGACCTGAGCGAATCCCCTGGCTAGAATTGGTCCGGAACCGTACAATAGCAAATCGTCAGCAATACAACATGGCCGCTGACGCTTGGGAGCGACTGTCGCACTCTTGGCCCAATACGAGGCATTGGTGTAATGGCGGAAGAACAAGGGCGGCTCGGCCCGAATGCTGAAATCGTCAGCGAGCTCGCGCGAGAGTCAGGCGTATCCGAACACCACATAGGCGAGATAATGTCGCTGGTCGGCTTCGATCGCGGCTCAATCCTGAGGGAAGCTCGTCTCCTCAAAAAGAACAAGTAGGGCCGGCGGTTTTGCACGGCGTCGGCGGCATCTGGTCCACCGGAAATGCATTCTGGGCCGAAGCATCCTTCTGGTTGCTCGGCTTTGTCCTGTTGATGAGCGCTGCCGCGGCGCTGGCCGGCTTTACCGATTTTCTTGGAAATTCAAGGGTGCGGTCCATCAATGCAGCGTGGCACCATATGGTCGGCAACGTCGTGGCCGTGGTGCTGGCGCTGGCCAGTTTCATGCTGCGCCTAAGCGCCGGTGCAGCCGAGGGCGCCTTGCCCTGGGGCCTGGCGCTATCAACGATTGTCGTTCTGCTGCTCGTCTACACCGGCTGGAAAGGCGGAACGCTTGTCTACGAACACAGGGTAGGCGTCCATCCCGAAGAGGGTGAGGATCTCAACTCCCGCCCGGAATTATCCCGATAGGTTGACGAATGGCCGAACTGCGGGGAGCCGTCGTCGTGGTCGCCGGCGCCTCGAGCGGCATCGGCAGAGCGACTGCTCTGGGTTTGGCGCGCAAAGGCGCACGGCTAGTGCTGGTCTCAAGAAACGCGGACGCACTCGACAAGGTCGCCAAGGAGTGCGCCGGCTTGGGCGGTGAGGCGCTGACCTTTGCCACCGATATGGCGGACGATGCGGCCCGTGGAGAATGCGCAGCTTTGCCGTGTCGCGTTTCGGCAGGATCGACGTGTGGGTGAATTGCGCCGCAGTCCTGCTTTTCGGCCGCTTCGAGGAAATCCCGCCGCATGTGTGATCAGGACGTTTCTGGTGGATGGCGCCGGTACTGAACAAAGCTTGTGACCAGTCGGATGCGGTGAGTGGAAGAGCCCGCCGGCTTCCCCAGCCGCCTTGGGGTGCAACCTGTAGTGAATGGACTGGAAGACAATCTTGCCGTCCTGAATGACGGAACTGTCGGCGCCCTCAATGGCGTCGAACCTGGACGAAGTTGCCGACCAGATCAGCAGTGTATAGGGGCCGCGGACCTGTTTTGCGATGTAGTTGAACTCACCTTGAGGCAGCTGCTCGCGCAGGCGTTTGGACGACAGGCGGACGGCATCATGGCCTCTAAATTCGAATTCGCGGTCAAGAGGACCACGTCCACAGCATAGTTGCGCCTAAGATCCTCCTCGATGTCGCCAGCGGCGCGAAGCCTCAGATGGTCTTCGAAAACCCCCTCTGCGGACCGAGCACGTCATGTCTCCTTTGCAGTACCGGAAAGGCCGTGGACAGCCGTCTCGTCCTTCGCGATGCTGAACGGATGCGACCGCGGTTTGTTCCTGAGGCCAACATGCGCTGGAGCCGGATTGCCTTGCACCCCCGATCACAAACGAATGAGAACATTCAATCGGGGTCCTCATGGCTTCCGGCATCGACATTCTGGCATGCTGACCAGCGACGAGGTCGGCAATTGTCCAGGACTAGAGCGGCCGGCCAGGTGCGGATGCAGCGGTGCCGGGGGGACCTCACGCTCCAAGGCCGTCCTGGCCTTCGCCAGCGACAACCACAAGGCCTGCAAAAAAGCTTCATCTGCTTGCAGTGTTAATCCGACCTCCTTGCAATGTTCAACGATCCTGTCCTGAATCGACACTGCGGTTTCATACCGTTGGACAACCCTTGCCAGAACGTCCTGACAGGTGCCAATCGCCATCTCCCGAATGTGGTCAGCGACGGGAGAGAGGGCAGCACGGGTGACATCATGAGCAACGGGGCGTCCCGATCAGTCGGATGTATTCCGCCTCGGGCTGCCCATACGAACGATCCGCCAACGCGCGTCTATAGCAATAGCTTCAGCCTTCAATTGAACAAGCAATCGTGCGGGGACCGGTCCTCACCCATGACCAGGGCTGATCCGGTCATACCGTCAAAGCAATAAGGCCAACCTCGGCCTCGACCTCAGCCCGAAGCTTCGCCACCATTGACCCGAGACCGCTCTCGAAGAAATCGACGGTGTCAATCGGGACCGAGGCCTGCTCCAGGTGCGTCGTCAGTCCCAAGTGACGGCCTTCGAGGTGAGGCTGCAGCAATGTCAGATCCGGCGCGCTCAGGCGCCGCAACAGTTCGTTCTTGAACGAGGTTTCCATCTGCGCTGTCTCCCGATCGGGGCGGAAGCGCGATGGTCGCTCACAGCTGACGACGCCCTAACAATTGCCGACAGTCAGGGGAAAGTATACCTAAAAGGGCCGGGAGTCTCAAAAAGCTACTATGCTGACCAGAGAAGCTCGTCAGTTTGGCGATCATCAAGATGCTGCTAACAAGCAGTGTCCGCCTCTACCGGTCGAAGGTTGTCTTCGCAATCTGGTGTGCGCCTTTTGTCGAAGCATACGGCCCCAAACTGATTCATCCTCTGGGGAAGCCAAGCGGTATCGACGCTGCCTGAAAACTTACGCGCAAGCGCTCCACACTTTCGGGGCGGCGCTTTGTCGATCGCCCAGAGTAGCCAAGCACCCTTCTTTATCCCATAGTATTCGTCTTCGCCTATTGCTCCGGAACGGCAGAGGTTTGCGGACGATTTCGTGCTGCTTCGGCAATTTCCGGGATGTATTTCGTCGCGGTGCAGCTTCGGTTCACATTGGCGCGTGCGTCGAATACCTCTTTCTCGCAGACCCGCTTGGCGAGCTCGATAGGCACATGAACTGCCAGAGGCACTTCCACCTCAGAGATTCCAAGCTCCCGTGCGATCTGCTGTTTCACTTCGTGCCTGCCAAGCGAAACATCGACGCCGACATCCTCGGCATCTTCGGTTGTCGATGATGCGCCTTGCCCCGGAAGATCTTGCTGCTCGGTCTGAGCAAATGACTGCACGGCAAAGAGTTGCAACGCGAACACGGCGAGCGGCAAAATTCGTTGGAATACTCTCATGCCTGGCTCCTGCAGGTGCCTTTAACAACGGCAAAGTGTTTGAAGCGTTCCAGAGGCGGGGATGCGCGCGCTCAGCGGCAGTCGAGGCGGGTTTTTTCTGTTGGCGTGGAATACGATATGGCGACCATGGTTGGGTGCCGACAGCCGACTGTGCTGGCACATCGGAGTGTAGGAAGTTGCCTACCGAGAAAGAAAGACAAGCCAGAGACGAGCGCGCCTCGGATGCTGCACGAGGATTGACCGACATTGAGCGTGCGGCACGAGACGCAAAGACCGCGGCTTCGGGAGCAGCGCCTGAAGGCCGCACTTGCTGTGACGTCGGCCCGCGGCATCTAAACCGAAGAGGACACCAAAACCGTGAAAGCCTAGCAGTCACTTGCACCACACGGACTTGCATTCAACCCCACGGTGCTCAAGATCCAAGTAGGCTCTGCAGCTCTCTAGGCTCAGAACGTCGTGCACCCAAGTTAGATCCTGCTGCAGCAGTCAGGACTACCCCAGAACGAATATGGCCAGCAGGGCAACAAAGAGAACAAGGGCGATCGCGGCGCCCCAGATGAGGACCTTTCCGGTGCCGCGTTGCTCTTCCTCGCGAGAAACGTCTTTCGCCATCCATGCATCCTTTGCGAAGGTCCAAACTGAGCAACGTGCCGTGCCAGGCTGTTCCCAACGCTCTCGGAGCCAACTTGGTGTCAGTCCAACTGCCGGTTGCCGTAGGGCTTCTTCGCTCTAGCGCTATCGGCAATACAGCGCGGCTCTCCTCTGAGCGCGACCGCAGCTCCCTTCGCGAGCAGGCGGATATGTATCTGACCGAAAGCAAACAGAAGCCAGGCCTGCCCACTGAAAGCACAAGCAAGCACAAGGTTCCTCAACTGACGCTCGGCTGGCGGCAACTTGCTCGCCAGCCGAGTTGAGTTCAGGCGGTGGTCGGGGGAGATCATCCAGCCACACGCTGGTGATTCCAACCTGAGCCGATGTGCCAATCAGCAACCTTCGTCGGTCTTTTTGACCTGGCCTGGCGCGGCGGTGTTGGCTGCCGTGTCCTGCTGACCTGGCGCCGCCTGCTGAGCGCTGCCAGTCTGCTGGCCGGGCGCGCAGTCTCTGGCCGAGTTCGGATTTGTGGTGCCGCTGGTGGTGGTCGTGTCGGTGCCTTGATCGCCGGACATGTTGGTCCCGCTGCTCGTCGTGCCGGTGCCCTGATCCGTCGTGCTGGGCATGGTTGTCGTGGTCGAGGTTCCGCTCGTCGAGGTTCCGCTCGAAGTTCCGCTGGTCGTCTGGGCAAAGGAAAGCCCTGCCGACACTGCCAGCACGGCCGAAGCCAAAAGGATGCGTTTCATCTTCTTTCTCCTGTCTGAATGCGCGGGATGCGCCTGGCAAATCGAACAGGCAGACAGAAGGAGTGTTCCCCGATGAAGTTCAACTTTTGTAACTCTGGTCATAGGTCAGCCTTAGGATGGCCGGCGTATATTAGAACCTCATGACGGCGGCTCGAGTCGAAAAGCAATCAACGAGCGGAGAGGCCGTCGCGTTCCTTGTGACTGCGGTGGCGCGGTGAGGCACAAGGCTCAATGCGGAGCGCCAGCGGCCGCGATCAGCGCCTCGTCGAGAATCCACTTCAGCTTCGCCGAGCGCTGGTAGCTTCATCTGCTTGCCGTTCTTACTTGCCAGGAACGACATGCAGCGGTCGCAGTATGCCATGCGGGACCTTCAATATGTCGCCGCGTCGGATGGCCAGGAAGCGGCCAGTGCCAGTTGGACTGTGTGATGGAGCGGCGCAGCGGCGAGCGTCCACGGGCCGTTTTCCTTGCGCCGATCTTCCCGATCTTCGCCTTTTCCACGCATCGCTGCAGGATTTTTCGCGAGGTGAATTGAGACCCGCCACGGCGCTGATCTCTGCGACGGTCAAGGCCCGTTCGGCGGGCTCTACTCCGGAACAATGTCCTCTTCTGAAAGTTTCCTTAGATCGCAAAGGAGATTCGAAATGTCAGAAAGCCGGGAATGGTTTGTCCAATGGCTTAGAGACGCTCATGCCATGGAAGAGCAGGCAGAAACGATGTTGAACGGGCAGTTAAGCCGTATCGAGAATTATCCCGAACTGAGCGACCGAATCCGACAGCACCTCGACGAGACCAAGCAGCAGGCTGCCCGGCTCAAGACTTGTCTCGATCAGATGGACGAGGGTTCATCCATGATGAAGGATGCTGGCGGTAAGCTGACGGCGATGGCGCAATCGCTGAGCGGCGTCTTCGCTGGAGACGAGGTGATGAAAGGATCGCTCGCGAGCTACACGTTCGAGCACATGGAAATCGCCTCCTACACGATCCTGATTGCCGCCGCTCGATCGCTCGGCGAAACCGAGGTTCTTCGGGCTTGCGAAGAGAATCTTCAAGAGGAAGTCGCGATGGCGGATTGGCTGAAATCCCGTCTTCCCTCCACGACCGAGCAGTTCCTTGCGCGGGCCGAAGCGGACAGCGACAGCGCCAAGCGGTGATCGGGTAGGAACGTAGTAACCGTAAACTGGGTGATCGGGATTCGTCCGCTAGCGCGTCCCCCTTCGTGAACGCTGGGCAACGAACACGCCTAGCAGGCGGTCGTCGAGCTGCGCATTTCGAGAAATTGCAACGACGAGCGATGCTAATATTGCGGCGTCGTCACTTAGAGAGTCGAAGCGTTCGCCTGCGCAAGCCTGGTCAAATACGCATTGGCAATAGCCAGATCGGAAGGGCTAGCGCAGCGCTCGGCGAAATAAAGCTCGAGTGGGCGTGTTAAAACGTTCCAAACGAGGTCGCGATAGCGGAATGCCCGAGAACGCTCTAGATGACTGAGCAGTTGCGTGCGCGGGCACCGGCAGCGCCAAGCCGGATCGGAGAAAGTTCGTCCTGACAGCGGACAGAGCGCGCCGTTGCGCTCACGTTATGGGGTCGGCAGCACTTGCACGGTTTTCGGGGTGAATTCCGCTTCAGCCGGTCGCTGGCGGTTTCGCTGAAGGCCGTGACCGACCGGCCGACGATCATCATGCTCGAAGGGGTTGACCGCTTTGTCCGATCTTCTCCGCCGTGCGCATCGTCATCGCGCCGTCCGTGGTTCCAGAATATGCAATCCGATGGCTGAACTCGTCGGGACTCGATAAATGTCAGCGCGGCATCATACTTTGCCTTCAGGACGACTGTTTCTCTGCAATGACCTCTGTCTACGCTCTTCCAGTTCGGTCGGTGTCCATCTGCTCATTCACACGTCGTTGATAGGCAAAGCCGACAGCCGCGGCGACTGCCAAACCTGCCGCCGCCAGAAGGAGTTTGTCCTCGGTATGCTCATTGCCCGATGCGTCTTGAACAGCTAACGAAGCTTCATCGAAGGGTGCGGATGCTCTCGCGGCAGTCTCGCCCTCGTGCGGCCCAACGCCGCTATGGCGGATACCCGCAGCTAGACGTTCTGTCTTCTCTTTTACAGTTTCCTTGGCCACGCCGGTCAACTCGGCAGCTTGGCGTTTTATTTTACCAGCCGTTTCAAGAGCGAAATCACTGACGCTTTCCGCCAAATCACTAGATTGCTCCTTCAGGCGCTCCTTGGCGTACGATAGGTGATCCACCTGCTGCTCGCCGGGTGGCCGGGCCGAATTGGTCCGCAATAAGCTGAACAATCCCGCTCCGACAAGTGCGGTTGCGATCGGCGGACGGCGGAGGAAACGCCACCCCAAACCGGCCCCAATCGCCAAAGCAGCGCTCGGATTGGCAGCCGCCTTGGCCTTGAGATCGTCAATAATCGCCTGCGCCACCGATTGCATTGAGGCTCTTGCTTTCTCCACCAGGGCATCCTTTGCCTCAAGCGCTTCGTGTTTCAAATCATCGGTAAATTCGGAGAGCGTGTTTGGCGACCGAAGTGTCGACAAGTCCTCGGCGAGCTTAGCCCGGGCAGCCTCAACTTCGTATTCAAGATGCTCAAGTTGCGGATCGGCCATCATAAATCTCTCTTGCCACCGGGGCGGGCAGGTTTGCTCGACCGAGCGTTGCCCGACCGCTGCGATTTGGCCGTTATTCCTTCCGAAGGGGTGGCGCTGCCCGGTTGCAGCTTGGCGGCCGGAGTGGATGAACCGCTCGATCCACTTGGGCTTGGCGAAGGCGGCTGCACGGGTTCACTTGATTGCTCTTCTGACAAGGCGCTTCCAAAGGCGCCCGCAACGTCCCTTGCGACCTCCTTCAGGCCGTCCGAATTCAGCCCATGTTCCTCGGCGGCGCTTTTGAGCCGTTCGCCCGCCTTTGATGTCGAGGACTTCAAGCGTTCCCCAGCTTTTTCAGCAGCATCCGTCAATCGCTCTCCTGCTGGGCCGAGCGTGCGCCTCTCGACATCGCTGGCCGGCAAAGCAGCAGCTATGGCGGCACCGGCTGCGAAGCCTGCCAGGACAAAAGCCAATGGCTGTTCTTCCACCATGCGGCCAATCGTGTCCTGGAACGTTGATTGGGCTTGCTGCACCACTCGCCCTGACTTCTCGGACACGGTGCGACCGGCCTGTTCTGCGTATGCCGCGACCGATGATGCGTAGTGACTTGCGGTTTCACTCACCTTCTCCCCAAGGCCGGCTAAATTGTCGCGCATGGCCTCTGCTGTCTCGCTAGCCTCTTCCTGCGTTTTTGACGCCCCGCCGCTGGCGGTGCGTGCGTGCGGAGCATTTTGGCGCCCGTTGGTTCCACGGGATTGCTCGCGATGCCCGGCACTTGAACCGCGGCTGCGCATTAGCAGCGCGCACCCTGCTGCGACGAGCAGAAGGCCTTCGGGATTGTTCCTAGCGGAGCTGAGAAGCCATTCTTTCGTTCCAAAATCCTGGACCTGTGAATTGCGGCTCATGTTAGTTGCTCCTTGGTTGTCGCAATATCCTGCTTTATTTGGCTTATGGAGTGTGTCGGCAGAAGTTCTTTTTGCGCATCAGCGCGGCCCCTATAGTAGGCGAAAACAGCGGCAGCCGCCGTTGCGGTCGCGACTATGAGACACGACCAGTGCAGGGCTATCCCTAAGCTCGAGATTCCAAGTACGAGGGCTTGCATTAGAAGCAGAGCGGCGACCACTCCCAGCGCGCCAGCAGCAGACATCCACACACCTGCTTGGAGCTTCGTTGAGACGTTGGCGGACAGCTCCGCATGCGCCAGGCGCAACTCTTTTTGAAAGAGGTCCGCGGCGTCCGCCAACACTGCCGACAGTGCTTGAGGGAGAGGCGAATTCTTCAGTTGTTCCTGTGCCATCAGATCAGTTCGCTCCCGGCCGCCTTTCCTTGATGGATTCTGAAGCGGGAGGCGCGCTCTTCAGCGTGCGGAATGTCAAAAAACCCGCTACGGCGGCCAGCCCAAACACCAAACCCGGCTTGCGCCTGGCCAAATCGGACGCTGCAAGAACCAGTTGATCGACGGATCTGTCTCGCAGGTCGTCTGCGTATCCATCAAGCCTATTGGCGAAGGTGCGCACGACCCCAGCGACGATCGGTGCATTTGTGTCGAGGTCCTCGGCCGCACGTTTGGTCGAACTCGCCAGTTGGCCCATCACCTCGGCGCCGCTGCCGACCTGACGGTCCAACATCTCCTTCACCTGATTGGTCACGGTGGACGCGCCACCAGCGGCCGCCCGTTTGGCGGTTCCCGCTGCCCCTTGTGCTATGTCCGACGCTTTGGATAAGGCGCCCCTTACGGTTGCTCCTATGTCTTCCGAGGTACCGTCACCAGTCCTTACCGCAGTTGGGGGACGCCGTTCAGAATTCCGGTTGTTCATGGTTTCCTCCATTCGAGGAGCAAACGGAGGTAAGGCCCGTTGGTTCCCAATGAGCGACTGGCTAGGGTCTCCAAGTTGCATTTTCGAACTCGGTGCGCGGATCGGGTGCGTTTGCATTGGGAATGACGAGTTGCTTGCGGGCGAGCGCAATGCGAATCACCCATCTGTCCCTTCCCTGCCTGCTTCAACTCTGATGGAAGGCGCCGAGGTGGGGACCATATCTGGCGACGGTGAGCGCGACGAGGAGAGGCTGCGCGGACCTTCACGGCCGCCGCGCACCGGTCTTCGACCGCTGCGCCTCCCGCTGTCACTGGCGATCGGCGCCAAGCCTACGAGTTTGGCGATGGCTTTATTGGAAAGGGTGCCAATCTCGGACAACTCGGCCATCAGGAGTACGCGGGCGACACCGTTGACCGGACGGAAGATCTAATCGAGACAGGCCCACAGCGGGTCGTCGTCGCGTAGCGAGGCGATCTCGCCTTCAAGTCGGTGGCTCTGACGCTTCAGCAGAACAACGACCTCGTCGAGGCTGGCGAGGGGTTCGGCATCGGCGACGGCGCTTTTGCGTTGCTTCTGGATGGTGAGATCGCCTGTCACCTCGGCAAGCCGGGCCCGCGGCTTGAGCCGTTCTGGGCCACGCTCCGCGGCGTGGTTACAGCCGCTTGACCATGGCATGCAAAGTGAGCTGCGCGCTACGCATTGCGCTCGTCAAAACGCGACTGCTGGTCGGCGTCATCGGCCGATCCGCCCAGCGTGTCGGCGACCGTGGCACCTCGCGAACCCATCGGCTGCTGCGCACCTGTGGTGGTGTCCATCGCTGTCTGATGCTCCATCTCGGAATTCAGCTCCGCACCTACAACCAGGATAATCACAGAAATCCAAGTCCACATCATCAAGCCGATCACTGCCCCAAGGGCTCCATACGTCGCGTTGTAGTTGGCGAAGTTTTCAAGATAGTAGGAGAATCCTATCGAGACTGCGATCCAGACCACAGCCGCGAGGAAGGCGCCCCATGTCGCCCATTTCCACTTTGCCCTTTCACGGCTGGGCCCGTAGCGGTAAATCAGCGTGGTCCCAACGCCAGCCATGATGAGCATCATCGGCCATCGAAGGATCCGCACAAGGGCTTCGATCCAGCCGCCGAGGTTCAGCAGTGCAAGCACGGCCGGCACAATCCCCACCGCGACGATAAAGCCGATGCCAATGAGGATGGCGCCAAGTGTGAAGCCCAAGGCCAGGAGATTCAGGTGGATGAAGCCGCGCTTTTCACTCTCCTCGTAGGCGATGTTCATGGCTTCGAATAGCGTCTTTATGCCGTTACTGGCGCTCCACAGTGTGACGGCAAGGCCGAAGATGAAGCCGAAGCTGAGCGCGCCAGTCTTCTGAGCGGCTAAGGACGCAAGCTGAGATCTGATAATATCCAGACCTCCCGAGGGCAGTACGCCGCCAAGGAACGCAACGTGCTCAGCGATGGTCTGAGGATCGGCGACGAGACCGTAGATGGACACGAAGGCGGCAAGCGCTGGAAAGAGGGCAAGAAGCAGATAGAATGCGGCCCCGGCCGCGATAAGCATAACACGGTCTTCGGTGAGCTCAGCGAACATCCGCCACAGCACGTCCTTCCAGCCGCGGCCAGGAATCTCTGACGGCCATTCGGCATTGCGTCCCCGGCCCTCCGGGTCGGGCGGCCGCTCAAGTTGCACTTTACCTTCGTAAGCGTCCTCGGTTGTTTTCTTCGACATGGCCGCCGGTCCGGAGCACCTTCGTCGCAGGGAAACGTATAGTAGCGCCAAAGGATGCAGGTGCAGACCTGCGCTTGCAAATAACACCCCGGCTGCAGAAACACTCGCGGCATCCCCACTTGGACCTTCGGCTCCCATGCCCATCTGCTGGGATGCGACGGCTGAGCGTGCATGTTGTCGGGACGACAGCCTGATAATCCTCATTGCGCTGGATCAGTTTTAGGACACTCGCGTTACCAGCCATGATCTCGCTCGCGCCTGAACATCAGTTCGTCAACGCCGGAAGCATTCGGTTTCATGTCGTTCAGGCCGGGCCTGCCGGGGGTAAGCCGGTCATGCTCCTGCACGGCTTCCCGGACTTCTGGATCGGCTGGAGACGGCAGATCGGTACGCTCGCTTCCGCCGGATATCGGGTCATCGTTCCCGACCAGAGGGGCTACAACACCAGCGACAAGCCAGGGGGCATCCGCGAGTACACGCTCCCCAAGCTCCTCGGCGATGTCTTCGCCTTGGCCGACGCGCTCGGCATCGGAAGGTTTCACCTCGCCGGCCATGACTGGGGCGGCATCGTCGCTTGGGCCGCCGGGGCAAAGTTGCCTCATCGCCTGGACAAGCTCGTCATCCTGAATGCGCCCCATCCCGACGTGGTGTTTACCCATGCCCTGCGATCTCCGACGCAGTTTCTGCGGAGCAGTTACGTGGTTTTCTTCCAGATCCCATTGCTGCCCGAAGCCGTTTTGGGTGCGCGGCGCTCCGCCTTGCTCGCACGAGCACTCAGGACATCCAGCCGGGAAGGCGCCTTCGAAGAAGAGGAGATTGCAGAATATCGGCAGGCTTGGGAGCGGCCGGGGGCGCTGACCAGCATGCTCAACTGGTATCGCGCCTTGCGCTTTCGCCCGAGCCTGAAGGAGCGGATCACGACGCCCACTCTTGTTATGTGGGGGATGCAGGACCAGGCTCTGGAATCCGGGCTGGCCAAGCGCAGTCTCGCCCTTTGCGACGATGGCCGCCTGCAGACTTTCGAGGAGGGGACGCATTGGGTTCAACGCGAAGAGAGCAACGCGGTGAATGCGGCGCTTCTGGCGTTCCTGGAGGGCTGAGGAACTCAAAAATGGATAGAAACTGGGGGCAGCGTCAGATGGAGCCGGAGGAGGCCTGCAGGGCATTCCTGGCTGCGGCAAAAGAGGAGGGGACATTACAACTAGCTAAGTTGGATTGCGGTATAAGGTTCTATTATCTCCGACCAACACCGCGCTTTGCGGAGTAGATCGACAATGAGATCGACATCGTCCGTCGCCCTGACATCCCCAAGCGTGACTTCGTCGGTAATGAAAAGAGCGGTCGTGCATCCGCCCACAAATATCAGACGCTCCCGAAAGTCGCTTCCCAGCGCCTCGGCTACTATCTGTAGCATGTGGAGCAGCTCGCCTCTGATGGTAGTCATTTCTTCAGAAGCCTTTCAGAAAGCCGCTCACCGGCAAGGCCCACCTCCCGCTGGTTTCCGAGCCGGATCGCATCGACAAGCGCAAGATATTCGTCCAGCCGCTCATCTTTCGGAACAGCTTCAGGCACGCTCTTGAACAAGGGCTCGATCGATTGGCCCATATCCCGGCCTTCCGCAAACGGCCAGATGTGGATGTACTCACCGCCCTCATCAGCAGTCCTTTTAGCATTGGCGCGGCAAAGGCCGTCGGCATGCCGCGCGTGATGCCGCCCGCCTTGCGGGGAACACAAATTTCAGTCCGTGGACGAGAAAATTGTGTAGATTGCGGCGAGGGGGATTGGCTCGGCCCGTATCTCGATCTTTGATGGCGAGTCCCGACGAGAGGGTTCGCTTGATCGAAGCGTCGATCTCGTTTTGCTGATCCCGGGTAGCGATTCCAGGCCGCGAACTGAGTACGGGGCCTCGCCCGAGAAGCTCCAATGAAGCTCCCCGGGGCCAACTTGCCCCTCCTGCTCCTGCAAGCTCACGAGCTTCAGAAGCATCACGATATCCTGACTTTTCATCCCATTCATGCGGTGTGTCCTCTGTCCTAGGACATAAGACCATATCAAGGTGTATGACCCCAGTGCAGAGCGAACTCAGAACATCAAGGTGGCTTGCGCCGTCTCACTCGGCCTCAGCAAACTCGAAAGCCAACTCTCCGCCAGCGAACTGGCCGGGACGAACCGTCCTGATTTCGCTGCCGACCTCCATGACGATGCCGCAGTATTCTTGACCCATGTGCATGGGGCTTCGACATTCTGGATCCCCCTATACGGCCACAGGTCCGAGCCGCAAATGCAGGTCGCCGAGAGCTGGATGATGGGTCAGTCGGATGAAGAACCTTCGGGTCGGCGACTTCATCGCAGCGGATGTCGCCAGGACCATAAAGAACTGTTCCAAGCTTCCAAGCATTGTTGTTGTCCTGTCGTCAGTATGGGATCAGGAGAGGAGTTAGATGCGGAGCGGAATTCGCCTCCCACCAGCAGAGGATCGAAGCCGCCGTCGATGCGACCGAGCCTAATCAATCCCTGGACCAGTGGTAGCCGGCGTAGAAGATCGCAAGTTTGCCCCAAGGTGCATAGTAGCAGAGGTCCCGAACGGGCCGCTGCCCTCTTCGCTGAGCTTGCGCGGCAGGTAGCTGATCTTCTCGTTGTTCGCGGAGCGCACCTACTTGAAGGTTTGGAGAAGGCCAACTGTCGTCTAGCTTTGCAGACCGGGCCGGATGCTTTTCCTCGAGGATTGCAATGATCGTACATTTAGTGGACGGCACATACGAACTGTTTCGCCACTTCTACGGCCAACGCCGGTTCAACAACGGCCATGACAAGCCGTTTGGCGCCGTCGTCGGCGTGCTGAACACAGTGCTGGAGATGATCGAGAATGGCGCCACACACGTTGGGGTGGCTACCGATCATGTAGTCGAATCTTTAGAAATCAGCTCTGGCCCGGCTACAAGACCGGGGATGGCATCGAGCCGGCGTTGCTCGCGCAGTTTCACCCCCTCGAGGAAGCCTTGGCGGCGATGGGAGTGGCGGTCTGGCCGATGATGGAGCTCGAAGCCGACGACGCGCTGGCCTCCGCGGCGCACAGCGCGGCTGCCGATGAGCGCGTGCAGAAGGCGTGCATCTGGACGCCGGACAAGGATCTCGCGCAGTGTGTCCGCGGTGACCACGTGGTCCAGGTAGACCGCAGGACCCAGAAAATTCGCGATGGCGCGGGTGTACGCGAGAAGTTCGGAGTTGAGCCGGCCCTCATTCCAGATTTCCTCGCGCTCGTCGGTGATGCCGCCGATGGCTATCCGGGTCTCGAAGGCATCGGCCTGGTCTCGGCTGCCCGGCTGCTTGGCCGCTACGGCCCTCTTGAACGCTTTCCGCCTGAAGCCCTCGGTAAGGTAGAGAGCTCGCGCTTTTGTTCAAAAATCTCGCGACGCTTCGCACGGACGCTCGGCTGTCCGCGTCCGGGACAGCCAGGACCCACTTAACCGACGGTGAATTTCTGCGCTGGCCAAACAGTGCGGCTGCACCTTATCAAAAATCGCGATCAGGATTGCGCGGAGAACTGGGCTTGATGAGCAGATGATTCTCCGTGGTCTCTTCGACCGCGAGTGTCTCGGCTCGACGGCATCGGTCTTGGCATCGCGATCCCTCACGCTCTGCTGGGCACGATCTCTTCGCCAGTCGTGTCTTTGACACGCTTGGTCCAGCCCGTTGACTTCGACGGGCCTACGACGACCAGTCGATCTCATTTAGACTGTACAGCCAGGGCCTTCTCACGTCCAGGCTAATAGCCCGTTTTGAGGCGTTTCGGCTGCCGCGGGAGAAGGCAGTATTTCGGGCTTCAAGTGGGGCGGCTCTTCAGTGTTAGGGAGGCCGGCATGACCTCACATCAGATCTTCAACCATCCGCGCAATTTTCCCCAGACCTGCGGTGGTCCCTCTTGTTCTAAGGAGTCCCTGTTCAGCCGCGGCCGCCTTGAAGGCCTCGAGCGCAGCTTGCTGGCTGCAATGCCCGGCGAGGGACTCCTCGACCATTCGGATCGCGTTGAGCCGCCCCGGCTTTCCCATTCTAGGCCATGGTTGCTGAAGCACCTTCATTGCGTCGGCTATGGACGCGACCACCGTCAGGTTGCGATTGAGGCAGATTGTAATTGGACTGAAGGCCCGCATTCTTGTCGCTCCCCACGATTGAACGCAGCTAAACGCGAAGACAAGGGCAGTGGTTGCATGAATGTGGACTACCGCGAATTCAAAGAATCGCTGGCCGATGCGATTGAGGCTGAGCTGGCTCTCCTTGGGCCCGGCACTTTGCCTAGCCGGACCATCCTCTCGTCGTACAACAGGACCCGGCCGGCAAAAAGCATCTGTGCACCGTCCGACGCCGCGAACTATTTTTCGAGCTCGTCACGCCGCTTGCCGACGGCTTCTCAAGCACACCGCGACGAATTCGACGGCTGTGAGGGAGGAGATGAAAAGATTATGGTCGTTTCGTTGGGCCCTCCTTTAGAGCAGGGGCTCCGAGGCGGTTTGTATCGAGCAGATGTCGCATCAGATCTTGACCTGGAGATCGGCTCCGGCAGCGGGATCGGCGCAGCGCGGCAAGGATGCCACGTTCCTTCGGCGGCCCACCGGCGATGGTCTGGCTGACGGCCCCGCGAAGGCGCGAAGCATCGAGGCCTTCTTCTGCCAGTCGGGCGAGCCAACTTTCTTTGGCTGGGAGGGCGGTGCAGTGCTTCGGCTCGGAACTGTTGACACATGCGTCAGGCTGGCAGACCGGAAGCGGCGGCGTGCCCTGACGTCATGGAGACTAGCCTCGCTTCCGAAGCCGCAGATTGTGATCTCGTTGGCTATGCAGAGCATCCAGCCGTCGTTTTGATCCGTTTCCGTCATCCAGAGCCAGCGACCATCCATGAGATCCGTCTCAAACGCTTAAAAGCCGGTCTTGCCCCGCCGCGACTGTGTGGAAATCAGCCATGTTTCAAAGTCGGAATGCTGGACGAACTCGACAAGGAACTGGAGCGACGCAAGCACTGCTTCGTTCGCTACGCCGACGACTGCCCTCTATGTTCGCAGCGAGCGTGCGGGCGCACGGGTGATGGCCAGCGTCGAACACTTCCTCGACAGGCGTCTGAAGCTGAGGGTCAAGATACGGAAGAGCGCGGGTCAGCTTGGGAGAGGAGCGTTTCATAGTCTGGTGGGGCCTAATTCGCCTCGTAGTCCTAGTGGTCACCTATCGGCGCTCACCGGTCCCCTGAAGCTCCCGATAAACGCTCCGCTCACTGACCCCAGTTCCTTTGGCTATCGCTGTTCTGGTCATGCCCTCGGCATCCAACTTCACGATCTTGTCGCGCTTCCCCATCGCTGTTGGCTTCGGTCCTGGGTACTTGGTCTTGTCGCCTTTTGGCGGCATCGATCCCGATCCGTTGGCGCTCCAGCATGACGCTACGCTCAAGGCCATCCGCCAGTATCTGGCGCCCTTCTACAAGTGGCGGCAGGCCGAGATCGTGGCGGCGGCCGAGCCGCTGATGCCTGGCCACCAGGCCTTTATCCGCATCATCAACCGGCGCGATCAGGCCAGACCTTTGAAACGCCTGTTCGTGGCCTCCACGCTCATATCGGCGCAGCGGGCGCTCGACATCACTAGAGCTCATTGGCAAGCAGTCCGCCGCTATACACTGGCCGTGTCCAGGCGTGGGCGTGGCCTTTCCGCCTGGGTATTAGGGTGCGGCCTGCCCGATCGGCCGTCCCTCGATCGACCCTGAGTTGCTGATCCGCATGGGGATCGTCGGCCAGCTCGTCCTCGACTCGATGAGCGAAGTCGTCGACGCCGTGCGCACCGGGAAGACAAGCCTGGAGCTGTAGCGGCCTCGCCTGTCCCGCCCCGGTGTCGTCGCTTCGCTGGCGCCACGGTGAGAACGCATAGATCTGGTCCAGTATTTTCAGCATCAGAACGTTGAGCTGGCGGGAACTTGCTCGCCAGCCGAGTTGAGTTCAGGCGGTGGTCGGGGGAGATCAGCCAGCCACACGCTGGTGATTCCAACCCGAGCCGATGTGCCAATCAGCAACCTTCGTCGGTCTTTTTCACCTGGCCCGGCGCGGCGGTATTGGCTGTCGTGTCCTGCTGACCAGGCGCCGCCTGCTGAGCGCTGCCAGTCTGCTGGCCCGGCGCGCAGTCTCTGGCCGAGTTCGGATTTGTGGTGCCGCTGGTGGTCGTCGTGTCGGTGCCCTGATCGCCGGACATGTTGGTGCCGCTGCTCGTCGTGCCGGTGCCCTGATCCGTCGTACTGGGCATGGTTGTGGTGGTCGAGGTTCCGCTCGAAGTTCCGCTAGTCGTCTGGGCAAAGGAAAGCCCGGCCGACACCGCCAGCACGGCCGAAGCCAAAAGGATGCGTTTCATCATCTTTCTCCTGTCTGAATGCGCGGGATGCGCCTGGCAAATTGAACAGGCAGACAGAAGGAGTGTTCCCCGATGAAGTTCAACTTTTGTAACTCTGGTCGTAGGTCAGCCTTACGATTGCGGGCGTATATTAGAAGCCTCTTGAAGAGGACACTGCCCGCACCAGAATCCATGGCATGGCTCGGGGAATAGGCATTGGTGACCAGGTGGCGATTACGGCCAGGGTTCGAAGGCGGATAACAATAACAGAGGACCGCGTAAGCGTCTCTATCCCAGGTTACGACTTCCCACATTCCATCATCGACCACACCAAGGTGAACCGAGGCCAGCAAATCGACCTGAAAGGCGAGGTCACGCGCATCGACGAGGACACCGTGACGATCGACCTCGGGCCGCTGGTCACGGTCGACCGTGACAAGGTCCGGCTAATGGAGAAATATCGGCCGCCAAAACGACGAAAGGCACTTGTCGATGCCCCGGATTAGAACCGACAACATCGCGACCGGCTATGAGGGCAGGCCGCATGACGGGCCGGTAGAGGACGAGTCGAAGCACTTGGTCTACTGCCCAGTCTGCGGCCAAACGTTCGACGCGCGCGATCTTGGACAGGTCTTTCATCACGCTGAGCCGCAGCACCAGCCGCTTCCGGTCGAGCAATAGTCCAGCTAATTGAGCTCCGGCGGCAGACCGTCATTGAGACCCTTCAGCGCGCCACCGACGTACGTTGGATGAGAAAAGGGTGCTGCGTGCACCGCGCCTTCCCCGCGCGCCGATGCTCCACCTGGACCGCAAAAAAGTCCCGCCGCACTGCCAGAACGGCGGGACCGATCAAACGCTTTGCACCAGGCGGGGGGATGCGGGGGGTGGGCTTGCCAAGTGAGCGCGGACCGTAACCAACCCTAAGCGCCACAGCGGCAACGCGTCCACCAACCGCCGGTTGGAGCGATAGGAGGACTGAGCCGCCGGCAGGTCAGGTCATCCCGGGTCGCTATCGCTCGCAACCAGACGGTAGCGGAAATTGTTGCGGATGTGGTCGTTGAAATAGCGGCCCTTGGCGAACGCGGCCCGGAACGCGGCAAAGGTTTCCGGCGGTACCCCCTCAAACTCGTACCGTTTACGGCTGGCGACGAACCACACCGAGAGGGTTCTTCTATCCCGATCATATTCCATCTTGCGGATCGAAGTAGATGGCATGAGCACCACAGCCCCAGGGCCCGCGCCTTGCGGGGAGCGCGGGCCGATCGGGATACCGATCTGCAGCAATACCTGGAGGGGAGGAATGGCTGCGTGCACCGAACTTGCGCGGCGGTCCCGTGTTCCAACCAGGATACAAAAAAGCTAGCTGCACCTTTCGGCATCATGCGGACGTTGGATTTGTGAGAAAGCGGGAGCGTCAATACCAACTTCTGGCGATGGAATTTTCCCGTGAGATAGGCACGCTCCACGGCGAAAGGAGTGCCCCGCCATGACCGTCCTCGCCTACAACCTTGCCAATGACATCGAAGGATTGTGGAGGGTCGTCTTCGTGCCGGACGAACTGCATCTGTATGTGGAATTCAGCCAGCCAGACGCCGACACAAACCCGGCTGATTGGATGAGCGTTGATGATTTCCTTGCATGGCGGCCGAAAGGCGCACTCCACGAGCGAGCGCGCGACAGCTTGGTTTCGCTCATTTGCAAGGCGCTGACAGGGCGATGAGACAAGGGAAACCCGCACAGAGATCCAGTGCGAGCGCCGCGAGTGGGCCTAGGGCCCCACAAGCCAGTGCCACCCCGCCGCCGGCAAACCGCGGCGGGCGAGTGCCTCGGGGACACGATGGTAGATTGCTAATGCGTTCGCGCGTGTGGCCTTAAGTCGCAAACTATTGGCTTCAGAAGCAGGGCGTAGGGCTTCATTGATGGTGCTACCAACACCATATGGTGACCCATAGCCTCCAAAACGAGAGAAGCTCGTCCCGACGGGTCGCACTGCGGCCGTCAGCTGGTAACTGCTACGAACTAGGAAACCATCATGCCTGAAAATATCAGACCAACTTCGAGAGATGTCCCCCTCATTCAGCTAGGCCTCTATCAGTGCCGCTTCCCGGTGAGCGAAGACGCTTCTGTACCCGGCGGTTATCGTTTTTGTGCTGGGCCAACTTCGCCGGATCGCGTCTACTGCGATCACCACCACCACATTGTGACCGCCGTGGACCCTCGTCGAGCCCGTTCGGGTCTTCACCTCGCTCAACGACGCGCCGCGTAAGTCTGACTGGCGGCGGCCTCCCGGCCAGGCGCTATGCGCTCCAAGGCCGCCTTGGCTACGACCTTTCCGTCGGCTCGGTCTGGCCCATCCTCCCTGTCTTCGCCGATGTATCCCCCGTCGCCCGATTGAGAACGACGATTTCTCGCCGAGCCCTTCAGCTCGCTACTCGCACAAACGCGTCGGCTCCAAAGGTTTGTCTGTCAGCACATCTTCAATGTGCCCGCGCCTGAAGCCCCAACATCTTCTGCGACCTAACCGCGTACCTGGCACCGCCGATCGGTTGCTGCGGCGGATTTTCGCTGTTCGCAGCTGAATAATGCCTATCAACCTTGTCATCGCACCTAGTCGCACGTAGCGGCCGTTCGAATTCTCATCGCTCGGCGCGATGTTTGGTCCGTCTGGCCAGAAGAGCGGAGCAAGCCATTGACACCCACGAAGTTGCTGATTGGGCAGATCGCTGTCGTATTCGCAATTGTCATTCTTGGCGTGTGGACTGCAACCCAATGGTGCGCCCACATGCTCTCCTATCAGCCGTCACTCGGCGCACCATGGTTTGTGACAGTCGGCTGGCCGATCTACCAGCCGTGGAAGCTGTTCGAATGGTGGTTCCAATTTGACGCCTATGCGCCTGAGGTCTTTGACAAGGCTGGCATACTTGCCGGAGCCAGTGGGTTCCTGGGCTGTGCCGCCGCGATAGCTGGGTCCCTCTGGCGCGCACGGCAGCGGGGGTTGGTCACCACCTATGGGTCCTCACGATGGGCCATGAAGCTGGAAATCGAGAAGGCGGGGCTGTTTCAGCCGGCCGGCGTTTTCCTTGGCGGACTGAATTATCGCTATCTGCGCCATGACGGACCGGAACACGTCATGGCCTTTGCGCCGACACGTTCGGGCAAGGGCGTCGGACTCGTTGTTCCAACCCTTCTTTCCTGGACCGGCTCGGCCGTCATTCACGACATCAAAGGCGAGAACTGGCAGCTGACCTCTGGCTGGAGGTCGAAGTTCTCGCACTGTCTCTTGTTCAATCCGACCGATCCGAGATCGGCGCGGTACAACCCGCTGCTGGAAGTGCGCAAAGGTCCAGATGAGGTCCGCGACGTTCAGAACATCGCCGACATTCTCGTCGATCCGGAAGGCGCGCTGGAGCGGCGGAGCCATTGGGAGAAGACCAGTCATTCACTTCTAGTTGGCGCCATCTTGCACGTGCTCTACGCCGAAGAGGAAAAGACACTCGCCCGTGTCGCCACCTTCCTGTCGGACCCGCAACGCTCATTCGCTGCGACACTGCAGCGGATGATGACCACCAACCACCTCGGCACGGTGGACAAGCCCCAGGTCCATCCGGTCGTGGCCTCGGCGGCTCGTGAGGTGCTGAACAAGTCAGAGAACGAGCGCTCAGGCGTTCTCTCGACCGCCATGTCGTTTCTCGGGCTCTATCGTGATCCAACGGTGGCCGCGGCAACATCGGCCTGCGACTGGCGCATTGCCGACCTTGTGGATGCCGAGCGACCGATGTCGCTGTATCTGGTCGTGCCGCCGTCGGATATCTCCCGCACTAAGCCCCTGGTGCGATTGGTGCTCAATCAAATCGGCCGGCGGCTGACCGAGCGCCTGGAGGGCGATCCAAAGAAGAGCCGCAAGCATCAGCTCCTGATGATGCTGGATGAATTTCCGGCGCTCGGTCGGCTCGACTTCTTCGAGACTGCGCTCGCCTTCATGGCAGGCTACGGCATCCGCGCTTATCTGATAGCGCAATCGTTGAACCAAATCTCCAAGGCCTATGGCGAGAACAACGCCATTCTCGACAATTGCCATGTGCGGATTGCCTTTTCCTCAAATGACGAGCGCACGGCCAAACGCATCTCGGACGCGCTCGGTACCGCGACGGAACTCAGATCGATGCGTAACTATGCCGGCCATCGGTTGGCGCCCTGGTTGTCCCACGTCATGGTAAGCCGCCAAGAGACCGCTCGCCCCCTGCTGACGCCGGGTGAGGTGATGCAGTTGCCGCAGGCTGACGAACTAATCCTGGTTTCGGGATTGCCGCCGATTCGCGCCAAGAAGTTGCGTTATTACCAGGATCCGAATTTCACGGAGCGAGTGCTGCCTTCGCCGGTGCTGCGCGACGGTGCCTACGCGGATCGGCCCACGTCGCGCCCGGACGATTGGAGCGGACAGGTGCGCGGCGTGGATCGGCGTCTTGCTGGCGACGACGACAGTGCCGGCGCGGCAATCGAAGACGGAGGTGTCCAGCAGCAGCGCCATCCGGGCCTGCCCGAAGAACGGACCCTCGTCGCCCAGGAGCCTGATCATGGCGATCTGTTCACGCCCGCAGACGATGACTGCGAGACGCTCGCCGACAAGCGCGTCATGGATCGGATTTCCACCGCAGCACGTGCGTACGGCCTCAATGAGGGAATGGGCGACGACAAGGACATCGTGCCCGGCTTCTGAACGGCGCGCCATACGCGGGCGCATCTCAGCGTAGATAACGGCCGTAAGCGATTTCGAGGATCTCGACGATGCTCGTTCCCGTCGCCGGTGCATCAGCGCCGGTCAGAGGGAACAAGCAGCATGAAGCCCCACCGCATTCGTCACCAGTTTTTGCTTGGACCCGAGTTGAGCGAGAAGCTGGAGAACCTCAGCCGCAATCCATCGACCACCAAATCGGCCATTGTGGCGCACGCGGTCGAGGCCTTTATCGAGCGGCGTGGGGAGAATGAACTCGACCACCGCTACGGCAAGAGGCTCGACCGTCTTTCCCGTGACCTCGGACATGTCAGGCGCGATGTCGAGATGATCCTGGAGAGCCTGGCGCGCTTCATCCGCTTTTCGATCACGCTTCATGCTCACACGCCGGTGCCGGACAAGGCGACGCAAGCGATTGCCCAGGAGCGCTTCGAGAAGTTCGTCGAACAAGTCGGCCGCCAAATCGCTTCCGGGAAACGGTCACTTGGCACCGACGATCGCAGGGGAGGGGAAGGATGAGTTCTCATCCGGAAGCCGACCATCGCCGCCGCGCCATGCTGCGCACCGCCATGGGTCCGGCGATCACCGAAGCCCTTGCCGATGCGACCGTCATTGAGGTGATGGTCAATCCCGACGGTGCGCTGCGGCTCGACCGGTTGGGTGAAGGCCGGGTCGACACCGGCGTGCACATGCATCCTTCTGAGGCCGAACGCATCATCCGCCTGGTCGCCTCCCACGTGCGCGCCGAGGCGCATGCGGACAATCCGATTGTCAGCGCCGAATTGCCATCGGGCGAGCGCTTCGAGGGTCTGCTGCCGCCTGTCGTGCTGGGGCCATGCTTCGCCATCCGAAAGCCTGCGGCGAAACTCTACACGTTGGCCGACTATGTCGCCGACGGGGTCATGCTGCCGCTGCAGGCCGATGCGCTGAAGAAGGCGGTCCGCGAGCGGCGCAACATCCTGGTCGCCGGCGGCACGTCGTCGGGCAAGACAACACTTGCCAATGCGCTGCTGGCACAAGCCGCCGATTGCGACGAGCGGGTGATCCTGATCGAGGACACGCGCGAACTGCAATGCGCGGCGAAGGATTGCGTTGCCTTGAGGACGAGGCGGGGGTCGATCACGCTCGCCGATCTCGTGCGCTCGACCCTGCGGCTCAGACCCGACCGCATCATCGTGGGCGAAGTCAGGGGCGCGGAAGCCCTGGACATGCTGAAGGCATGGAACACCGGGCATCCCGGCGGCATCGCGACGGTTCACGCCAATTCGGCGCGCTCCGCTCTCTACCGTATCGAGCAGCTCGCCCAGGAAGCCGTCGTCACCGTTCCCCGCCGCCTCATCGCTGATGCGGTAGATCTGATCGTCTTCATCGCTGGGCGCGGATCCTCGCGCCGCATTGACGCGATCGCTGAGGTCACCGGTCTCGACAGCAGCGGTGATTACGCCGTCACCCCGCTCACGCTTCCGCAACTCCAGCAGTTTTGAAAGGTCACCTCATGCTCAAGAAGCTTCGCTTCCTTTCGTCCACCGGGCTCGCGTTTCTTCTCACCGTCCCGGCCCACGCAGCGGGCTCCGGCATGCCTTGGGAACAGCCGCTGCAGCAGATCCTTGAGTCGGTCCAGGGACCGGTCGCCAAGATCGTCGCGGTGATCATCATCATCACCACCGGCCTGACCCTTGCTTTCGGCGACACGGCAGGCGGTTTTCGCCGGCTGATCCAGATTGTCTTCGGCCTGTCGATCGCCTTCGCGGCATCGAGCTTCTTTCTCTCCTTCTTCTCCTTCGGCGGCGGGGCACTCGTCTGATGGCCACCGGAGAGCAGCATATCGAGGGTTTCGAAGTCCCCGTTCACAGGGCATTGACTGAGCCGATCCTGCTGGGCGGCGCGCCGCGAGCGGTGGCGATCCTCAACGGCACGGTGGCCGCGGCAATAGGCCTTGGCCTGCAGCAGTGGATCGCCGGACTGGCGCTCTGGATCGCCGGCCACACGCTCGCGGTCTTTGCCGCTCGCCGCGATCCGGACTTCGCCAGCGTGCTTGTCCGTCATCTTCGCCTGAAGGGGTGGCTTGCATGCTGAACCTTTCGGAGTATCGCGGCAAAGCCGATCGGCTGGCCGATCATCTGCCCTGGGCCGCTTTGGTCGCGCCCGGCATCGTGCTCAATAAAGACGGTAGCTTCCAGCGAACCTTCCGGTTCCGTGGCCCCGACCTTGAAAGCGCGACCGAAGCCGAATTGGTCGGCATCTGCGCACGAGCCAACAATGCGCTACGAAGGTTGGGCTCCGGATGGGGGTTGTTTTTCGAGGCCGAGCGCGTTGAAGCGCTGGGCTATCCGAGCTCGGCTTTTCCCGATGCTGCCTCATGGCTGGTCGATGAGGAACGGCGCGCGGCCTTCGAGGGCAAGGTCGCGCACTTCGAGAGTCGCTATCATCTGACCTTGGTCTTCATGCCGGCGCCAGATGGCCAGGCGCGGGCGGAAAGCGCACTGGTCGACTCGCATCACTCGGGAGGGGCTAGAGACTGGCGCCAGGAGCTGGCGTGGTTTCGCGACGAGACCGACCGCGTCCTGGATTTGCTGTCCGGCTTCATGCCGGAAGTGCGCGCCCTCGATGATGCCGAGACGCTAACCTATCTGCACGGCACAATCTCGACCTACCAACATCCGGTCGCCATGCCGGAAACGCCAATGTATCTCGACGGTGTTCTGGTTGACGCGCCGCTTACCGGCGGCCTGGAGCCGATGCTGGGTGAGCAGCATCTGTGCACCCTCACCATCCTTGGTTTCCCGAACGTCACCCGGCCAGGGATCCTCGACGCGCTCAACCATCAGGATTTCGCCTACCGCTGGATGACGCGCTTCATCCCGCTCGACAAGACGGAAGCCACAAAGACACTGACCCGGTTGCGCCGTCAGTGGTTTGCCAAGCGCAAATCGGTCGCAGCCATCCTGCGCGAGGTCGTGACCAACGAACCCGTCCCTCTCGTCGATAGTGACGCCGACAACAAGGCGCTCGATGCGGATGCCGCCCTTCAGGCATTGGGCGGCGATCACGTCGGCTTCGGCTATCTCACCACAACGGTGACGGTATGGGACCAGGACCGGCAGGCCGCCGCGGAAAAGCTCCGAGCGGTTGAGCGCATAGTCAATGGGCTCGGCTTCACCACGATCCGTGAAAGCATCAATGCGGTCGAGGCGTGGCTCGGCTCATTGCCCGGCCATGTCTATGCCAACGTTCGCCAGCCGCTCATTCATACATTGAACCTTGCCCATCTCATGCCGCTATCGTCGGTTTGGGCCGGTCCGGCGACAAACGAGCATCTCGCGAAAGTCACCCGGATCGAAGCACCGTCGCTTCTTGTTGCCGAGACCAGCGGGTCCACCCCGTTTCGGCTTTCCACCCATCTCGACGATGTCGGTCACATGCTGATCGTTGGTCCGACCGGTGCCGGCAAGTCGGTTCTGCTCGCGCTAGTCGCTCTGCAGTTTCGACGCTATGCCGGGGCGCAGGTCTATGTCTTCGACAAGGGCAATTCGGCTCGTGCGGCAACACTGGCCATGGGCGGAGAACACCACGCGCTGGGCGCGGATGGTGCGCTTGCCTTCCAGCCACTGAGCAATATCGGCGACCAGACTACTCGCAGCTGGGCGGCGGAATGGATAGCCGGCCTCGTTGCCCATGAGAATGTCAGCGTTACGCCGGAGGTAAAGGAGGCGATCTGGTCGGCACTCATCAGCCTTGCGACTGCGCCGGTGCAGGAACGCACGCTGACGGGCCTGTCGGTTCTGCTTCAGTCCAATGGGCTCAAGGCCGCGTTGATGCCCTACACGCTCGACGGTCCCTTCGGCCGGCTGCTCGATGCCGATGAAGATCGGCTGGCTTTGTCGGATGTGCAGTGTTTCGAGACCGAAGAGCTGATGCACAGCCAAGGCGCTGTGCTCCCGGTGCTCACCTATCTGTTCCATCGTCTCGAGGAGCGGTTCGACGGACGGCCGACGCTGCTGATGCTCGACGAGGCGTGGGTCTATCTCGACAACCCTCTCTTTGCCGCCCGCATCCGCGAATGGCTGAAGGTGCTGCGAAAGAAGAACGTCTCCGTGATTTTCGCCACGCAGTCACTTGCAGACATCGCTGCCTCGTCGATCGCGCCGGCAATCATCGAGAGCTGCCCACAGCGCATTTTTCTTCCCAATGACCGTGCCGTGGAACCGCAGGTGCGGGCAGCCTATGAGTGCTTCGGCCTGAACGAGCGGCAAATCGAATTGGTCGCCCGTGCCACACCGAAGCGCCAGTATTATCTGCAGTCACGCCGCGGCAACCGCCTCTTCGAGCTCGGGCTCGGCCCGATCGCTCTTGCGCTCTGCGGCGCCTCTGATCCGGCCACGCAAGCTTTGATCGACAGCGTCCTGTCAGAGCACGGGCAGGACAGCTTTGCCTCCCGGTTCCTGAGTGCGCGCGGCCTCGATTGGGCTGCCGAGCTTCTCCAGCAATTCCCTCAACCAGACAAGGAGCAATCGTCATGATGCGGCGCCGCCTTCTCACCAGCCTGATCACCGTTTCCCTGATCGCAAAACCAATGGCCGACTACGTTCAGCCGGCCCACGCCCTGATCGTGTTCGATCCGTCGAATTATGCGCAGAACGTGCTGACAGCGGCACGTTCCCTGGAGCAGATAAACAACCAGATCCAGTCGCTTCAGAACCAGGCGACGATGCTGCAGAACATGGCGCGGCACCTTCAGCGCCTGGATTTTTCTTCCGTGGGCCAGCTCACAGGTTCGCTCCAACGGATCGACGGCCTGATGACCCAGGCCAGCGGCCTGAGCTTCGATCTCGACAAGCTTCAGAACCAGTGGCGTGTGCAATATCCGGAAAGCTACGACGCCACAATCGAGGTCAACGATGTGGCGAGCGCCGCGCGCGAGCGCTGGCAAAACGCCATGCAGGCGTTCCGCCAAACCATGAGCGCGCAGTCGCAGATCGTGGAGAACGTGCGGGCCGACGGCGACCTGCTTACCGATCTCGTCAACCGCAGTCAGGGCGCGGCAGGTGCCCTTGAGGCAAGCCAGGCCACCAATCAGCTGATCGCGCTTTCGACCAAGCAGCAGATGCAGATCCAGACGCTGCTCGCGACCCAGTTCCGGGCTGAAGCCGAAGATGCTGCCCGCAAGGCGCAGTCTGAGGAAGCCGCCCGCGAGACGACGAAGCGTTTCCTGGGCACCGGTACGGCCTATCCCGGCAACTGATCAGCAGTTCTTCAAGACAACGAGGAAGGCGGCGACATGAATGACCTCGGCGTCATTGATCGCTTCATGGAGACTTTTACCCGCTATATTGATAGCGGGTTCGGTCTGCTTTCGGGCGACGTCGCCTTTCTCACCACCATCCTGATCGGCATTGACATCACGCTGGCGGGCCTGGTCTGGGCGTTCGGCGGCGAACCCAATATTCTCGGTCGGCTCGTCCGAAAGGTGCTCTATGTCGGCGCCTTCGCGTTCATCCTGAACAATTTCAGAAGCCTTGCCGACATTATCTACCGCTCCTTTGCCGGGCTCGGCATCAACGCTTCGTCCGGCAATTTGTCCGCCGACAGTCTCCTGCGGCCAGGCCGCATTGCCGCGGCCGGCTTCGAGGGCGCCTGGCCGCTGCTCAATCAAGCGAGCCAGCTAGTCGGCTTTCCCGAGATTTTTGGCAACGCGCTGACCATCTTCGTGCTGCTTCTCGCCTGGTTCCTGGTCCTCATCGCCTTCTTCATCCTTTCCATCCAGCTTTTCATCACCATCCTGGAGTTCAAACTCACCACATTGGCCGGCTTTGTTCTGGTGCCCTTCGCGCTCTGGAACCGCTCGGCGTTTCTGGCCGAGCGCGTGCTCGGCAATGTGATCTCGTCGGGCATTAAGGTGATGGTGCTTGCCGTCATCGTCGGCATCGGCTCCACGCTCTTCGGCGAGTTCGCTTCCGCCCTGCAAGGCAAGGAGCCGGACTTGGCCGCGGCCATGTCACAGGTGCTGGGCGCGTTGGCGCTGCTTGGGCTCGGCATTTTCGGGCCGGGAATTGCCTCGGGTCTTGTCTCGGGCGCGCCGCAGCTTGGCGCGGGAGCCGCACTCGGAACCACCGCGGCGGCCGCCGGATCAACTCTCGTTGCCGGAGGTGCGGCGCTTGCCGGCGCGCGCATGGCAACCGGCGGCGGTCTCGCCGCCGTTCGAGCCGGCACGGCCATGGGATCGGCTGCTTCCACAGCTTGGCAGATGGGGCGTGCAACATCGCCCGAGTCCGGCCTCTCCGGCGTAGCGGCTGGACTGCAGGGCGTTGCCGGCGCAGCTGGCGGCGCCGCGATGCGGGGAATGCGATCTGCAACAGAACCATTCCGGCGCAGCGCCGATGCCGGCCGCGATCCCGCTTGGACCGCGACGGGCGGCACGCCGACCGCATCAATGACCGGAAACCCTGCCGCGTCAGGTGCCAATGCCGCGCCGGCGTGGGCGAGGCGCTTGCGTTCCCAACAGACCGCGCGCGCCCATCGCCACGCCGCCACGCAGGCCGTCCGCGATGGCGATCGGGGTGGAAGCGGGGCCAACCCCTCTCTCAACGATAAGGAAGACTAGATGCTCTTCAAGCGACCTGTTCAGCGTTACGGGAAGACGCCCCACCCCGTCACACCATACCAGAAGGCCGCCCAACTTTGGGACGAGCGCATCGGCGCTGCGCGCGTGCAGGCAAGGAACTGGCGCCTGATGGCCTTTGGCTGCCTCGCTCTGGCCATCGGGCTCTCTGGTGGACTCTTGTGGCAGTCGATGCAGGGCCGCGTCGTGCCTTATGTTGTCGAGGTCGACCGCTTCGGTGAAACACGGGCTGTCGCGCCGGCAATCCAAACCTACGAGCCCGACGATGCCCAGATTGCCTGGCATCTCGGCCATTTCATCCAGAATATCCGCTCCGTCTCCACCGATGCGGTGCTGGTGCGGCAGAATTGGCTCTCGGCCTACGACTTCGCCACCGACCGTGCAGCCCTCTTTCTCAATGAGTACGCTAAGGCCAATGACCCGTTCGGCAAGATCGGCACGCGCAGCGTCTCGGTGCAGGTGACGAGCGTGGTTCGAGCGTCCGACAACTCCTTTCAAGTCAAATGGACCGAGCAGGTCTTTGAGCGCGGCAGCCTCGCCAGCACAACGCGTTGGACCGGGATCCTCACCATTGTGATCCGGCCGCCGAACAATACCGATCAGCTGCGCAAAAACCCGCTCGGCGTCTTCATCAATGCCATCGACTGGTCGCGCGAGCTGGACAGCGCCGCGCCGACAATCGTTTCCCCGAAGGAGCCCGCCAATGACAAATAGAGCCCCATCGCTCCGCACCGTCCTGATCCTGTTGGCGTCGACCGCGGTACTTTCGGCCTGTGCCTCGAAGCCGGTGCCGCCGCCGCAGATTTCCTATGACCATGCTGACTTCAAGCCGGCCGCGATTGAGAAGGCGCCGGAGAAGCCCGTCAAGGTCGTGGAAGTGCCGAAACCGCTACCGCTGCCCGGCCAGTTGCAGCCCGAGCCGGGCAAGGCTGCTGAAGACAGGCGCTCGCCTGAAGAACGTGTCGCCGATGCCAACAAGGCGGCGACGCAGCAACCCACCAAATATGGCTATGTGAATGCGGTGCAGGTTTACCCCTTTTCCGAAGGCGCGCTCTACCAGCTCTATGCCGCACCGGAGCGCGTCAGCGATATCGCTCTGCAGTCAGGCGAGAAACTCCAATCCGTGTCGGCCGGCGATACAGTGCGCTGGGTAATTGGCGACACCGTCAGTGGCTCCGGCGATGACCAGCGCACCCATGTGCTGGTGAAGCCCTTCGCGCCAGGACTTGCCACCAATCTGGTGATCACCACGGACCGGCGAAGCTATCACCTGCAGCTTCAAAGCACGGATAAGACCGCCATGGCGGCAATCTCCTGGACTTACAGCGAGGACCAGATTATCGCGCTACGCCGGCGCGATGCGCAGGCCGACGCCGCTATGCCAGTGGCGTCGAATGTGGCTCTCGAAAATATTCGCTTCCGCTATTCGATTACCGGCGACATGCCGCCCTGGAGGCCGACGCGCGCGTTCGATAATGGCAGCAAGGTCTACATCGAGTTTCCGCGCCGCATCGATCAGGGTGAGGCCCCGCCGCTCTTCATCGTCGGTGCTGACGGGGACAACCAGCTCGTCAACTACCGCATACGCGGCAACTATTACATTGTCGATCGCCTCTTCGCCGCGGCCGAACTGCGCCTCGGCGCCAAGCAGCAACAGGTGGTGCGCATCACGAGGACCGACGGCAGGCAAGCGCCGCTGCGGAAATTGCTCTTTTCGCGTTCCAGCAGGTGAGGGACGGCCCATGACGGATACTTCCCGCTCCGATGCTTCACCGAAACTCGATCCAGAACAGCTGCAGCTGCGGGCCTCGCCTCGCCGCGCTGTGCGCTTCAAGCGCGGCATTATTGTCGCCATTGCTGCTGTTGGTTCCGGGACCGTTCTAGGCGTCACCATGATGGCGCTGCAGGGACCGGCGCTGCGCATCAAAGAGCAGGCTGAAGAGCTTTACAACACTGAGCGGAAGCCAACCGCGGAGGCAATTGAAAGGCTGCCTAAGGACTATTCCGCGATCAAGCCCAAGCCTCCGGTGCTTGGACCACCGCTGCCCGGCGACCTCGGCCGCCCCATCCTTGAGCACCAACGCCAGCTGGGCATCGCGCCGGGCCAGGAGGTTTCGGCGGAGGAGCAGCGCCTTGCACAGCAGGCGATCGAGGCGCGCGAATCGCAAGTCTTCTTCCGGATCGAAAATCGACCCCGGCAAGCAGATGCCGCCGGCAACGGGCAGGGCGGGCGTCCACCCTTTGAGGCAACGGCTCCACAATCCGATGCCGCACGCGATTCAGCTTCCGTTGCACCGGCCGAGGGCGACCAAAACAATCAACAGCGCAAGCTCGATTTTGTCAGCCAGCGGAACACAAGTGGAATCTACAATCTGCATGCACTGCAGACGCCGGCTTCGCCCTATCAGCTGATGGCAGGCAGCGTCATCGCAGCGAGCCTGATCACTGGCATCAATTCCGACTTGCCCGGCCTCGTCGTCGCACAGGTCACCGAGAATGTGCACGACACAGTCACCGGCAGCACCTTGCTCATTCCGCAAGGCTCTCGCCTGATTGGCACCTATGACAGCGTTGTTGCCTTTGGACAAAGGCGCGCGCTGCTGGTCTGGCAACGGATACTGCTGCCCGACGGCTCTTCGATCGAAATCGACAATCTGCCGGCGACGGACACCGCCGGCTATGCCGGGCTTGAGGACAAGGTGGATTTCCACACCTGGCAGCTGATGAAAGGCGTTGCGCTGGCCACGTTGCTGGGGGTCGGCACCGAGCTGAGCCTCGGGCAAGACGAAAGCGACCTGGTCAAAGCAATCCGCGAATCCGCTCAGCAGAACGTCAGTCAAGCTGGCCAGCGCATCACCGAGAAGAACCTCAATATTCAGCCCACGATCACCGTCCGCCCTGGTTGGCCACTGCGCGTCATCGTGCACAAGGATCTTGTGCTGCGACCGTACCCGAATTGACTGGAGTCATCATGACCAATCTGAAACTCGGCAAACTTCCGGATCGGACACCTTCGAAGATCACCATAAGCGTAAGTGCAGACCTGAACCAAGCACTGAAGGACTATGCGGCGCTTTATCGTCAGACCTATGGCGAGTCCGAATCGGTAGCGGAACTCATCCCGTTCATGCTGGCGGAGTTCCTGGAGAGCGATCGAGCGTTTGCCAAGGCCAGAAAGGAAGGGCTCCCTGTCGTCGACAAGTCAGAGAAATCGCGGCGGCAGCCAATTTCAGGGTCCGAATAAGTGACAGCGACCAGTGAGTCCGAGGGGGCACCTTTCTAGGCGGGCAAATGCATTGAAGCAACTTGCCGGCGGCAATCCGAAACACAGGGCACAAAAGACGAGCTGATCTGCCCCGAACCAATGCCGGCTCTGCGCCCGTTGTCGGTCGTTGCGGACTGTTATGCAGGCTCCTAAAAGCAGACGCTACAATTCCTTCGAATCGTCCGAGAGTGTGAAATGGGACTTTCACACTGAGACGGTCTTCTCTAAGGAACGACTCAGTTTAGTAGATCGAATTATCCATAGGAGGCTCTTGGGGAACATTTCTACTATGGAATTGATCCAAAGACAGCGCCAGACAGTGAGGGCTTTGTTTTGGGCCGCTTGCAGTCCAACCCGTCCGAGTTTTTCTAGCGTGGCCTTTGGATGGTCGTATAGATCGTAGCTCGCCGACGCAACGATTGCTACAGGGTGAGGGCTCCGCTCTCCGCCTGCCTATGGGCGTACTCGTAGGATTGCAGGAAGTCGTCCGCAGTGCCGACACATTCCGCAAGTCCGAACCGATCGCGCAGGATCTCGTCCATCGGATCACTGGCGATTGACACGTAGAGCCCGGCTCCACTACCGCGCTCTACCAACACGCGTCTCGCATTTTCATCCCGGAGTGAGTGGCCAACAACAATCACTGGTCGATTCCCGATCACTTGGGCGATGCTACTCCAGTATAGACTGTCGAGGCGAGCGTGGGCTGCGTCCTCTTCGGTGACAATCAATGAAGAGGGGCTACCGACGGACCCATCGACCTGAAATATGGTGAGTTGCTCTCCGTCCCCACGAACCTCACCGTTCGATGATCGGACTGTGTAGGGCACGCCTCGTGCGACGCTGGCCCGCTCGAACAGGTCGTCGTAATTAGTGGTGACGATGTGGCGGAAGCTTGAGACCGCCGCCAGATGGCCAAGCGTCGGCGCCACACCTTGCACCATATCGAATGCTTGAACCACAGTCCTTTCCAGCTCCGCTCGGCCGAACCGGCGCTCAACGGCAGAAGCGACGTCCGCGAAGCGGTGCCTCGCGAGGATACGGTCCCCGTCGATGCCAAGCGACAAACGCGCGCCGAAGAGTTCAATCATCACGTTAGCCGTCGGCAGTCCAGCAGACACCGATATGCCTGCGCCAGCTAAGAGCACCGGGTCGAGACCGACGAAGCCGGTAGGAATCGGCATCCTGTCGAATTTCCGTCCAGAGGCCCCCGTAAGTGTCCGGATGCCAGTGAGCCGCTTCTCGGCCATCTCCTTCAAGACCGAGCGGTGGAAAAGATCAAGCAAAGCGTCTCCTACCTTGCGCTCGAGTTCATCAATCCACTCGAACTCTTGCCTGAAACGGCCAGCCTCCCAATCTCCGACCTCCCGGCGAAACGAGTCGCGCGCTATTGCCTCCACCGTGGTGTTGGACGATCCGTACGGGATCTTCTTGAAGAAGGGAAGAATCGGCAGCCCGATCGTTTTGGCGTACAGAGCCTCCATATGCGTTACCGATCGTCCTTCGCCGCCTCCAGGGCCGGTCGGCGGGATCCAACCGTAGCTGTCTCCACTCAGCAAGACGAAGAGGTGAGATGCCTCAATCTCTGCGCGGATGACGTCCCAACTGGCGCTACCATCGGGATGCATGTTTTCGGCATTGACGGGTTCAAGGTTGAGAGAGCTGAGCCGTGCAGACACGGCCCGACGCGCATCGC
This sequence comes from Mesorhizobium sp. M1006, assembly GCF_040318825.1. Classification (NCBI taxonomy): domain Bacteria; kingdom Pseudomonadati; phylum Pseudomonadota; class Alphaproteobacteria; order Hyphomicrobiales; family Phyllobacteriaceae; genus Mesorhizobium; species Mesorhizobium sp. M1006. The sequence goes on from NZ_JAMYMZ010000035.1 coordinate 61,552, forward strand.
CGAGATCATTCATCGTGCTACTAATGAACACACGTAACCTGCTGGACACCGGCACTCTCCCATCCGAAGAACGCAATCTGTCACCCGCCATTAAAACGGGCGGCGTCAAGCGCTCTAGTGGATTGATCGAGACAAAAGAGTCCGATGTTGGATTCCCATCGGTTTTCGCATGTGCGACGATCGTGCATGCGCACCGGTA